>NZ_NSFU01000016.1:0-157060 GCF_002294875.1 Mesorhizobium sp. WSM4312 | reverse complement strand
CATCGTGCCGCCGAACTGCCTGTCTGGCTGCACAGATACAATTGGCATCGTCCACATGGCAGCCTAAAGTCAAAAACGCCTATCAGTCGCCTCGCCCTGATCGAGGACAACCTGTTGAAGCTCCACACCTAGGTCACTATCGGGGGGCCTTAAACCTGAACAGCTCCATCGTCGCGGCTGCTGCGGAAGCAGGAGCTATCACTGGGACCCGTACTGGTGCTTGTCAGCCGCTGAGCCGCTACTTCGTCTTAGGAAGAGCATTGTCCTTGCCAAAAGCCGGCCAGTATTTCGAGATTGCCAGTGTGGCGCCGGCTGAAGAGAAATGACCATAGTCGAAATATAAAAACTCTCCTCTATCGAAATAGGCGCAGCGTCCTGCGCTGCACAGGAATTTCAGCGGATCGATGAATGTGGCGCCTTTGGTAAATGAGCGCACACGTTCGTTGACGTCGGGGTCCATCGCGATCGGCCAGGACGTATCGTCCAGATTTTGGCGCTTGGCGAAGAACGCAATTTTCCGGACGTCAGTTGGGAACTGCGGAGACTGGCCGATGACAAACACGCGCACGCCCAGGGCACGAAGCGTAGCGATTGTTTGCTGAAGACCGTCGAAACCTCTGACCTCATAGTCACTCCATCTACCGCTGAGGATAACCGTCTTGATGTCCGCTTCCAAGATGACGTCCAAGGCCTTGCGATTGAACCGGACACAATCAAGACGATCGTACGGGTAGTAATAGAGTATCGGCGCGCAGCTGGCGTACGTATATTCAACGATGTTCGCCTGCAATCGATTTATGTTAGCACCCAAGCCGGAAACATAGTGCGCGGCGAAGGAGTCGCCCCACAAAAAAACCGTTGTTGGAAAACCGCTGGTGCGCGTGCAATCCTCCATATTCCAGCTTTCGATCCGGCTGGTGCCCTCGTTGAAACAGATGCCATTCCTCCAGTCCCCGACGGAAATGCGCCGCTGGACATAGTCCGGAAACCGTTGCGGAAAGCCGTTGCCGAGCGCCCCCGCCGCTCCGCCGGCACAAAGGACAACGATCGCGAGCGCTGAAAAGGCGAAGATAGGCCCCGGGGAGGTGAAGGCCCTCTTCTGTCGAAACGGCTGCTCTACAAACTTCCAGGAGAATGCAGCCAATGCGAGGCTTGCCACCAACATCGCACCGGTCATCAACGGATCGAGTTTTTGGAACGAAAGATAGTGCGCGAACGCATTGAGAGGCCAGTGAACAAGATACAACGAATACGAGATGAGCCCAATCCAGACCAGCGGCCTGACTTCGAGCATGCGGGTGGCGACCGTCGAGGGGGTATTTTGGCCAACATAGATCAGAAGGGCCGTTCCGATGCATGGATACAAGGCGTTGTAGCCTGGGAACGGATCACTCGCCGAAATCGCGAAGAACCCGATGGCGAGAAGGCCAAATCCGGCCACCCCCACCGACTCCATCAGGAGTCGGTTGCCCAGCGGCGAGGGGCATTTGAGCATGAGCAGGGCGCCCAACATGAGTTCCCAGATTCGGGTCGGCAGCAGATAGAATCCGGCGGTGGGTGCCAGCGATGTCGCCATCACCGCCACTACGAAGCTGCAGAGAATTATCGGAAGAAGTGTCGTCAGCCAGCGCTTCCCGATGTAGCGATAGATTAGGAACATCAGGATTGGTGCGAAGATGTAGTACTGCTCCGCTACGGAAAGCGGCCAAGTGTGCAACAGTGGTAGAAGCGCGGCATCGATAGAGAAGTAACTTGACGTTTTCCAGAAGAAAACGTTCGACCAGAAGGTCGAGGTAGCTATGATGCTAAGACTGAATCCGCGCAGATCCGGTGGCAGAAGAATGAACAATGCCGCAATGCAGGTGAGAAGCATCACAAAGACGAGCGCCGGCAGAATGCGCCGGGCACGGCGCCAGTAGAAGTTGACGATGGAAAATTGGCCGCGTTCAAGGTCATCCAGGAGGCTTCCGCTGGTTAGGTAGCCGGAGATGACGAAGAAGATATCGACCCCGCTAAAGCCACCCGGGATCGCCGAAATTCCGAAATGAAAGAGTACGACCGGAAGTACAGCAACGGCCCTAAGGCCCTCGATATAGCGCCTATATTGCATCCAGCGGTTCCTTTTATTTTAGATCAGGACGCGATTGGAAGCTTTCAATCTCCGGTAGGAGTGCTGCCGAGATAAGGGCGGTATCAGCCACCTTTATCCGTCCCGAATGTTCTGTAAGTTGCAACTGGTACAGAAGCACGATCGCCATCGCCGGCCTTGACGGCCTGATTGTCGAGCAGATCGCGCGGATCGTTGACCATCACGGCCAGGTTATGTCCTGTCGAACAACCAAGCGGCTGTTTGAAGGATTCTTCATTGGGTAAGGCACCATATGAGGGACAGACCGGCGGACGGGCGTGATAGACAATCGCCTCAATTCGCACTGAGCCGGCGTCGTGTTGATCGCGCAATTGAATGTTGTCTTCTTCGATTGCCAACTGCCTGGCCTGATGGGCTACCCCTGCGCTGAGCTGGGGCGAACCGCTGATGAGGAGGTGGATGGCATCGAACCGGCCGCGACTGGCCTTGTCTAGGAAAACACGCAAACGCTGCCGTTCGGAAGCGCGCAGGCTTTGCAACGTCAGGACGGTGGTCTCCTCTCGGACAAGCATTGGTGCCGATGGTTCGACATCAACTGGCGTAGTGCTTGTGCAGCCACTTACGCTTGGTGCCAGAGCGACAAAGAGGATTATAAAACGCAACATCTTTGGATGACACTATTCGATGATGAAGCCGAGACCGCCCTGGGCGCTTGGCGCGCCCGCACGGATAGCAGCGCGGTCTCGCGGGGGACTTGTCACGGAATTCGTCGGAGCGCCCCCTCCGTTCAAAGCCGGTGCCGCCCGCTCGGTCGGTGCGCTCATCTGGTTTGGGTTGGAGCCTGGTCTTACAATGTAAGGCGTAACTAGAATGACCAGTTCTGACTCCTCTTTTTGAAACGAGGTCGAGCGAAAAAGCGGTCCCAGGATCGCCAGTTCTCCGAGCCAGGGAAAGGCCCTGACATCATTGTTGACGTTCCGCCTGATTAGACCGCCGATTGCGAAGCTCTGGCCGCTGGCGAGTTCGACGACCGTATCGGCTCGGCGCGTGGAAACTGCCGGCACGGAAATTCCGTTGATTTGCACGGCACCTTGCGTCGACAGTTCACTGACTTCGGGCGTTACGTGAATGTTGATTTGATTGTTGCTGAGAACTGTCGGCACAAATTCCAGACTGACGCCGAAGTGACGGAATTCAACCGATACCTGCCTGTTTTCCTGCAGGACAGGAATGGGAAATTCGCCGCCCGCGAGAAAGCTGGCCTTTTCACCCGACATAGCGGTGAGGTTCGGCTCAGCCAGGACGGAAGCTATATGCTCCTTGGCGAGCGCGTCGAGAACCGCGCTGACGTTGACGGCACCGTTGTCGAATCCGATTTCTGCTGTACCGCCACCCTGGGTTGAACCAGACCCAGCGCTTGCAGCGCTTCCGCTTAGAACGCCCACTTTGAAATTGCCGATTTGACCGAAGGCGGACAAGTTGACGCCGAGTGACTTCATGGCGCTGCGTGAGACTTCGGCTACGCGCACGCTGAGGTTAACTTGCAGGGATCCAGCGACCTTGATGTTGTTGACGACTTGCGCTCCGTCGCCCAGATATTGCTCAGTGACTCTTTTTGCGGTGTCGGCGACCTCTGCGTCGGGCGCCGTCCCGCTAAGGATTGCGCCGCGCGGCGTATAGTTGACGCGGATGGGATAGTCGCCGACCTGCTCCCGCAACATGGCGCGTAAATCCCCGATCGGTTGCGTGACAACGATACGCAATTCGGCGAGAGGCTCGCCATTGCCATCCAAGGCGAATAGGCTGGTCCGCCCCGATTTCTTGCCAAAGACGAAGATTGTTTTGCTCGATGGCGCCTGAAAATCCGCGATCGTGGGGTCAGCAACAAAGATGGTCGTGGCTGGCCCGGGCAGATGAACGGTCTCCCCGAGCGAAGAGGAAAGGGTCAGCGTGGCGTTGATGCTATTCGAAGCCGCATGCGGCGGGCCTTTGTCCTGCTTGTTTTGCGCCGCGACACCAAGTGGGAAAGTCACAATAAGCGCGCAGAGGAGATGGCCCAGGTAACGGGGCACTGCAGGTCTTGTAACCTTGTTGGCGATCGCCCGCCAATTGAGCGCAGCGCAAGGATGTTGAAGGATCAGCAAAATAGATCTTCTTTCGATTCGACAAACTATGCGGACGAGGCGTCAGTCAATTCTAGGATGTAACCAATGCCTCGGATGGTCTTGATCCGTGGCGTTGCACCTGATCTGGTCAGATGTCCCCGTAAACGATAAATTCCGACTTCAAGCGCGTTGGCAGACACGTCGTCGTTGAATGAATAGAGGTGATCTTCCAATTGCGCACGGGGCACGATGCGGCCTGCCCGGTTAAGCAGGTGCTCTAGAACACAGAGTTCGCGACGTGCGATCATCATTGGGTGCCCATCAACGAAAACCTGGCGGGCGACCGGATCAAAGTCGAGATTGCCAAATACGAGCCTCAGGTCGGTCATCTGTGTCGCCCGGCGCAGAATGGCTCTCATTCTGGCAATAAGCTCATCGGTAGAGATGGGTTTGAGCAGAAAGTCGTCCGCACCACCGTTGAAGATCGCAATTCGCTTATCGAGATCGTTAAGGCTGCTCATAATGACGGCAGGAACTGAATGCCCGTGGGTCCTCAACTGCCTCAGCCAACCCAAGCCATCGCCATCTGGCAGAGCCAATTCCAGCAGGAGAATTTCATAGCTGGCGCAAGAAAATGCACTCGAAGCCAGTTCCAGAGTACCAACGACATCAACGACGAAGCCGCCATCCCCGAGCGCAAGTCGCATGGCGCGCGCAAGATCCGCATGATGATCCACGAGCAGCGTTCGCATTTCATCTCCTCTCGAAGAGGGACGGCCCATCGAACGCGTCACCGGCGGCCATCTGATCGGAGCACACGGCGCGCAACTCGTCGCAGCTCTCGGAACTGGTCCGAGTCGGAGGGACATGCAAGTCGCTCGGTGGCAATAGGCGCGGGTGAGGACCAACTGACGGGCTCAAATACGCCGGTCGGCGAACCCACGAGGCCAGCAACCCGCGTGCGATTTCTCGTTGCATCATCTCTCCTACGTGCAGCCCCTGCGCTCGCAAGGCAGCGTCGCGGCTCAGAGCCCGATTCCCACAGAGGGTAGGGTTAGCTTTCGAGAAACTGATTGAACAAATCGATTATTTGGATCGAATGCATCCACGGTATGGATGCAGCGCACCATCTTCAACGACTGCGGCGTCCTGATGCACTGTTGTGTCTGTCGTGCTCTGCTTTTTTCGCTGTCCTTCAAGGCTGGCGAGCCTGGTGGAACCTGCGCGTCATTGGCTTGGTAGCTTGAATGCTCAACAACGGAGCGCCCTGCGCAAAGCCGCTCTCATTTCCAAAAAGCCTTGCAATCTGGTTGGAGCACTTCGCGCTCGACACCAAAATAGGCGAGGAAAACTGACGTCTGACAGGGATGTACATGCAACAGCCGATTTGCGGCACCAGCAAACGACCGCGTTCAGGCTGAAGATCGACGACCAACGGCTCCTCGATTTCCGCACTTTTACAAGCTCTTCCTGTGCGGGCGGATGCCGGCAAACAGCAGCACAGGGTCAGCGAAACCGGGAGCGGGCCTGCTTGATCGCCATGATCACATTGCCGCTGTCGCGCGTGCGGAGCGGAATGCAATCGGTCCAGCCGGCGGCAATCCGGTCAGCACCATCGTCTGCACGAAGCTCCCTGACGAAGACGTGCCCGAATGCGCTCAACAAAGCCGGGCGGCGGATCTTTCCAATCGCCGAAGGTGCGGGCTGGCACCGAGCGGCGAACTGCGAACTCATTCCTGCCCGGCGGCGCTGGCCGCCGCGAGCGTCGATGCGGACCCAGCCGCTCCGAATCCTCCCACAACACGATGAGCGCGTCGCGGACATCGCTGCCGTAACAGCGGCTGCGGCTCTTGCCCGCAGACGGCCTCTGCTCACGACGGTTCATAAGACGGATCGCGCGCTTGCGAATAATAGCCGGTTACCGCCTCGAACTCATCCAGAATGCGCCGCTTGTCAACGCCGCAATAAAGCTCCACGATCGCCGCTTCACCGTGTCGCCATGCTGAGCCGCGCCATCCTTCCCCCGAACCGGAATGGCACGACCTGTCCATCCCCTTTGGAACAGGACACTATTGGTAACATTTTGCTTGAGGCAATGCGGCTCGTTGCCTTCCTTTTCGCTGACCGGAAGGGTACCGGAAGTCGTCTATCGCATCTTACCCGCTGAAAGCGGCAACACCTCGACCTCAATCGCAGATCATAGGAAATAGACGATCGCGTCGGGGCCTCAGCATCGGTTCACCGGGTTTCCGTCATCGACTGAAGCGAATTGCCCCATCGACCGTCACCGGGTGGGCCGCGATACGTCGCCGTATATGATTAGCGAGCGCACGTAGCGGAGCCATAGCTCTCCACCCAGCCATGTTCCCCTAGTTGGAAAATGTCCGGCGGACCAGAGGTGCTGTCGTCAGCTTTTCCTGAATAGCGGCCAAGGCAATCCCTACCAGTCCATCACCACCTTGCCGGAACTGCCGCTCTTCATCGCATCGAAACCGATCTGAAAATCGTCGATGCCGATGCGGTGGGTGATCAGGCCGGAGACATCCAGCGGACCCTGCACAAGCGCGATCATCTTGTACCAGGTTTCGAACATCTCGCGGCCGTAGATGCCTTTGAGATGCAGCATCTTGAAGATGACCTTGTTCCAGTCGATCTCGAAGCCGGTCGGCGCGATGCCCAGAATGGCGATCTTGCCGCCATTGTTCATGGTGTCGATCATGTCGCGGAAAGCGGGGGCGGCGCCTGACATTTCGAGGCCGACGTCGAACCCCTCGGTCATGCCGAGCACCGGCATGACGTCGCGCAGCTTCTCCTTCGAGGCGTCGACGACATGCTGGACGCCGAGTTTCTTGGCTAGCGCCAGCCGCACCGGGTTGATGTCAGTGATGACCACTTTGCGCGCGCCGACGCATTGGGCGACGAGCGCGCCCATGATGCCGATCGGCCCGGCGCCAGTCACCAGCACGTCCTCGCCGACCAGATCGAAGGACAATGCGGTGTGGACGGCATTGCCCAAGGGATCGAAGATCGCGGCAATCTCATCGGGCACATCGTCGGGGATCGGCACGACATTGTGCTGCGGGATCGCCAGATACTCGCCGAAGGCGCCTGGACGGTTGACGCCGACGCCGAGCGTGTTGCGGCACAGATGCCCTCGCCCGGCGCGACAGTTGCGGCAATGGCCGCAGACGATGTGGCCTTCGCCCGATACACGCTGGCCGACCTTGTATTCGGTGACCGCTGCGCCGAAATCGGCAACGGTGCCGACGAATTCATGGCCCGTCACCATCGGCACCGGCACCGTCTTCTGCGCCCACTGGTCCCAATTGTAGATGTGCACGTCGGTGCCGCAGATCGCCGTCTTCTTGATCTTGATCAGCACGTCGTTGGGGCCGATTTCCGGCACCGGCACCTCTTCCATCCAGATGCCCGGTTCGGCCTTGGCCTTCACAAGCGCCTTCATCATGTTCGACATCAGGATTTCCCTATTCCGTGATTGCGCTTCTGGCGAGATAGCCTGCACAACGGGAAGGTAGGCCACTAACTCGTTTGAACGTCCGGAATGGTCAGCCCCGCCTGCTCAGCCTCGCGGCGCAAATTCTGACGGGGCCTGGGGCCGATCTGCTGGATCACCAATCCGGCTGCCAGTGAGCCAAGGTCGCCGCAAGTCTGCAGGTCGCGGCCTTGCGTGTAGCCATGCAGGAAGCCGGCGGCATAGAGATCGCCGGCGCCCGTCGTGTCGACCAGTTCCTTGATGGCGGTCGCCTTGATCACCACGGTCTCGTCGCCGCGCACGATCACCGAGCCTTTTTCCGAGCGGGTGACGGCGGCGATCCGGCAATCCTTGCGGATCTGGGCCAGCGCCTCGTCGAACGACGATGTCTGGTAGAGCGACTTGATCTCGTGGCTGTTGGCAAAGACGATGTCGACCGTGCCCGAGCGCACCAGGTCGAGGAATTCGTCGCGGTAGCGGTCGACGCAGAACGAATCCGACAGCGTCATCGACACTTCTCGGCCTGCCGCGTGCGCCAGCTTCGCCGTCTGGCGGATTGCCTCCTTGGCGCGCGGCGGGTCCCACAGATAGCCTTCGAAATAGGTGACCTTGGCGCCGGACGCCTTGTCGGCTTCGACATCCTCAGGGCCAAGCTCGACGCAGGCGCCGAGATAGGTGTTCATCGAGCGCTCGCCGTCGGGCGTGACGAAGATCATCGAGCGCGCCGTCGGCGGCTCACCCTTGAGCGGCGTGGTGCCGAAGGCGACGCCCTGCGCATGGATGTCGTGGGCGTAGATTTCGCCCAGCGCATCGTTGGAGACCTTGCCGAAGAAGGCCGCGCGGCCGCCAAAGCTGGCGACGCCGGCCGCCGTGTTGCCGGCGCTGCCGCCGGACGCTTCGATCGCCGGGCCCATGCGGCTGTAGAGCAGTTCGGCGCGTTGTGTGTCGATGAGGTTCATCGCGCCCTTGATGATGCCGTTGGTCTCGAGGAATTCCTCGTCGCACTGGGCGATGATGTCGACAATGGCATTGCCGATGCAAAGCACGTCATAATCCGGCATCAAAATCTCCGCCAAAACCCGAGCCGGCTTCTTGCCACGCCGGCCGGGCGTGGTCTCGCGAGTTGAAATGGGTTGCCGCATGCGCTTGATCCAGCCGCCCTCACGCAGCTGCCGGTCCGGCTTCACGCAGCAAATCGTCAGCTTTGTCCGTCTTCTCCCAAGTGAACTCAGGCTCTTCACGCCCGAAGTGTCCGTATGTCGCCGTCTTGCGGTATATCGGCCGTAAGAGATCAAGCATCTTGATGATGCCTTTCGGTCGGAGATTGAAAACCTCGAGAACAAGGCGCTCGATCCTTTTTTCCTCGATCCTTGCGGTTCCGAAGGTATTGACCATGACAGAAACCGGACTGGCCACGCCGATCGCGTAGGCAAGCTGAACCTCGCAGACCTCCGCAAGGCCGCTGGCAACGATGTTCTTCGCGACATACCGGGCGGCATAGGCCGCCGAGCGGTCAACCTTGGATGGGTCCTTGCCCGAAAAGGCACCGCCGCCGTGACGCCCGGTCCCACCGTAGGAATCGACGATGATCTTCCGTCCTGTGAGGCCGCAGTCGCCGGCAGGCCCACCGACCACGAACCGCCCTGTTGGGTTGACCAGAAATCTGATCCCCGAAGTATCCAGGTGGGCCGGCAGGACCGGTTTTATGATCTCCTCAATGACGCCTTCGCGGACCGTGGCTTGTGAGACCGCTTCGTCATGCTGCGTTGACAGGACTATGGTATCCAGCGCCACCGGGCGGAGCCCTTCGTAGCGTACCGACACTTGAGATTTCACGTCCGGACGCAGCCAGCCAAGCTGTCCCGCTTTCCGGACCTCGGCCTGTCTTTTCGTCAAATGGTGAGCGAGTTGGATCGGCAGGGGCATCAATGTATCCGTCTCGTTGCATGCGAATCCAAACATGATGCCCTGATCCCCTGCCCCTTGCCCGAGATCCTGCCCTCGTCCTTCATCAACGCCCTGGCTTATGTCGGGCGACTGCTCGGTGAGGGCCAGAACGACGGCGCAACGTCGACCATCAAAGCCAATCGCATCATCGTCGTAGCCAATATCGAGTATCGTATCGCGGGCGACTTGGCTGTAATCGATGTGGGCATGGCTGGTGATCTCGCCAGCCACAACGACCATCCCCGTCTTCACCAACACTTCACAGGCGACGCGCGCCTTCGGATCGGTGCGCAGGACCGCATCGAGAATGGCATCGGAGATGTTGTCTGCCATCTTATCGGGGTGTCCCGCGCCGACGGATTCGGAAGAGAACACGAACTGCCTGGTCATAAAAATGCCCTCGCTTCAAGTGCTGGAGTTAGTGAGGAGTTTCTGGATTGGGGTGGCTTATCGGTCGGGGATGCCGGGAACATCGAACGCAGTGCAGAAGTCGGCAACGTCTCTTCGTACGCTCGCATGAACTTCCTGGTCATCGGGCTGGCGGCAGACCGAGTCGATGAAAGCGGCGATCTGCACCATCTCCGTTTCGCGCATGCCCATGGACGTCACCGCTGGTGTCCCTAAGCGGATGCCGCTTGTCAGCGCCGGATGCCGCCGGTCGCCCGGGACCATATTGAAATTCGCAATGATGCCTGCACGCGATAAGCGCTCCGCATAGGCTTTGCCTGACAGCGACCGGTCCCGAAGATCAAGGATCAGCATGTGATTGTCAGTGCCCCCGGTGACGAGTTCATAACCTCGCTCCAGAAGTGCCTGGGCCAGAGCCTTGGCGTTGTGGACGATCTGCTGACCGTAGACACGAAAGGACGAGTTCGCTGCTTCCTGCAAAGCGACGGCAAGCGCGGCGATAGTATTCATATGCGGTCCGCCTTGCAGAAGAGGGAACACGGCGCGGTCTATACGTTTGGCCAGATTGTGTTTGCTCTTCGGATGATGGAGGGGCTGATAACGGTCTTCATTCCTTGATAAAATGAAGCCACCCCGGGGACCGCGGATCGACTTGTGAGAGGTGCTGGTGACCACATCGCAATGGGACACGGGGTTCGGATGCACTCCTGCGACAACCAGGCCGCAGATGTGGGCGATGTCAGCCACCAGATACGAGTTCACCTCCGAAGCAATTTCGGCCATTGCCGCGTAGTCAAAAATACGCGGATAAGCAGTTCCGCCGACCCAAATTAGCTTCGGGCGTTCCCGCTTGGCGGTCTCGCGCAAGTGGTCATAGTCAATTTGCTGTGTCTTTTCGTGCAGCCTGTACGGGACGCGCTGATAATCGCTGCCGGAAAAATTGACGGACCAACCGTGAGTCAGATGGCCGCCTTCGGGTAAAGGCAAGCCCATGACTTTGTCACGGGGGCTCAAAAGCGCGCGATAGACAGCCTGGTTGGCTGGCGAGCCTGAATAAGGCTGGACGTTGGCATGTTCACTGCCAAATAGCGCTTTCAGGCGCTCGATCGCGAGGGTCTCAAGCTCATCGACGATCTCGTTTCCGGCGTAGTAGCGCGCACCGGGGTATCCCTCGGCATACTTGTTGGTGAAAATCGACCCGGTCGCTTCCAACACCGCCGAGGAGGCAAAGTTCTCGGAGGCGATCAGTTTGAGAGTTGTCCGCTCCTGACGCTCCTGTCTTAGAAGCAGTTCGTGAACGCGGGAGTCGACGGCGGCTAAGTGAGGCCGCCCGTAAGTGTCGGGCTGCGCGATGGCGCCGCCGGCGGAGTTATCCATGGTAGTCGCGCTCCATTTGGACTGATCTATTTCACGATCAAGCAGGCGGTCCCTTCAACCGCGCGTCTTGTATTGCTTCCAGGCGTTGTAGGTCTCTTTTATGATGGCCATCATCGTGGGGCAGGAGATCGACCACCAATTGAGCCAGCTCGCCATCCTTGCCTCCTGCTTGCATATGGTACGAAGACTGCGGACGTTGTTCGTTGCAGCAAAGAAAGTTGGCTCTGACCAGCCGCCGAACGTGGCGTCGAACCTGCTCGCGAGGCAGACCGGTAATATCGGCCAGCTCGCCGACGGTTAGATCCGCATGCGCGCAAAGGCCCAGGATTCGAAGGCGATCAAGATGCGCTGCCGTCCTTAGGCGATTTACCAGTGTCAACATTGGTTAGCATCAACCCGGACGGGATGCAGCAAGCCGCTAGCCCTTCTATCCCCATCAATCCGCATGAGACCTCTCTCGTCATTTGCTGTAAATCCGCTGGTATGGATGCTAATGGAAGATAGATCACAGTCCTTTCTACGACTAAGACGCCAGATATTGGGGCTAATGTACCACCTGACAGGAGACTACACTCACGAACATTATGTGAATTTTTTTTAACGTTGCTGAGAATCAAGGGGGAGGTTTGGCGAATGTCTCGCCGTCGACTGTCGAATCCTGCCCGACGGGATTATAGGGTGCGTAGCCTGCTTGTCCTTTCCACATGACCAGCGACGATGGGGCGAAGGCGGCAGACATAGCTCTGGAGCATGCTGCGGTATCTTTGGCCTGAAGCCGAGGAAGGCGGACCGTGGCTTCCGCGCCGCTGCCGGGAGCCCGCGAACAGGCCAAGTGGATCAGCCGGGTGTTGCCGTCATAGAGCGTGAGACCCAAAGCTGGCCAGCCGCGCCCTGAGGCTGACGCACCGCTCAGCGTCCACCTTGCTCTCGAAGCCCATCGGCATAGCGCCGATAACGACTTGACCGCGTGCGTGTCGACGAGCGATCGGTGAGCGCAAGGATCGAGGGTGCAGTGCAGGATAATGCTGTTTTAAATCAGCGCTGTTTTCAGCCGACTGCCTTGAGCGTGGCACGAGGATATAGGCCCAAGGCAGGAGATCATCGTCTGCTGTTCGGGAGGCCGCCCTGGGCGCGCGACAGCCGTTCCTTCGGCTGCGCCGCTCCGCCACCATCCGCGCCGTGCCTTCCGGAGACCATTCCCGCTACCGGCCGGCGCCCGTGAAAACCTCGACCCGGCGCACCGGCTCGAGATGGCTGGGCTCAGCGTAACTCTGAAGTCGTCATATACCGAAGTCTTCACAGACTTCGGACATCCCCCTCACAGTCCGATCCAGATGGCGTCAGGAACACCGCTTGCGTTGATGCGGATGAACCCCTGCTTGTGCCACAATGACCCTTATGTCAGCGCGCGAGCCAAAGCTTCCGCGCAAGGCGACGGCTAGGATAAGGCAATGCCGACGAAGGGCACATTGCTTGCCACACTCTGGAATGATGGCATGCTCGGAAGGCCTAGGCTTTGCTCAGGGCCGCCTGCAAGGCGCGCTTTGAGGTTATTCACATAGCCTTCTGCGTAGTCCTGCGCCGTCGAGACCGAAAGATCAATGCCTGCCGCCAAGGCCTCTTCCATCAGGTGCTTTACGAGCCCATTTCGAATGGCCAGCTTGACCTCGGGGCCTGCGATAAGGCCGATCGCCTGCGCGGCCATATTGAGGCCAGCTTCCTCCAGCGCTCGCTTCATATCGCCTCCGTTAATGGCCGTACGCAGGAGATTGGCTGCTTGCGACTCAGCCTCGAGAACCATCGAGGCAAGATCGGCTACTTGTCCGAGGCCCGGAATGAAGCTGAGCAGTCCCACCGCCGTTGCCGCCAAGTCGAGCACTTTCGTCTCGATTTTGAGCACGGAGTCGACGACGTGCATGACGGCCCCGCCGTTCTTTTTGGCTGACTTAATGTCAGGCTGGTCCATCAGGCCCATCTTCATGTCCGCGACGGCATTCTGCTCTTCTGCGGTTTGGGCGCCGTGGGTGATTGGCTGCTGAACGTTGCGGTTCGCAGACGACATGTTTGTGCAAAAATGGGCAAAGTCTTTTTTGCTGATATTGCCGGAATCAACCGTATGCCCGCCGCCAAAGTCGAAGAATTTATGATGGGTCTTATAGCCCGTGATCGAATTGTTCAGGAGGCCAAACAAAAGAGGATCTGAAAGGAGCTGAGAGGCTGCTTCCCGCACTTTCGGATCAAGGCTCTTGTCGTCTTTCATTTTCGCCAGTTTGTCGCGAGTCAGAACACCGCTTCCAAAGAACGTGTCCTGATGGTCCTTGATCATCTCGACCGTATTCAGCTCAGTTTGCGTGAGGCTCATCGACGATGAGGCGACTTGCAGGAAATCCTCTTTGTGCATCTTCCCTTTCGAGCCACCGCACAACTGGTTCCAAGCATCGGGGTGATCGAGGAAATATTGCGCCGCCGCAATGACCTGGGGCGGAAATTTGCCGTTTTTCGATTCGCCGCCGACCATTTTCTTGAACTCATCCAGACTCAGGTCCTTGGACAGATTTTCGGAGTACCGGTAAAACTCCCGCAAGGCATCGCTCAAGGTCATGACCGAAGGCTGCAAACCTCCGCTGCCGTCGGATGGTATGTAGTTCTGCTCGTAGCTTCGCGCTTGGGCTTCCTGAAATGCAGCAACTTGTGGGTGGTGGTTTGAAAATCCGGCCAAGTCCTTGGCGTTGATCTTGCCTCCACAGCGGCCGTCGCCCTGCGAGCCAATCGCATAAAAAAGTCCCGAATCCTGCTGCAGTCCCTGGATCGCCGCTTTCAGATCCGGTGGCGTAGAGGGATCATTGGCTTTGTCGGTCAACGACTTCCAAGTAAGCGGGCATTGGTCCTTGTGACGGTTGAGTACCGCAACAATCTGCAACTCAGCCGTGGTCAGCGACCCACCGTTCCACGTGATTCCGGGGCTCGGCCTGGGAGCCGGCTCGATCTTCGGAGTGACGCCGAGCAGATGTTGGGCTTCAGTCGCCTTGGAGCGTTGCGATTGGTCCTCCTTGAGAGCCGCCCTCATATTTGGCGGCAGCAGATCCAGTGGGTGTTGCTCCAAGCCATTCAATGTCAAGACATCCGGTGCCAGATGGCCCAAAGGGTCCTGCCGCAATTTATCCATTGTCGAATCAAGATTCGACGCTGGCAGATCCCCTTGCGCGAAAGAGCCGGGCTTGTCTGCCAGCACACAAGTGGACAGCATCGCTTCGAAGCACGATGCACTTTGCTGATGCTGGGTCGCAAAATGGGAAACTTTCAGGCCCGGCCAACCCCTTGCGGACTGTAGCGAATTTGAGCGGTAGAAAGTTGAAAGATTACTGGCCGACATTATGCATCCTCAGACGTGACGTTGAAATCCCCACAAGAGACCCCGACAGAAGATCCCTTGCGTTTCACAAAATTCGACAATTCCAAGCGTCGGCAGGTCACGAATGCGCCTGCCCTGCCTTCAATTGCTGTGTTCCGGGCCGGCTCCAAGGTTCGGTCCAACACAATGGCCGGAGTCACCGCGAGAGCTGCCGGGACTCATCATGAGCGGATTAGCTTTCGAGAAACTGACGAGTTTGCGAAGAGTTCACAAAGGGGTAGCCGCAGTCATGTTCTTCAGAGCTGCGGGAAATCCTCAATGTTCATTTCTTGCCCAGCTCAGGCTTCCCGCCAACGCTATCCTGTTGTGGGATGTCAGAAGAATAAGAAGCATCCGGTCGTCCGTCGCGAACGACCGTAGTGGAGGAGCCGCGAAACAAGATCAGCACTGATTCCTTTGGCGTTGCCGCTATGTGAGTCTGCGCCTGCGCCTGCGCCACCAAGCCGTTAAAGGTCTGCTCCACGAGTGCGACGAAGCGCGGTGGACCGGAAACGAAGACGAGGCCATTGCCTGGCACGGGTTTGACCACATAGCGCTCGTCGGAGATATCAAGCTTGTCGAGAGCCCCCTTGAACGCATCGAAGCGAATCGACGTCATCAAAAGCATTCGAGTTTGCGATTCTTGTGCAGCAGACACATAGAGCACAAGGCCGTCATAGTACCATTGTAGACCGTAAAGGTTCGTCAAGCGGTCGAGGAACGCGCGCGGTGGCAAATCAGGCATACGTCCGCGAATTCGCCCCTTCACCGCAGGACTGATGTTGACCCTGATATTCAGGTTGTTGCCGAATTCCTGCAACGCTGCAGCGAGCTCCTGATCCAGAACCGTGTATCTATAGGGTGTCGCCGGAAGGGACAGCGGGACTGCATGCGCCGGGTGAATCCCGGTGGACAGAAAAAACCCGGCACAAAGAAGTCTCAAAACATGCAGGGTGACGGGTTGGATAAGCGTTCTCGGCATGTCGCACTGATAAACCAAACGCTGAAATCATCACAAGTGACTAAATTGCCGAAGAGATTTTAGATTGTCGAAATGACGCCGCCGTTAGTCAGCTTGTTGTCAGCTTGCCCCCCTAGGAGTGTTGCGCCGACACCGGGTGATGAATGGGCGGGGCTCGCCCGGTCAGAGAGAGCAACCGAGTCCTTACATGATGATGCCTGTCACGTCGATCTCTGCCACTCTAACGGCTGGCCTCCCCAGGGTCGGATCACCGTCGATTGTCGAGCAGGCCCAGTTTGAGCGCGCCTTAGGGCATGCAGCCGACTCGCTGAAAAACGATGCCGCCGCGGGGCCAGCGAGTGCGGCGCCAGTTGCTGCGGCGATGGATGTTCAGCGCGCGGCTGCGCCGACGAGCGGCATGGGCGATCGCGTGTTGCAGACGATTTCCTCCCTATATCCACACAACACTGTTTCCTTCCCCGCGCTCGACCATGACATAGCCCTTTCGAAGGGCGCTCTACCGGGACCGGCGCAGAAGCTTCCCGTTCCAGGTGAGGCGGGAACCGGAATCTCGGGCATTCCCCAACAAGGGCAAGACTTCGAAACGATGATGGCTGGTCTTCGGGATGTTTACAACGGCGTCACCCAGGTGGCGCTTATCTCCAAAGGCGTCAGCGGCGTCACATCATCCGTGAATAAACTTTTGAAGGAAGGCTGAACCGCGCGCATGATTGGCTTGGCCGAGGGCGAAATCATGCGTGGCCTGTCAGGGTGGCGGTCGGTTAGACTTGTCATGCTGCCAGTTCTCGTCGCCCTCACTGCTTGCAAAGCCGACCTCTACACGCAATTGCAAGAGCGTGAGGCAAATGAAATGCTCGCACTTCTTGAAGACAACGGGGTCGCCGCGATCCGGGTGGTCGCCAAGGATGGAACCAGCACGATCCAGGTTGACGAAAAGCTGCTCGCCTTCTCAATCAACCTTCTGAACGCCAAGGGGCTGCCGCGCCAATCCTTCAAGAACCTCGGTGAGATATTCCAAGGATCAGGCCTGATTGCCTCGCCGACCGAAGAGCGTGCCCGTTACGTGTATGCCCTGAGCGAAGAGTTGTCGCGGACGATCAGCGATATCGATGGCGTTTTTTCTGTACGTGTTCACGTCGTGCTGCCGCATAACGACCTTGTGCGAGCCGGTGCCACGCCATCCTCGGCCTCGGTGTTTATCAGGCACGACGCAAAAACAAATGTCGCGGCTCTGCTGCCAAAGATAAAGATGCTTGTAGCCGACAGCATCGAAGGCCTGTCCTACGATAAGGTGGAAGTGGTTTTGGTGCCGGTAGAACGTTCCGCACACGAGCAACGGCCCGATCCGACTGCTGTTTTGCCACAAGCATCACTACCTCTTCCTGCGCCACTTCTGGCGACCGTAACAGGTTTTGCCGCAGCCGTATTCGCCGTGGCCTGTTATCTCTTGATCGGCGTTGTTACGCGTCGGCGCAAGCAATCAACCGGCGTTTCCAAGGTCGAGGGGCGCCGGGATGCTTCTGCTGTCGAGGCCATTCGCAAAAGAATGCCTGCAATTGGACGTGGGTGACATCTCATTGCCAATGCCTATACAGACCGCCCGACCTGATGGTCCGCACTTTCCGGGCGCGAGCGAGCTTGCGGCTTCGGCCCATCCAACCCGTCTTGCGGCGCGTCTTGATCCAGCGTTATCGGCCGAAACGTTAGTGAAGTTGCAGAAGTGTTCCAGACTGCATCCAAGGCTGGCAGAATTGCTGGGCAACGATGACGTGGATCTGAACCACATCGGCTGCAGGCCGGACCTTCTACGCGGGCATGATCCATATCGAGCGACCCTTCTTGCTGGTAGTATCTGGCATGCCCGTTCGCTGGTCGCGTTTGTCTCTCAGCCTGAGCTTGCCATCCTTGTTAAACGCATCGGCGTGGATGCACACGCATTCGGAATCCGACACCTGCTGCATGCTGTTGACAAAAGACTGATCTCGGACCCAGAAAAACTCGCTCAGCAAATCGAATACGATGGACACGCATGTCTTGGAGCTTGGCTCCAGGACAGTTCAGCGACCGAGCGTAACCGCGTGCTTCTTCGATTGCCCGAGGGGACTGCCGCGGAGACTCCAGCACATGAGCATTGGACCGCCGCCGGCCAATTGCTTTCACTTGTAGTAGCTCATTTTGAGACAGAGACCCCGGTGAAATGACAGTCGAACTTTCCGAGGGGCCAATAGCGCCGCAGATGCGTCCAGTCGGACCACTGATACCCGCGAGCGAGCTCGAAACCTGGCACAGCGCCGCGCAAGCCCTTGCCGCGGCAGAACGGCATCGGCAGCGCGTTCGAAACTGGGCACGCGCGGTTTACCAGCGGGCGTGGGCGCGCGGCCACATGGAGGGCTCGAATGCAGGCACCGAGGAGATGGCAGGGTTGATTGCGGAGACAATCTCCGAAATCGCGCGACGAAAGGCGGCTCTGGAGCAGGAATTGCCGCAGCTCGTGATGGAAATATTGAGCGATCTTATCGGCGCTTTCGATCCGGGCGAGCTATTGGTGAGGGCTGTTCGTCACGCCATAGAGTGTCAATACAGCGGCGCCGACGTTTGCCTTCATGTTTCTCCCATGCAAGTCGACATGCTTGCACGAGAGTTTGCTCGATGCGACGGCCAGGATGGTCGACCAAGGGTGCGGATCGAGCCCGACCCGACATTGTCGCCGCAACGCTGCGTGCTGTGGAGCGAGTACGGCAATGTTGACCTTGGACTTGACGCCCAGATGCGCGCGCTGCGCCTTGGTTTCGGGACGCTCTGTGAGAAAGGCGAGCTATGAGAAAGCCCGTCCCAGAACATAACGCTGACGCCCACACTCGAGCTCTCGTTCCAGCAATCTCGTCTTTGAGGGCTGCGGCCAAGCGAATTGACACGCGTGCGGTGCGCGGTCGGATCACGCGGGCTATCGGCACACTGGTTCATGCCGTCTTGCCAGACACTCGTATTGGGGAACTTTGCCTCCTAGAGGACCCGCGAACCGGGCTGTCGCTCGAGGCCGAGGTGATCGGCCTGTCGGGTGATGGTGTATTGCTGACACCGATCGGGGACTTGGTGGGCCTATCCAGCCGCGCAGAGGTCGTGGCCACTGGCCGAATGCGTGAGGTGCCCGTCGGCGGCGATTTGCTCGGTCGCGTGATCGACAGTCGTTGCCGCCCATTGGACGGCAAAGGCGAAATCAAGACCGTCGAAACTCGGCCCCTGCATGGCAGAGCCCCCAATCCGATGACGAGGCGCATGATTGAGCGGCCATTCCCGCTTGGGGTCCGTGTCCTCGATGGTCTGCTGACGTGCGGCGAGGGCCAGCGGATCGGGATTTATGGCGAGCCAGGTGGTGGCAAGTCGACGCTGTTGTCACAGATCGTAAAGGGTGCCGCCGCTGACGTCGTCATAGTGGCGCTCATAGGCGAACGTGGACGGGAAGTTCGTGAATTCATCGAAAGGAATCTTGGTGAAGAGGGCCTTCTCCGTACGGTCGTCGTGGTTGAAACATCCGACCGCTCGGCGGTAGAGCGTGCGCAATGCGCTCCAATGGCGACTGCGCTCGCGGAATATTTCCGCGATCAAGGCCTACGCGTTGCTCTCATGCTGGATTCGCTGACGCGCTTCTGCCGCGCTATGCGCGAAATAGGCCTTGCTGCGGGTGAGCCGCCGACGCGACGGGGCTTTCCTCCTTCCGTTTTTGGCATGCTGCCAGGCCTGCTCGAGCGCGCCGGCATGGGTGAGCGGGGCTCAATCACGGCCTTCTATACGGTGCTTGTAGAGGGTGATGGCACGGGTGATCCAATCGCCGAGGAATCGCGTGGTATTCTCGATGGCCATGTCATCCTCTCACGCGCTATTGCGGCGCGATCGCATTTCCCCGCTATTGATGTGCTGCAGAGTCGCAGCCGCGTCATGGATGCAGTCGTTTCGGGGACACATCGCAAGGCAGCATCCATTTTCCGCGAGCTCCTGTCGCGCTATGCCGAGACCGAGTTCTTGATCAATGTTGGCGAATACAAGCCAGGTGGAGATCCCCTGACTGACCGGGCTGTCGCGTCAATCGACGAACTGAGGGAGTTTCTGCGCCAGAGCGAAGATGACGCGTCAGATTTCGAGGAGACGGTCGCATGGATGTCGCGTCTGACCGCGTAAACTGGATTCAGTCTTCGAGTATACGGCTTCTGAAGGAAATGCAAGAGCGTCGTGCCCTTGGCGAGCTGTCCAAGAAGGAAGCCCAGCGCGATGTGGCCGCCTCAGCCGTACAAAATGCCTCTAGGGAGCTTGCAATGATACAGCAACATTGTTCAAGAAAAGAAGCAGCGCTCTATCAGCATCTGATGTCACTCGACAACTTGTCTAGCGCAGCGCTCGACCGTCACCGCCTTCACACTGAACAACTTGCCGCTGAGATCAATTCCAGACGGCAGATGCTTGATGATACCCAAATCGCTCAAGAGGAGGCTGAGATGGCGGCGTCCAGGACGAGGGAGCTATGGGTCATATGTTCGGCGGCAAGGGACAAATGGCAACAAATCGAGGACGACGTGCGGCGCGCCGTCGAGACTCATTCGGAGGCCGCAGCCGAGATCGAGGCCGACGATGAGATACTGCTGAAATATGCGAGGGGGTCGCTTGCCTAAATGCCGCGCAACCGGATCCGACGGTCGCAAGAGGTCGTCCGAATGACACGACCGTGCAGTCTTTGATAGGCGCTGCGGTCACACCCGCCATGTTCGAACCAGTTCTGAAACTGTCCCACACGGTTGTCTCGTGGCTCAATGATACAGCAGCGCCGCGCACGCCGTTTCAAAGCCGGATCAACGAGGTGCCGCTATCGGTGCGAACGGCAGGGCTTGTCTGGCAGCAGGAACCTGCTGCCATTCCGATGCTTGACTGCGTCTGGAGAGTGGGAGCCGAAACGGTCATCTTGTCACTGTCGCGCCCGCTCGTAGAGGAGTTCATCACGACAGTGCAGAACGGCTTGGCCTTCCCTTCCGAGCCAACTGCTTCGCTAATTCTCGAACTCGCTCTGGAGCCGCTTGTCACTCGACTGGAGGAGACGACGCGTCTGAACGTGCAACTCGTGCGGGTATGCGAAGCCACGATGCTGGCTCCTCATCTTGAACTCGACATCATTTTCGGCGCGGTCAAGGGCAAGGGCCGTCTATTCCTGTTCACGCCACTTGACGGCTTAGTACCGCCTGCGTTTCGCGCGCTAGGCGAACTGCTTGCCCAGTTGCCGCGGCAGCTGGGCGGGCTGCCTCCAGAGCTCCCGCTCATTGTTGCAGGAGAGGTCGGCACGCTTCGCCTTCCTGCGGCGCTTCTTCGAAGCGCATGTGTCGGTGATGCATTGTTGCCCGATATTGCGCCGTTCGGCCGCGGCCAGATCACCCTAGCTGTCGGCCAGTTGTGCGCCGAGGCGGATCTTGACGGCGATGAATTAATCTTGCGGGGGCCTTTCCGCCCGCGACCGTGTCCTTTGGAGAGTGCGCATATGACACAACCCGGATCGCAACTGGAGCTTACTAAGGATCTCGACGATGTCGAGATCGTGCTTGTCTTTGAATGCGGCCGCTGGCCTATTTCTCTTGGGGAATTAAGAAGTGCCGGCGAAGGGCATATTTTTGAACTTGGATGGCCGATCGACGGCCCGGTCGACATAGTGGCCAATGGTCAGCGTATCGGGCGTGGCGACATTGTCCGCATCGGAGAAGAGCTGGGCATCAGGCTCCGTGGCGGGTTTGCATGCAATGAGTGAAGCTCAGCCGACAATCCTGGCGCTTCTTGCGGTTACCGCCGGACTCGGTCTGCTGGTTTTAGCAGTTGCCACGACAACGGCCTTTGTAAAGGTATCAATTGTTCTTTTCCTCGTCCGCAATGCGCTCGGGACCCAGACCATACCACCCAATGTGGTGCTGTACGCCGCGGCGATGATCCTCACTATGTTCGTTAGTGCGCCCGTTGCTGAGCAGACCTATGACCGCATGTCGGATCCCAAGCTCCACTATCAGACATTCGACGACTGGGTAAGCGCCGCTAAAGCCGGAAGTGAGCCCTTGCGCGAGCATCTCAAGAAATTCACAAATGAAGAGCAGCGGCGATTTTTCCTATCTTCGACAGAAAAGGTCTGGCCAGAGGAAATGCACGCTGCAGCCACGCCTGATGACTTTGCAATACTTGTACCATCTTTCTTGCTATCAGAATTGAAGCGCGGATTTGAGATAGGATTTCTACTTTATCTGCCTTTTATTGTTATAGATCTGATAGTGACAACTATCTTGATGGCAATGGGTATGTCGATGGTCTCACCAACTGTTATATCTGTTCCGTTCAAGATCTTCTTGTTTGTTGCCATTGATGGTTGGTCAAAATTGATGCATGGGCTTGTGCTGAGTTATACGTTACCGGGAGGCTGATCATCACTGAATCCAGCATCATTACTCTTATGAGCCAATCACTGGTGGTTTTCATGATCTGGATTCTACCGCCGCTCATTGCATCAGTGGTTGTCGGCCTCGTCATCGGCATCCTCCAGGCGGCGACGCAGATCCAGGATGAAAGCTTGCCGCTCACCGTGAAGCTTCTGGTCGTTGTCGCGGTGATTGGGCTGTTTGCTCCTGTGCTAAGCGCCCCGCTCATAGAGCTAGCCGATCAGATCTTCACCGAGTTTCCCGCAATGACACTTAGCTACTAGTCCGCCCCATGGACGCGCCATCGGCCGATATTCAAATTCTGATCCAGACGGCTTTCGAACTCGTCGTTGCGGCAGGTCTTGGGGCAGCCCGCGCGATGGGCATCATGCTGATCTTTCCCGTATTCACACGCTCGCAGATCAGTGGGCTGATCCGGGGCTGTTTGGCTGTTGGCTTCGCACTACCATGCCTGGCACACGTCAGCGGCGGATTGCCGGCGCTGGATCCTGATACGCGCCTGATCCAGCTAACCCTGCTCGGATTCAAGGAAGTTTTTGTCGGTGTACTCCTTGGCACTTTTCTTGGCATTCCGCTTTGGGGCCTTCAGGCTGCCGGGGAGCTTATCGACAACCAACGCGGCATCAGCAGCCCGACCGCTTCGGCCGATCCCGCGACGAACAGTCAGGCTTCCGCGATGGGCGTTTTTCTGGGGATCACTGCGATTGCCATATTCGTCGGATCAGGAGGCCTGGAAACTTTGATCAGTGTCCTGTACCGCAGCTACTTGATCTGGCCGGTGTATCAGTTTCACCCGACACTGAGCGGGCCAGGAGCAATGGAGTTGTTGGGGCTTCTCGACAGCATAATGCGCACGGCATTATTGGTTTCGGGGCCTGTCGTGTTCTTCCTGATACTGATTGATATATCGATGATGCTGCTGCGTCGCTTTGCCCCGCAATTTAAGGCGAGCCAACTGTCTCCGGCAATCAAGAACATTGTCTTTCCAGTTCTCATGGTCACCTACGCTGCCTATCTGGTGGAGAGCATGAAACTGGAGGTCACACGTGCCAACGGCGTGCTGGAGTGGTTCGACAAATTGCTGCCATGAGCGACACAAGTGAAGAGAAGACACACGCCGCCAGCCCGAAGAAGTTAAGTGAAGCGCGCAAAAAAGGACAGCTGCCACGTAGCTCCGATTTCGTCCGCGCGGTCGGGACTTGCGCTGGGCTCGGCTACCTTTGGCTAAGAGGCAGCGTGATCGAGGACAAATGCCGGGAAGCGCTCCTATTAGCCACCAAGTTGCAGAGCCTACCTTTCGATACCGCGGTGCCGCAGGCATTGGTTGTGCTCGTCCAACTCACAGTCGCGGCTGTTGGCCCGCTGCTTGGAACCCTTGTCGCCGCGGTGATTTTGGCCAGCCTGCTAGCCAATGGTGGATTTGTCTTCTCTCTGGAGCCGATGAAGCTCAGCTTTAAGAAAATTGACCCCTTTGAAGGGCTGAAGCGCTTGGGGTCTGCTCGTTCCATGGTCGAAGTCTGCAAGACCATGTTCAAGGTATTGGTTCTCAGCGCAACCTTTTCCATTGTCCTTCTCGGGATGTGGAAGACAATGGTCCCTCTGCCGATCTGCGGCATGGGCTGTGTTGGCCTCATCTTTATGGAGACAAAATTGCTGATGGGAATTGGCGCCGGCGCACTGCTGGTCGGCGGACTGATCGATCTTCTGCTCCAGCGCGCGTTGTATCTGCGCGAAATGCGCATGACCAATACCGAAGTGACGCGCGAGTCGAAGGATCAGCAAGGAGCGCCAGAGTTGAAAGGTGAACAGCGTCGCATCCGCGAGGAGGCGGCCGACGAGCCTGCGCTTGGCGTGCATCGCGCCACGCTGGTCTTAACAGGAAGGGCGGTCCTGATCGGTCTGCGTTACGTTCGCGGTGAAACCGGGGTGCCGTTCTTAGTTTGCCGTGCCGAAGGTGAGCGCGTTTCACATGTGTTGAGCGAGGCGCGGGCACTACGCCTGACGATCGTCCATGACCATGTCTTAGCGCGTCAGCTGATAGGCACTACAAAACTCGGCCACGCGGTTCCTATGCAATATTTCCAGCCTGTCGCGAAAGCATTCTTTGCCGCAGGCTTGGCCTAGTCATGGAAGTCCACGACTGCCCAGTTCAAAACTGACCTGGCTCCATGCTAGTGGCAAATGTCGGCTGGCCATCCGTGCCCCAGTGTCTCTGTCAGGCCAACCGCGCAACCGCGGGCCTGGGGCAATCACTCCCCTCGGATCTGCCACCCAGCAACTACGGCAAGTCCTCCGGGCATGACCTTGCAGCCTCTGCTGGCCGGTGCGTGGCGCAGTCCGAGGTTTTGAGGCCGGCAGTGCGGATTTGATTGGTGCAGCCGTTGGAATGCCCTCGTCAGCTAGTCGTCAACTAAGCGCCCTATGTTGAACAGCCGTGCTAACTTGAGCTCGGTTGCGAAACATAGGAGTACGAATCGTCATGTATGGTCGAATTGGTGGCTCATCCGATAGTTACCGCGCGCATAATGCCGGCGAGCAATCGGATGCAGGAAGCGAAGGGTTCGCGGACACATTTGCCCGAATGCACTTATCCGGATCGGAAGGTAGCGGCGCCTCATCATCGGCGGCTCCCCAAGCATACTCCCTCAATTCCCGACCTCCTGTGGTGGAGATCAACAGGACTTCCTTCAGGAGACAGGTGAGGCAATTTCATGGTGATGAAATCACGCACATCGCCGACAATCCTCAAGAGTATTCGGAGTTCGTATCGTCACGAGCCAGGCGCACCGCGGACGTTGCTCAGCAATATGGCATCCGTCGAGATACGGAGCACGCGCGATATTTCAGTTACCAATTGGGAGACCGGAGTGCCGGACTGCTGAGAATGGAAGGCGGATTCAGCATGAACGAGTTCGAATCGGAAAGTTGGCGGGAACAATTTCCTGGTCGAACTGAGGTCACTTCCATAGTGGATCTTCAAGTCGCCCATCCGCTCGTCGAAAATGCGGGCGATATTCTGCTGGAGCATCAACTTCGGATAGACGGCGACCGACCGTTGCTGAATTGGCGTGCGGCTAATCCGGAAGCACAAGCGCGCGCGCAGACGATGGGGTTTGTTGAAGTGGATCATGGCGACCTGGTGCTTGACCCTACGCAGCATCCCGACAAATGGACGAAGAACAGTGCCGGTGAGTGGCAGCGTGCAGGCAAACCTCCACTCTATCTCCACAAAACCGAGGATAGCGACAGCAGCGATAGCGGGTCCGACGACGATTTCATGTGATTTGTCGACCCGCCGCCGAGCCTTGCAACTGGTGACGGTTGCAAGGCTGTTGGCAGTGAATGCTAATTGTCCGGCGACAGCCCCGCCTTAGCGCCAGCGCCGCCGAGCAATCCAGCCCATCTCCCAGACAATAAACTGCGGATGCGCATCGTGGGTGCTTGCGAGCGGATTGTATTCGGGCCGGAA
The DNA here is from genome assembly GCF_002294875.1 of Mesorhizobium sp. WSM4312. Taxonomy (NCBI): domain Bacteria; kingdom Pseudomonadati; phylum Pseudomonadota; class Alphaproteobacteria; order Hyphomicrobiales; family Phyllobacteriaceae; genus Mesorhizobium; species Mesorhizobium sp. WSM4312. Next base: position 131,344 of record NZ_NSFU01000016.1, on the reverse strand, counting down.
CTCCGCCTCTTGGAACCGAGCTCTCCCGAATCCAATTTTCTCCACCACACCGTTGGGTCGTTGCGATGCGCCGATCCCGATCGGATCGGCTATGCCTGCTCCGCGCTCGCAGGAAGACCTTCCGCCTCGATCTTGGCGGCGCGATCTCGGCGATAAGTTGGATGGGAGGCAAGATACGCCGCCACGTCAACAGCCGGTAACGCGACATCGCAAATCGGCCCTGACGGTAGCCGATCGACTCCAATCGCCGGACCGCAACTCGCGCAGCGGCATTCGCGGTTTGGCCAGGAGAAATGCTCGCTGACTCACAGCGTGGCCGGCCGCATTCTGAGTGCCCTGTCATGCAGCCTGCGCCGACGGGAGCTCGGCACGCGAATGGCGTGGTTGGCGGCCAAGCCCTGAGGTCAACAAGGACTTACAGAAAGCGGGGGTGAGTTTGCCGCGATGAATTATGACCTTCTCGCGACCGGACCTAGCATCGGCTTCCTCTCGCTCTCGATTGTAGCCGCGCTGTTCGTTGGATTTAACGTGGCAAGCGGTGAATTCGGAATCAGCCAGCCCTTCCAAGTTTCTGGCCATGACGGGGCGACTCGTGTGGATGTGCACCCACATCGGGCTCGGCATCGCACCATTGACCAGCATCTTGGGCTGCAGCTTCATCTCAAACAGCTTTCCTGGCTCGCCACGCAGCGCGACCGGTGCCTCCGGCGGCATCAATTCGTCGGCATTGCACAAATGTTCCAGGTATTTTTGCGCCGGAAATGCGTAGGTCTTCATGCAATCAGTCGTAATGCCGGCTTTTCCTTCATTCAATGCGTTGGCCTGTCCCAGCACCATGTTCAGCAACCCTTTGAGCTGGTCTGTGCGTTCGTGCACTTTGGGTAGCTGGGTGGAGGTGAGTAGCAGGCGTACATTACGCCCCTGCAACCCGGCGAGACAGGTTTGCATCTCAATGGCCTGGGCTCGCAGGTACTGGGCCACATCGTCCACGACCTTACCGGCCTCCTCAGGCTTCATCTGGCGCACTTGGGAGACGACGCTTTGCTGACCGGCCAGATCGAACTGCAAAAGTTCGTCCAATCGTTTGAGCCGCTCCGTCAATACCTCCATTGACAACGCGGCGCCCCCGATTGTCGAGCCTGCCCCCGACGAACTCGCAGCCACCTCTTGCGCTCTCACCTGTGTACTCGCAACTTGATCCGAGCGCGCGAGAACCTTGGCTGCTGGCACTGTGCCGGCGTTCGCAGCGACTGGTGTTGATGGCTGCCCGGCGGCAGAAGTCCCGGCGCGAGCTGCCGACTTATGCTTTGACTTCCCTTTCCTTCGCGCTGTAGTGCCTTCTGACACTGCAGCCGTACCAGCAGTGTCAGCCGGTATCGCAGCGCCTGCCCTGGCCGGCATCGCAGCGCCCGCCTGGGCCTGTGGCGCCATGATGGCTGACGGCGGAGACTGCAGGTTCAACAAGTGCATGGCATCGTGCGCAGTGATCCATGCATCGTCCACGATCCGTTCGAACAGTTTCAATGGGAGGCCGGCATCTGGGTAGGTATGGCTTAGCTTGGTATGCACCTCGTGCAACGCCAATCCAAAATCCGAAAGCCGCTCCATGATTTTTTCTACAACCGCGCAATCATGAGCGTTGAGTGTTTTGCCATCATCCATTATGCCCTTCGCCAAAGAGAGGGCGCGAAGAGCTTCTTGAGCGGCGCTTGCCATCAGCTGCACCACTCCATTTCGACCGACGAGGAGTTCCTTCAAATCTGGCTCGAACCTGCTCGCCCGCAGTTCAATCTTGGCCCGCGCAAGACCGATCCGCTCACGGACCAGCCAGATCCTGACACTCAGTACCGAGCCGGCACGCAGCCGCAGTGCGCACCGCTCGGCTTCCCGCATCACGGGCGTTCCACTGGATAGGCTAGCGGTGGCAGCGCAGGCGGATCGCTGCCGTTCGGAGCGCCATGCCTTTTTTTCCCACCACTTAATTGCCGCCGTATGGTGGTTCTCCACATTTAAAATCAACAGCTCCTGCCGGTCCGCCTGGGAGTAGGAGTAGAGTTTATCGACCATACCTGCCGCTTTCTTGGTCTTTTTGTCCAATTTCGTGATCGTCGACAGGCCAAGTTTGTCTACTTCATTCGCGGCGTCGCACACGATCTGGCAACATCTACGCACCTTGTCGTCTGGCATAATTGTCTGCGCCTCAGCCGCAGGCAGGCTAGCGCGGTACTCCAGAATTGCTGAGGCTGCATCGACGACCCCACTGATCAGCTCCACCGCCTCCTCGGGGACGTCGGTTTTCCTGGCCGCAGCCTCGCAATCAGTCAGTTGTTGAACAAGACTGTTCATTCTGAGCTGTGTCGGACTGATATCTTTATTTGACGATGAGCTGGTGCCTTCCACCTGCGCGGTTGATAGTTGGCTACCGACCGGCGCCATGGCTTCGCCCTCAGACATGGAGGGAGAACCGCGCCGCCTTGCGGCTGCGCCACGTGGCGCTACGGTTCCGCGTGGTGGCGCAGCGGCTCCACGTGGCGGTGTGTTCAGGATTTGATCTTCGCCAATCGAGGCGCCTGGCAGACTTTCGCGGGCATCGCCTGGACCGCGCGCAACTGGAAGGGAGGAGGGCCTCCTATCGGCGTCCCCAGAGCGCATCTGCTCCACAACGGAATCGAATGACTGTCCACCTTCTCCCGCAGCAAGACTTGATTGCGAAAGGGAACTGCTCGCCCGCCCCGCGCGGCTGGCTCCAGTTTCAGCCTGCGATTTCCGTGGTCGGCCAATGCCCTTCATATTGCGTCTCCGTAGTAGGCGAGAATGTGCTGCTATTGTGCTGGCGGCTGACGAGACCAGCGGCATCTTTCGGTTAACGTCACGGTCAGCCAGACCCGCGACGGCGTAATGTTCCCGCCAAAGTGCTTCTCAGTAGCAGGCCAAGATTGGCCCGAGCTCACAGGACTTTCGCAACGTTGCCATCGATGTCCTGAGATTATCAGCGCTTCAGTCCGCCGATTTCCAGGAACAGCGAATGAAATCAGACCAACTCGGCTAGCTCCCCTTCCTAGACACGTGCCTGACGATTTTATTGATGCGTCACTCCTCTCGTTCGCCACCGACAAAGTCACACATTTGCTTCAGAGAAGCGTGTGCGTTGCGTATCACGCGGACCATTTCGATCTATAGTTACAAAAAGTGTCGAGACGGGACCTTTGGATCCGAAGGTCAGGCACGGCCGGCCTAGATAGACCGCTTGGCTGACGATTAGCTGACGATGGGAGTTCTCACGAACAGGGCAAGAAAATCCGACCGCTTCAAGCTTTCGATATGGTGAGAAGAGGATCCGCACCGGCCTCCCAAAGCCGGCAGACCATCCCATGTTCGTACGGTCGCCGACCTTCTCGAAGCCAATGAGCTCACCGCGCCGGGCCGTGATGTGCAGGCGAGAGAATGGTGATGCAAAGACCGAGTTCCTGCTCGTTGCGTGCGCCCGTGGAGCCAGCAAGAATACGGTCATTGCGGTCATGCAGCACGTGGACCGTGTCTCCTGTTCGACACCACAGCATCGAGGATGCAAACGAGCTGCTGCGGCTGCCATTCGGTCGCGGCATGCGTGGACGGCGGGATTGGCCGAACAGCCGAGATCGTGGTCGACTGTTCGATGCGAGAGCAACATCCTGCAGAGCATACGTTTTTGCGCTGGCCGGTTTTTGTCAAAAGCCGTCAGGTTCTCGAAAGCTCCCGCCCTTAGCTTGATCGAGGCTAACCTTTAACACGTCGCCGCCAATGGCAAATGCCGGAGTACCTGATGATAGCAGCAATTGGGAGTGGAGTTGGCAACCTCGGGACTTCCTTGATCCGAAAGGGCCATGGGGATTCGAAATCCGAGCATTCTGGTGATGGCAAGCCGGCTGATGGCAATGATGGCAAGCCAGCTGGTGGGAATGATGGCAAGGCAGCTGGCGGGAACGATCGGGCGGATAACCGGACCGTTTCAAATGATCAACTTCAAGACAACTCACAGTCTGCAGCACAAAGTGAAGCCTTCCAAAGTATCCTGCGATCGTTCGCGTTCCAATTCGCGAACGATGCGATGGCTGAGGCCGATGAAGCTTTGGATGACACAGAAGATGCCTGACGCGGGAAATCCGGCGTGAGGTCATACAGGCCGTTATTGACGGCACAACTCCAACAGAAAAAGGAATGATCATGGCTGCAGTTGATAATAATAAAAAATCAGGCAATACCAATACCAGTAGCGCCGGCAATACCGATAAAACTAACAGTGGCACTCCCGGCAATACAAGCGGAGCTGATGCTACTGCTTTTCAGGCGCAAGTGCAGGAACTAACCAATGTTAGCTTGGAGGCGACGAAAAGGAGTGTCCAGTTGCGCACTCTAACGACCAATCTCCAGACCATCAAGAAGGCCGCCGACGAACGCGTTTCGTAATGTCGGAAGCGGGTTTTAGACTGCCCCCTAGCGCGTCTCCTTATTGACGCGACGTAGTCCCGAAATGAGCCGCATGGCAATTGCCATGCGGCTTCTATCCTGTTTGAGAGATGCTCTGTGGATGACGCCGTTTCCCTCCGTTTCGAAGTGCGTTCGGGGCACTATTGCGGTCTGACCGGCAAGACGGATCTTCAAAAGTGTTTAATCGGCAGCGGCTTCGATGCCGATTTGGTCTTTGTCGAGCAGGGACTGGCACCGCATCACCTTCGTGTAACTCTTCTTGGCAAGTCGATCGAACTGGAGGCGCTTGCACCCGGACTCAGTATCGAGGGCAACCGGAATATCGCCGCAGGCCAGTCCGTTGTTGTGCCCCTTCCTGTCGTCCTGCTCGTAGGCGAGATGTCCATTGCTTTGTCCGTGCAGGATGCAGAGCCGCCTGGTTCGACCGGCATACCGCGCCTACCGATCGGTGTGCTCGCCATGGTCATAATCAGCTCACTCGGGATCGGCGCGCTTTCAGGCACGATCTCCTATCTTGGCAATGCAAGTGGATCGAGCCCCAATTCACTTCGGGCTGAAGTCGCGTCCAGAACGATCAGTCACCGCGCTGACAATGAACTTACGGAGGCAGCGGCCCAAGAGCTGCAGGAGGAAGTCGATCGAGCGGGTCTTCTCGACGTCAAGATTGGGTCGGCAAAGGGTGTTGTGACCGCCGAAGGCACCGTCACGTCTGAATCGGTCATCAGTTGGCAGAAGCTTCAGCAATCGTTCGATCGTCGCACCAAGGGTACTCTAACACTGGTGAACGGAGTGCTCATCAAAGAGGAGAAGGCGCCATCCGCAATCGCGGTCGAAGCTGTGTGGCATGGGGTCCAACCATATATTGTCATCGACAGCGAGAAGTATTTTGTCGGCGCCATTTTGGCTGATGGATGGGTGGTCGAACGTATTGAGGACAGCCGTGTGCTGCTGAGCAGGAATGGCCGCATTGCTGCTCTCCAATATTGAAAGCTCGCAGGCCCCATCAAGCAGCACTCTATGGCCAGCCAAACATCCTGTCGCGCTCGGTGCTGACAAGCTGGCTGCGTTGGAAACATTTGCTGCCCAGCCATTTCGCGCCTGCTTGTGGCTCTCATGCAGGGTCACGCGCTGGCCAAGGCTGAGGCGCCTTCGGAGTTCGAAAGCCACGTTTCATGGCGTAACAGCAGAGTAAGTCTCAACCGATTGCAAAGGTGTCTCGATGGCCAACGTCCTGCGTGACTTCATCAAGCGTGCGCCGGCCAGCCCGGATTTAATGGTTGCGTTGATGCTGCTTCTGGCTGTCGCGATGATGGTCATGCCTATCCCGGTCGTGGTGGTCGACGCCCTGATAGGATTCAATATGGGGTTGGCCATACTGCTGATGATGGTTGCCCTGTATGTCAGTACTCCACTTGATTTTTCCTCTTTGCCCGGCGTTATTTTGATTTCCACTGTATTCCGTCTCGCGCTCACGGTCGCAACGACGCGACTGATCCTGGCCGAGGGGGAGGCCGGCAGCATTATTCATACTTTTGGCGATTTCGTCATTTCAGGCAATATCGTGGTGGGTTTCGTCATATTTCTGGTCGTCACCATGGTGCAATTCATGGTCCTCGCGAAGGGTGCCGAACGGGTGGCAGAAGTGGCGGCGCGTTTCACGCTGGATGCTCTGCCGGGCAAGCAAATGGCGGTCGACGCAGAGCTACGCAACGGCCACATCGATGCCAACGAATCCCGCCGGCGGCGCGCCGAATTGGAGAAGGAAAGCCAACTCTATGGCGCGATGGACGGCGCGATGAAATTTGTGAAGGGCGATTCCATCGCCGGGCTGGTGGTTATCTGCATCAACATGCTGGGTGGAATTTCGATCGGCCTGCTCTCCAAGGGCATGTCCTTCGGCGAGGTACTGCATCACTACACTCTGCTGACGATAGGCGATGCATTGATATCGCAGATTCCGGCCCTTCTGCTCTCCATTACTGCGGCGACCATCGTCACCCGTGTGACTGGGACGGCGAGGATCAACCTCGGTACAGAAATGGTCAGTCAGCTCACGGCCAGCACTCGAGCCTTGCGACTGGCGGCCGGCGTCCTGGTTGTAATGGGGTTCGTTCCTGGGTTTCCCCTCCCCGTCTTTCTGATGCTGGCCGCAGTGTTCGCTGCGGTAAGCATTGTCAAGGCTGATGTGCTGGGCGCCGGCACTGCCGATGCGAAAGGTGGAACTGCAGCGGAGCCTAAGCAAGCCGCGCCTGCGAAGGAATTCCCGATCGCATTTTTTCTAGCGCCAGATCTTATGCAGGCGGTCGATCAAGCCGAATTGCAAAAACATATTGGGCGCGTTTCGCTCCTGGTCACAGCCGATCTGGGCATTATCGTTCCTCGCATCCCTGTCTTGGTTGACGAGCAGCTGCCTGAATCGCAATTCCGAATTGATGTCGAGGGCGTGCCAGTCGAACAGGACGCCTTAGATCCAAACCAGATGGCGCTCCGAGCCGATGTAGCGCACGTCGACTCGAGCGGTGTCCCCCTTAGACGTGAGCCGAAAACGGACAGACTCCCGGTTGAACATACCCCTGCAAAGGCCCTTACGGGCGCCGGCACGGAGCATAGGGCTCCCGGCGAACTCCTCGCCTTGCGCGTCCATGCAGCGTTGACCCGCTACGCACCGCGATTGGTGGGCATCCAAGAGACCCGACATTTCCTGGGCCGAATGGAGCAGGAATATTCTGAGCTTGTGAAAGAGGTGCTACGCACGACGCCGATTCCTCGGATTGCCGATGTTCTGCGCCGCCTCCTGGAGGAAGGTATCCCAATCCGCCACACCCGTCTCGTGTTGGAGGCATTGGCCGAATGGAGCGAGCGTGAGCAGAACGTTGCCCTGCTGACGGAATATGTCCGTTCTGGTTTGAAGCGACAGATCTGCCACCGCCATGCCAACACGGAGGGCATCGTGTCCGCCCTGGTCGTCGAGCGCGAGAGCGAGGATGTGATGCGTGGCGCGGTTCGAGATTCGGATGCAGGCCCCTATCTCGCACTGGAGGATCGGCAAAGCGAAGCGATGCTATCACAGATACGTCAGGTCCTTTCGAACGCAGAACCGGGTCAAACCCGCCCTATTCTGTTGACGTCGATGGATGTCCGACGTTTCGTCCGCGGCTTTCTGACGCGAAACGGGGTTGATCTCGCCGTGCTGTCTTATCAAGACCTCGCCTCCGACTTTACAATTCGCCCCGCAGGATCCGTCACACTCCCGCACGGATCGAACAGCGGATTGTTAGAGTAGTCCCACCTTTCCTAACTGAACGCCACGCGCCTCCCCGATAACTGAGAGATAACATGAATAGTAATACAGTTTCTCCATCGCCTATGTTTCTGCGCCGGAACTCACTTCTTTTTGCCGTACTCGCCATTCTGCCTTTGGGCGGTTGCGCCAGCTGGCAAAAGCCGGCTCTTTCCGTGCAGGAGACATCTTCCCCCGAGTTGCTCAGCGCCGATCAAATCGATCCGGCTATGCGCGAACGCATTTTGCGCGAAGTTGGTCAGGATGTTCAAGAGCGGGCTTTGCGGGATGAGGTGAAGCAGCACCCGGACAATGTTGATGCGGCGATACGACTTACAAATGCCTTGGTGGGCCAGAAGCGCCCGCACGAAGCGGTTGAGGTGCTCGACAGCGTCTTGGTTGCAGCCCCAGGAAACGTACGTGCATTGAATGCGAAGGGCGTGATTTTGGACATTGAGGGGCGGCATGACGCGGCACAGGCCCTGTATCGGCGAGCTCTCGAAAACGAGCCAGGCAATCAGATGGTGCAGCATAACTTCAATCTGTCGCTTGCCTTTAACGGCAAGTCCGAACAACCAAGGTTAGCACGATCGCAATAGGTGGGCACAGTGCATGCGCAGCCTGTTCCCCGGCTCGAACACGCGCTCGGCTCCCATCATAGATGGCCCCCTGAAGAGAGCCATATCTATGCAAAACAGTTGCTCCAGATCTGGCCGGCAGAGATCGGCAGGAGAGCCGGATGACATCACGCGGCCACCCGCAAGGCCACCCGCCTCGCTTCGTTGCCAGAGCGCCCTCTCCCTCGCCGGTCACCGTCTCGCAATGCGGCGACCTGGCTTAAGGCGGTCGACCGAGCGCCCGATGCAGTAGCCATGAATACGTAACGCAGCGATGGACCCGCCGGATCGTGTCGCGCTTGTGCTGGCCGTCCCTGCCATTACAGCACGGTGATTGTAGCTGGATCATATTCTAGAGGCATCGATGGTGTGGATGCCTTCGATCCAAACAATCGATTTGTTGAATTCGTCCGCCTGAGGAAATTAGCTGCGGCGATCCGACTTCCGACGCCTGCAGGCGCAAAACCAACAGCGTGAGCGCTGCGGGTCCGGAGGCAGGCTGCAAAGTGCAATCACCAGCGCTGATAAGCGGCAAGTGAAGAATGTATCGCTCGGGCAACTCCTGTGTTGTGCACGGTTGCCCCGCGAGGTGAACTGTAGCAGCTTGGCAGCTCAGCGTTCACGAAAGGAGAAAAGATTTGGGGCCAAGCAAAGACCGGCTTTTTTGATTGTCTTGCTGTATCGCTATGGTGGGGCGGGCGCGACCGCTCCCATAATTCAATACGCTGCCTTTAGCGATGGACGATGACGGGATGCGTCGCCGAGACTTCAATGGTGGAGGAGCAGCGCACCCGTCGATCCATTTGCTTTCAGCGGCAACCGCCACTATGAAGCGACACTTCGCCCAACTGTGTTTCAAGCTGCCCGGAGAAGTTTATGACAGAAGAACCCCACAAGACCGACATCCTCATCGAGCTCACTGCCGATGTTGTATCAGCCTACGTCTCCAACAACCCCGTCCCGGCGGGGGAGCTTCCTGCCCTGATCGCCCAAGTGCACGGGGCTCTAAACGGCACGGCTGGACTCATACCGGCAGAAGAGCCTGTGCCTGTAAAAAAACCTGCTGTCCCGATCAAAAAGTCGATCGAACCGGACTACATCATTAGCCTTGAAGACGGCAAGAAATTCAAATCGCTAAAGCGCCATCTGGCGACGCACTATGGTCTGACCCCAGACGAATATCGCGCCAAATGGGGTCTGCCGTCGGATTATCCCATGGTGGCGCCGAATTACGCCGCTGCGCGCTCCGCCTTGGCCAAGACCATGGGACTCGGCCGCAAACCGAAAGAGCCGGAAGCCCCAGCCACGGCGCCGGCGAAACGGACCCGCAAGAAGGTCGCAGCCTAAATCCGTATCAACAGTCGTTCGGACGCGCAGCAGCCGTTGGCCCAATCTGCGCGGAATCAAAGGGCGGGGATGAGCCCCGCCTTTCCCGTCCAAGAGCCTCATTTCCAGAGTAATTCATGATGGCTCCAGCAATCCCTGCCGCGGCATTAACTTGCATGCTCCGGCCCGGGTTTCGAGCCGTCAATGCGTTCCGGCGATGACGAACCTTGCCAAGGCTTTCCCGGACCGTTAGCCAGCCTTGCTGAGGCTGCCTGCAGAGGACTTTCCCGTGCGGCGATCCTGTTCCACCTCGTAGTTGATCTTCTGGCCCTCATTAAGGGTCGACAGGCCCGCTCGTTCAACAGCGGAAATGTGGACAAAGACATCCTGACCGCCGTTGTCAGGCTGAATAAAACCAAAACCCTTCGTGCTGTTGAACCACTTCACCGTTCCAGTCGCCATATCCATTCCTTTGTAATAAGTCGCAACTTAGGCAGGCCATTCACGCCAGCCTGATTTGTACACGAGACTTTAGGCGCATCAAAATCGGAAAATTGCAAGGCCCACTCGATCGCCTGATCTCCAGCAGCAACTGCAACATATGCGAGGCGCGTGCCAGACGAGGCGTATGCCAGACGTTTCGTCGTGCGCTGTCGCTCGAACGTTGACAGAAACAATGACACACCTTGCAAACTCGGCACATCTTGTGGACGTGCTCGGGTCGCTTCTCGACTGCGATACCCGCTCCTGACCGGGTATCGTCGGCCAAAATGAGAGTTTTTGTCATGTGCCGCCAGACCGAAAGATCAGGCGCGCAGCGACCTGCACATTCAAACCGGAACCCGCGAACCTCGATTAGCTTCTGCCTGCTCCGAAGGGCGGTAGCCTGCTCTGAGGCGGGCCACTGTCGGGTTGAAAACCAACTGTCGGGTTCGGAACCCCAGATTGTCGGCAAGGTACGCGCCGCCCACTGGTTGGCCAAAGGGGCACTGGCTCCTGATCCTGCCGCCATGCTCGCCCGATCTCAACCCGATCAAGACAGGTCTGCTCAAAACTCAAGGCGCGGCTGCGGAAGAAGGCGGCCAAAACTTTCGACGCTCTCTGCGGAACTCTCGGCGATATCTGCCAGCTGTAGGAGCCAAATCAAAAACCATTAATTGCGACAGGTGATTTTATGACATTCATTGCGAAGAGGCCAGAATGAACAGCGGAAGAGAGTAGCAGCTCTCTGGTCGCGGCGAGGTGGATCGTCGACACGATCGGCACCTGGCCCGTGCGGGGATCGCACCGCAGCCAGCACCAGAGCCAGACCTTGACCGCTTGCCTTGCTCAGGCGCCACAACAACGAGTGGCTGGAAGCAGATCCACGTGAACTCAGCGATATCGATCAGACGATGCTTACCCTCATGAAAGCCGATCCCGACGCTGTCCAGCGCCGCGAAATCCTGACCAGCATATGGCGCATCGGATGCCACCGCCTGCACACTCACCATCGACATGCCGGAACTCGGAACCAAAGGCCGCAAGCCTCGCCGGCCTCGGCAAAATGGAGCGGCCGCGCCTTCATCCGGGGCGGCCGGGCCAATGTTCGCCAGGCCCTCTACATGCCCGGCCCTTCGCCCTGCGCTTCAACCCCGACCTCAAGGCAAAATACCAGGCGCTAAAGGCGGCAGGCAAACCCGCAAAGGTCATCATCTTGTTGCGAAAGCTCCTCATCCTAGCAAACGCTCTCCTCAAGGCGCAGCGAAAATGGCCCCTAAAACCCTTGACCGAAACGGATACCTTAGCCTTTCAGGTGAGGCGGGCCGAGATAGACCAACCGCGGGTTTAACTTCGCGAGTTTAAGCTGATTATGCCGATGCAACTCTAGCGCCTGCGCGACCGTTTTAGCTTCCATCAACAAGGCGGCAGGCTGGGAGGAAGTACCCTCCCCTGCCGCGAACAAGCTTTGGACAAAGCCCCACCTTGTCCGTAATGTGATCGGGAGGCCGGGGCGCGGCGGTGCTCAGCGGATGTGACGCGCGAGATCTGCGACCCTACCCATCAGCACTTCCATCGGTCCTCGCTGGAAGATGCGCAGCCAAAGCACCGCAAAAGTGCTGATAACCACAACGAAGCCAAAGAGCGTGGACAGGCTCTCGTCTTTGAAAATGTTTATCTTCATAAGATAGGCTATTCCCGCAATGTGCAGCACATAGGCCGTCAAAGACATCGAGCCGACTGCGATTATTGGCCAGACCAGCTTTCGCAGACGCGGGAGCGCATCCACAGCGAGCATGCAAGCCGCCAAGATGATCATTGCGCAACCGGTGCTGCCCACGATCGAAAGCGTCGTTTCGCTATGAGGTGCGGCTATCCATGACGACTTGACTATAAATGACGACTTGGAAGGCTCAAAAGCGCCGTCAACGTCAGACCACCACAAGGAGGTTTCAGTCAAAGCGCGGGAACTCAGCGCGAGCAAGGATCCCCCATGGCCCAACACGGCCAGCGCGACCCCCGCCAGACCAAGGCGCCAATGCGCTGCTAGCGTATTAAGATTAAGGCGCGCGATGGCCATGCCAGCGATGAGGAAAGGAACCCAGGTCACCGCGGGATAGTAGCCGTTGACCATGAGGTTGAAGACCGGGTCGAGGAGGTTGGGGGCAACCGACAGAAGGGAGGAACGGACTTGCGGGAGAACTAATGCCGTAGCGGCAGCGATCAAGCCCAGCTGATATGCGCTGAGCCGATGGAGCGGCAATACCAACAAGAAGCAAATTCCGTAGTATTCTAGGATGACTTCGACCTGGGTACCGAGGCAGCCCAGGATTGAGCCAAGCGCGAGCAAAACAAGGGCACGAATTGCGACTCTGGCGATGGCCTGTCTACCGGCTATCCCCGACTTCGGCGCCTTGCGACCTGTAATCAGGAGGATTGAAAAACCGGCCAATACGGCAAACAGGGCCGACGGCCGCCCATGGGTTAGTTCCATCAGAAACCCGACTAGTCCTCCTTCGCCGGGGTCGGGACCGAGATGGGCGGCATACATCCCGAAGACAGCCAGGCCCCGAGCGAGGTCGATGCCGACCAGCCGATCTACTACCGACCCATTCCTAGCGTCGGCAACCGGTGCCTTCATTACCATGGTAGATTCCCTTGTTGGGTGTGTGGATCGCGGGAGCCGCGATAGGAGAGCCGGTCGGCTGCTGCCGTCGCCTCGTGAAAGGGTTCAAAACATCGCGCCATCTGGCGCATCGAGCCGGCGACAGAGCTGTTCAGCCATTAGCCTGGGGTAAGAACAACAGATCGGCTCACAAAGCCTGTGTCACGGACCTGAAAAGTGGTGTCGCGGAACCGTCGTTTTTTGCATGATGGCTAAGCCGAGAGATCCACTGCACCGACGAGAGACTCAGCGACGTTAGATATCCGATCAGTACGCCGCGGCTCCGCCGGTGACGATCACCCCGGGTGTCAAGGCCAGGGCGTAAACCTGCCATAATCTGTGGTAGTGCGCCCGCGACCAATCCGTTCGACAAAGCTCGGCGCATGGTCGAGCCAATCATATTCTTCCATGTGGCTGTTGCCTGAAAAACCGAAGACGCCGTTCGCTGGTCCAGCTCCAGACCTCGGCCTGCGTCGGTCATTAGAACCGGCGCGCCTGTTTCCCAAATCAATTTGCTGATGCAGCCGCCGGGGGTCACATTGAGCAAAAGTGCCGAGTTCAGGACGGGTTTCATAGGGGCTCTTCGTTTGGCTTTGTTAACGACCCCTTTCTTGCAAGTTGTAGCTGACAGCAGCCTGAAAGCTCCCCAAATAATTCGCTGCCGCCGGTTCAGCCTATTGTCAGCTTCGACCAATAAGATGGGAGCCTTGCCCTCATACCGGAGCTCGGCAGCATGATGCGAATACTGCTCACTGAAGACGATAAGGACCTTGGAAGTGCTATGCACGATCATTTGGTGGCTGGTGGCCACGCGGTCGACTGGGCCAAGAACCTGTCCGAAGCGCGCGATTATGCAGCTGTGGTCGGCTACGACCTTATTTTGCTCGACGTTCACCTGCCGGACGGCAATGGGATCGACTATCTGCGGGAGCTGATCAAGGAACTTGAATCGGCACCGGTCATCATTCTGACAGCCTGCGATCGGATTTCGCATCGCATCGAGGGCTTCAACGCTGGAGCCGACGACTATTTGGTCAAGCCGTTCGATCTGGGGGAACTCTCAGCGCGTATCCATGCAGTGGCACGTCGCCATGGGCATTTTCCGGAGCCGCAATTTTCGGTTGGGACGCTTTCCATACAGGCAGCCGAGCGACGCCTCTTCCGCGACGGGCAGGAGGTCTACCTGACTTGACGCGGATGGGCGGTGCTCGACTACCGTCTGCCCCAGCCCTGCACGGTCGTTTCAAAAGGGAAGATCGTGGACGCGCTTTTCGGCAGACGGCGCTGATTCATACTCTAAAAGAAAATTCGGCTTCCAGTTGCCTTGGCCATGACTTTCCTTCCCGAGAGATGGGTGACAGTTCATTCCGGATAGATGGGTTACACTTTCGGCCCTTTGCAAGGAGAGCAAGGTGCCTTGGAAGGAGTGTAACGTCATGGAAGAGCGGCTGAAGTTCGTCGCCCGGCTGCTGGACGCGAGAAGATGGCGGTGCTTTGCCGGGAGTTCGATATCTCGCGCAAGACCGGCTACAAGATCCTCACGCGCTACAACGACAGCGGCCTGGAGGGCTGACGGACCGATCGCGGCGGCCCTATCGCCACGCCAATCAGCTTCCGTTTCAAATCGAGAAGCTGATTGTGCGCCTCAAGCAAGACAAGCCGACATGGGGTGCGCCGAAGATACGCGAGCGGCTGGCCCGGCTGTATCCGGATGTGCACCGGCCCGCGATCTCGGCCGTGCATGCCGTGCTCGACCGCCACGGCATGGTCGAGCGCCGCAAGCGCAGGCGCAACAGGGCGACGGGGACACCACTTTCAAACGGCTGTCGCCCTAACGATCTTTGGTGTGCCGACTACAAGGGCGAGTTCGGCAGAGAACACGGCCGGGACAGGGGATCACAAACACTTGACCGTTCCAGACCCTGGCAGTGGCGCATCGATTGACCGTTGGCTCTGTTCGTGGGCACCGAAAATAGGGCCTTCTTGGTCCTCGGCAGAGAATATGGCCCGGACGGGGGATAACAAACACTTGACCGTTCCAGACTCTGGCAGTGGCGCATCGATTGACCGTCGACTCTGTTCGCGAGCGCCGAAAATACGGACGACCCCTATGGTCAAAGTGCACTTCTGACCTGCTAGGCACTGTTCGATAACTGGAGGCACCCGCTACGGTGCCCTCGTATTTAAGACACCTGTCAGTTTCAAGCCTGGACATTGACGCGTGGCGCGGCTGCCATTCGTTGACCGCCACGTCGAATTGCCCGCCAACCAGTGTACAGCCGCCGGTGGTCACATTGAGCAAAAGTGCCGAGATCAGGAGGGGTTTCATAAGGCCTCTTCGTTTGGCTTTGTTAACGACCCCTTTCTTGCAATTGTAGCTGACAGCAGCCTGAAAGCCCCCAGATATTCGCTGGCGCCGGTTCAGCCTACTGTCAGCTTCGATCAATAAGGCAGGAGCCTTGCCCTCATACCGGAGCTCGGCAGCCTGATGCGAATACTGCTCATTGAAGACGACGACGACCTTAGAAGTGCTGTGCACGATCATTTGGTGGCTGGTGGCCACGCGGTCGACTGGGCCGAGGGCCTGTCCGGAGCGCGCGGTCATGCAGCTGTGGCCGGCTACGACGTTATTTTGCTCGACGTTCACCTGCCGGACGGCAATGGCATCGACTATCTGCGGGAGCTGATCAAGGGGCTTGATACAACGCCGGTCATCATTCTGACAGCCCGCGATCGGATTTCGCATCGCATCGAGGGGCTCAACGCTGGCGCCGACGACTATTTGGTCAAGCCGTTCGATCTGGGGGAACTCTCGGCACGCATCCGTGCAGTGGCACGTCGCCAAGGGCATTTTCCGGAGCCGCAATTTTCGGTTGGGACGCTTTCCATACAGGCAGCCGAGCGACGCCTCTTCCGCGACGGGCAGGAGGTCCACCTGTCTGGACGCGAATGGGCGGTGCTCGACTGCCTTCTACGCCGGCCCGGTTCGGTCGTTTCAAAGGGGAGGATCGAGCACGCGCTTTATTCATTCAATTCGGAGTTCGAGAGCAACACAGTGGAGGTTTATGTCAGCCGGCTCCGCAAGAAGATCGGCGGGGATAGAATAGCAACCGTGCGTGGCTCCGGATACAGGCTCGTGGTCACATGACGAACTCGAACAGCATGACGAGAAAGCTGATATCGTGGTTAGGCGGGGCAACGCTCCTGGTTTGGATCGCCGCCCCAACCATTGCTGCGTTCATTTTTTGCAATAATGTAAACGAAAGTTCGGATGACTTGCTCCAGGGGAGCGCAGAGTACAGAGAACCAGAGCTGATCAAGGTCTTGAATGGAAAACACGTTGATCAATACAATAACCACTTGCCAACTTATGAAAAGTACTGGACCTATCGTGAGCAGGTTATTAATAAGTACGGGGTAGTGCTTATTTCTGAACCGGAAGAGGGTCAGCAGCCCTTCCCTGATGCTCCCCTGAGTAACGGCTTTTGGCGAAACGCTGATTACCGCGTCTACACAGAGGAGATCCAAGACGGCGTGTATCATCAGTTGGCCGAACCGCTTGATGGCCGCCGTACCACAATCGCGAAGGGCGCACTTTTTGTCTTCCTTCCGACACTCGTGCTCCTGCCCTTTAGCTTAGCTGTTTGGTGGATCGTGATCCGGCGCTCGCTGCGGCCAATCGAGGTACTGCGACAGCAGATCGGATCGCGCGACGGCGGCAATCTGTCACCAATGGACTTGGGCGATTTCCCGGCAGAGTTGGCTCCAATCGCGGCATCCGTCAATCGGCTTCTCGATCGTCTGCGGGCGGCTCTCGAGGCCGAACGCGAGTTCGCCGCAAACAGTGCGCATGAACTGCGCACGCCGATCGCAGGTTCAATCGCTCAGATGCAGAGATTAGTGGCCGAGCTTCCCAATGGGTCGGCCAAAATGCGTGCGCGCGGCATCGAGCAAGCGCTGTCGAGCCTTGGCCGCCTTGTCGAAAAAGTGCTTCAGCTCGCTCAAGCCGAATCGGGGGTTGGCATGGCGGATCACGCGATCGATCTTGTCCGATCGGTTCGGCTGGAAATCGATGACCTGAGGAAAAAGCCGCAATATGCCGGACGCCTGCATCTTAACGTCGACGGCTGCCCCACTTTGATGCGCAAAGTGGATGTCGATGCGTTTGGGATCCTCCTTCGTAACCTGATCGAGAATGCGCTGATACATGGACTGCCCACTGTTCCGACAACAGTTTCCGTCCAAACTGATGGAACCATCGCTATTGCAAACGCCGGACCGGTGGTGCCCCTCCCCGACCTCGAAGGGCTTACAAAGCGATTTAGTCGTGGTGCTACTCCTGCTGCGGGCTCAGGCCTTGGTCTACATATCGCTAACATGGTTATCCAGCGGATCGGTGGCAGTCTAGAGCTTGCGTCGCCCGCCCGCGGTCGCAATGATGGTTTCGAGGCGATCATACGAATTCCTCAATGACACCGGTGAATTCGACGACAGTTGGACACAGGGCGGATTGCTGGCAAGGCTGCTGACAGGGCGAACTGTACGGCAGTATGTATACGGCGTAGAAATCGTACTTCACACAACGCATTTCGGCCGCGGCAATCAATGCCGCTATCATCGTCTGAGCAGTTCGATCGAAGCGACACGACATGATCGGCAAAATCGAAGGCTCCGCCTCACCGCTCGCTCGATTTCGCCCGGGGAGAAAAAAGGCCATCCGAGAAAGTGCAAGCCGCCGCGCAAAGGCGACGTGTCCAATTGTCTGGGTGCCCCTGTGCGCCGGCCCGATCGGGTTGGCGCAGGTCCAGTAAGGACCCGGACCAACCATTCCATTTAGACGACCGGCAGGTTTTAATCGGCGTCCGGATCGCCGTCCCAAAATGCCCCAAGTATACGGCTAGAAAGGCTGCCAACGATCGAGCTTTGGTCGGAGGCGTGCTTGTCAGCGTCTTGGGTGCTTGACCGGCCTTTGCAATGGCCATCGCCATCGCAAGTATCGTGCGTGGCCAGTGAGACCGCAATTTCATCAGCCTGGAGCCGACCGTATCGGTGCTTTTTTATGATTTAGGGATTTTTCGTTTTCCTCTTGGATCATCACGGGTTTGGAGAGGATCTGGTGTTAAGTGCCATTCGGAGCGCCGGCGAACGGCCCGAAATTAATGTGGTCGAGTGATGAAGCCTCCCGAATGCGTTAAACGAGACCCTTTATGGCGGCCCTGGCTGACAACAGTCTGAAAGCTGCAAGCGGCATGCGAAAATGGGGCGATCCTGAATGACGACAGATGCTATCAACATGAAAGAGGCTCGCCCTGAAAGCTGAGCACGCTTTATGCTCAGGCTGCTGACAAGGCCAAAGCAGCGTAAGTGCGTAGTGAAATCCAAGGTCCACATGGGTCGTCGCGCGTCCCATGCGCCTGGGAAGGCGCCGGCCCGGCCAAGCTTTCCCAGCTCGTCCGCATGATGCTTCGCTGAGCGTCAATGGACGTTGGCGCGAGACCAAGGCGTCGTGCGTTGCAATCCGGACGGTCCAGGGTATCAGGAGTTTCACGGCCTCGGCCCGCTTGGCTGGCCACAGTTGAAGCTCCAACGTACCGGCTGGCACCGGGAAATTGGGCTCTGCGCTGCCTCAACGCTGATGGCACGGTCAATGCTTGCCTACCGATGGGGCCGCCCATGCCGTGATGCTGTCGGTCGACGTTCGCAAACCAGACCCTCGCGAGACCCAGCGAAGGGGCTCGCCGGTACGACGAGGGACCTTACCTCTTTATGCGCGGCATCATTATCGAGGATGACATGTTGCCTTACACGTCGTCCCTCGCGCTCGGGTCTTTGTGGGGCGGATGAAGTCCTGATCGCGGTGGCACTGCTGCATGTTTGCGTAAGACCCATCCAGTCACGATCGCGCTGTCCTTCGATGTCGCGGTGCTGATAGGCGGGCAGATCGGTGTGCGCGGCGCCCGCCAAAGGATCGTCGTCACGCCGGAGGAGGCGAGCGTCATAGCCGGCGCGCCGGCGAAAGGCGCTTTCTGTCGGATGCCCGACAATGTCGGATATCGCAAGTATCAAGGTTGGATCAAACCTTGCGAATCGGGGCTTTCTTACTTGGCACGGGGCATGCTCAGGTATCCGCAAACACCCAATGGATAACGAGCAGACTTCCCATGGCCTCACCATGCCGAAAGTTTCCCGGACGCATCCAAAGATGAGGCTCGCGTCAGGCCCAGCAACACGCTGACGGCTCATGTGGCTCGGCGTCGCGTGCCGATCCACTTTCTCCCAATAGGCGTTCGGGAGACATAGATCCTTCAAAATGAGGAACAGATCACTTTGCCAGGAACGCAGCCCATAACCCCACTCTCCCTACCAGAACTACCAAGCAAGCCCCGCACTCATGGGCTTCGCAGGACGTCCGTTGCGTCCGAGTTGGTCGGCGCGGGGCCGGCTCCGATCCCCGTCGCATGGGAGGACGGCAAGGCGAGGGATTTCGTGCTCGACAACGGCATGGAGGTGGTCGTCATTCCCAACCACCGGGCGCCGATCGTCACCCACATGGTGTGGTACAAGATCGGCAGCGCCGACGAGCCGCCGGGCAAATCCGGCATCGCCCATTTCTTCGAGCATCTGATGTTCAAGGCGACGACCAACCATGCGGGCGGCGAATTCGACCGCGCAGTGTTCGAGATCGGCGGCTCCAACAACGCCTTCACCTCCTCCGACTACACCGCCTTCTATCAGACAGTGGCGCCGTCGGCGCTCGAGCTGATGATGAGCTTCGAGGCCGACCGAATGCGAAACCTCATCCTGACCGACGATGTCGTCAAGACCGAGCGCGATGTGGTCATCGAGGAGCGCCGCTCAAGCACCGACACCAACCCGCAGGACGTTCTCCATGAGGAGATCGACGCGACGCTGTGGCAGAACCACCCCTATCGCATCCCGATCATCGGCTGGATGCAGGAGATCGAGCAGCTGAACCGCGTCGACGCCACCGTCTTCTATGAAAAGTACTACTGGCCCAACAACTCCGTGCTGATCGTGGCCGGCGATGTCGAACCGGACACGGTGCGGGCGCTGGCCGAAAAGACCTATGGCAAGGTGGCGCGCGGACCTGACCTGCCGCCGCGCATCCGGCCGGTTGAGCCCGAGCAGAACACCAGGCGCACCGTCACGCTCTCAGACGCCCGCGTCAGCGTGCCCAGTTTTTCGACGCAGTGGGTGGTGCCGTCCTACCACACCGCCAAGCCGGGCGAGGCCGAAGCGCTCGACCTGCTGGCCGAAATTCTCGGCGGCGGTAACCGCGGCCGGCTCTACCAGGCGCTCGCTGTCCAGCAAGGTATCGCTTCCAGCGCCCGCGTCTATTTCCAGGGCACTATGCTCGACGACACCAAGTTCGCCATCTATGGCGCACCGCGCGGCGATGCCAAGCTGGCTGATCTCGAAGCGGCGGCCGCTGCCGAAGTTGCCCGCATTGCCGAGGATGGTGTCAGCAACGAGGAACTAGGCAAGGCCAAGGACCACTATTTGCTCAATATGATCTTTGCGGAAGACAACCTGGACTGGCTCGCCAGCATCTACGGCTCGACGCTGGCCACCGGCGGTACCGTGAAGGATGTCGAGGAACGGCCGAATCGCATCCGCAAGGTTACCCCCGAGCAAATCAAAGCAGTTGCCGCCCGCTATCTCGCGTTCGACCGTTCGACCACGGGCTATCTCTTGCCCAAGACGGAGAATCAAGAGATGACGCTCGGCGCTCGGCCCCATGCTGCGATGAACATCCAGGAGGTGAAGTCCGAAAAGGGCATCATCGCCTGGCTGGTGGAGGACCACACAGTGGAAATCGTCAACATCGGCTTTGCCTTCAAGGGCGGCACCAAGCAGGACCCGGTCGGGAAGGAGGGGATGGCCAAACTGATGGCCGGCCTGTTCATCGAAGGCGCTGGCCATTACGACAGCGGTGCCTTCCAGGTGAAGCTCGACCATGCCGGCGCCGAAATGAGTTTGGACGCGCAAAGCGACGACATCTACGGATCGATGTGCATGCTTTCCAAAAAGCAGGACGCGGCGTTCGGCCTGCTTCGGCTCGCGCTGAACGCGCCGCGCTTCGAGCAGGGGCCGATCGATCGCGTCCGCGCCGAGATTGTCTCCCGCATCGTCGGCAGCGAGCGAGACCCTAACGCCATCGCTCAGCGCAAATGGCTGCGCGCGATCTATGGCGCGCATCCTTGTTCAAGGCTGGGAGAAGGCACAAAAGAGAGCCTGCCCGGCATCACGCCGTCCGACCTCCGCGCCTTCCACCAGGCCATTTTCGCTCGCGACGGGCTCCATATTGCCGTGGTGGGTGACATTGACGCGAACACGTTGAGGGAAAGGCTTGACCAGCTGTTTGGTGATTTGCCTGAGCAACAAACCCTCGTCCCCGTCTACGATGTCGCGCCGAAACTCGGTCAACTGGTGGAGGAGAACTACGACCTGCCGCAGACTTCGCTGACGTTGGCCTGGCCTGGCGTGAAGCCTAGCGCGCCGGATTTCTACGCGGCCGTGCTGCTGAACGACATCCTTGGCGGCTCATACTTGACTTCCCGCCTTTACGAGGAGGTACGTCAAAAACGCGGCCTTGCCTATCACGTCAGCTCTGAACTAACCCTTGACTCGCTTCTGGTTACGACAGAGACACGCTCGGACTGCGCTGCCCAAACACTGAGCATCGTGCGAGATGTGGTAAAGCAGATGGCGCAGCAAGGACCGACCGGGGCCGAGCTCAAGGCGTCGAAGAAGCACCTGATCGGCGCCTATGCCATCGACCAACTGGGCTCGACCCGCTCGATTGCAGACCGGCTCCTGGATTTGCAGATTCACAAGGCCGACGTCGACTACAACCAGCGTCGCGCCCGCAGCATCGGTCGGGTGACGCTCAAACAGGTCAAGGCGGCGGCCAAAAAGCTGCTTTCGGCCGAGCCCGCCATTTTGGTGGTCGGCCCGCCGCTGGGCGGCAAGGATGAGTAAAGAAACTCATCTCACCTTCCTTCTTCATCGGGGCTTCTCGTGGGAAGAGCGAATGTGGAGGCCCGTGGGCCAAGCAGATCATGCAGACGCGCGGAGTCGTTTTCGCCGACCTTGCGCGGCATTGGCGGTCCGGCGGCCTCTCGCCGAAATGGCGCTCCTCAGCATGTATGCCGCCTTTTTGCAGAATTCAGTCGCATGCCACCAGCAGGCATGGTGGATGAAGCAAACATCCGACTGCTTAATCCATCAATTGATGAACCGCGGGCACTCAAACTAACGAAACTGCTGTCTTTTCATCGGGCTAGCGTGGTCTACCAGCTGCTTTGCCGAGGCCCTACGACGAACCCACTGGTGCAGAATACACACTGACGGCCTGTCGACCTGGATGTTCGCTGCGTTGAGGAGGAATCCGGTATTGCCCCTGTGCCTGCCGATGATCCGCCGTCTGAAATCCCCGCACCTGTTTGGAGCCATCGACCGCCTGCCGGCACTCGGCAGACCAGTTGGCAATAAGACGTTCGAGGTCGTCAATCCGTCGACCGGCGAAGTTTTGGCAGAGCTTCCCGATATGGGCGTGGAGGAGACACGTGCTGCGGTAGACAAGGCCTATGTTGCGCAGTCGGGATGGGCCGCGTTGACGGCCCGAGAACGTAGCGACGTTCTTTGGCGATGGCATCAGCTGATCATCGACCATGCAGGCGATCTCGCCGCGATTCTGACTGCGGAAATGGGCAAGCCGCTTGCCGAAGCCATTTCAGAGGTATCGCAT
Organism: Mesorhizobium sp. WSM4312; assembly: GCF_002294875.1. Taxonomy (NCBI): domain Bacteria; kingdom Pseudomonadati; phylum Pseudomonadota; class Alphaproteobacteria; order Hyphomicrobiales; family Phyllobacteriaceae; genus Mesorhizobium; species Mesorhizobium sp. WSM4312. The sequence goes on along the minus strand of NZ_NSFU01000016.1, from coordinate 108,737 downwards.
GCGGCGGCGTATCTGCAATGGTATGCCGAGGAGGCCAATCGCGTCTATGGCGAGACGATCTCGGCACCCTCGACAGACCGCCGAATGCTAGTGATCAAGCAGCCCATCGGCGTTGTTGGCACGATCACGCCATGGAATTTCCCGGCCTCCATGGTGGCGCGCAAAATCTCGCCGGCCTTGGCTGCGGGCTGCACAATCGTGCTCAAGCCCGCTGAACAGACGCCGCTCGTGGCTGGCGCAATGTTCGCCCTCGCCCATCAGGCCGGCTTTCCCGATGGCGTGGTCAACCTGATCTATGCGTCCGAAGGTGATCGCGTGGGCCGTGAACTCTGCACCAATTCCAAGATTCGAAAGATCAGCTTCACCGGTTCGACCGAGGTCGGACGGCTGCTGATGCGTCAGTGCTCTGACCAGATCAAGAAGGTCAGCCTTGAACTCGGCGGCAATGCACCTTTCATCATCTTCGATGATGCCGACATTGACGGTGCTGTTGACGGTGCGGTCCAGGCGAAGTTCCGCAATGCCGGCCAGACCTGCGTTTCCGCGAACCGCATTTACGTCCAATCGAGCGTTCACGATGAGTTCGTCAAGAAATTCGTGGAAAGAATCCGGCACTTGTCGGTTGGCGACGGATTCGATGCCGGAGTGGACATCGGACCGCTCATCGACAAGCATGCTCTGGCCAAGATCGAGTCTCACGTCGCAGATGCCATTGCGAAAGGCGGCACAATACGATGCGGGGGCCAGCGTATCGGCAAGAATGGCACGTTTTTCGAACCCACGGTCCTCACCGAGATTTCCAGCGTCATGGCAGTCGCGCAAGAGGAGACATTCGGGCCGCTCGCGCCGATCATTCGCTTCAACGATGCGGATCAGGTCGTGCGCGAGGCCAATGACACGATATACGGCCTCGCCGCATACTTCTATGCCTCAAACCTGAAGCGGGTCTGGCGTGTGGCAGAGGCTCTGGAATATGGCATGGTTGGCATCAACACGGGACGCATGTCCTCGGAGGCGGCACCGTTTGGCGGGATCAAACAATCCGGCATCGGGCGGGAGGGTTCCCGTCATGGCCTCGAGGACTATCTGGAAATGAAATATCTTTGCATGGGCGGGATTTGAAACCTGCTGCACTGTCTCTCCGCCCCACCGGGGGGCGGCCTGCGGTCAATGCCGCCACCTAATTGGAAGTTCCAAACGCCGTTGACCTGAAACACGGATGCCCGGCAGGAGACTGAGCTCGCTGTCGGGCCGGACATGCCTTGGGAGGGCATAAGTCAGCGCTCCTAGGGCCGATGGGCCACTCAGTTCGTGCGCCTTTTGCCGATTGCGTTGCATGTGCCGTGCCAAGCCAAAAAGCATTGATAAACCGCCGATGGATCAGCTTTTGCCCTGTTGCGCATTCTACATTGTGGGATATGCGACAATGCCCAAGCGGTTGAATCGTCGTGTTGCAGAACCCCAGACGGGTCATGACTGCTATTCTTAGGACAGTGCGCAGCAAGCCGCTACTCGCTGCACTCCAGGCACACCATTTCCATAATCAAGCGGTGGGTGCTATGTTGACCGAGCTGTCGACCAGGGAACGGTGTGAGGCCTCAGATCCCTCCATATTGTTGCACCCGCCGGTCCAACAGGACTGCAGGTCCGGCCTCAAAGGATCTTGGCTGCTATGGCGACATTGCGGTGCACGCCGCTTTCCGACCAATGATGTGCGTCCAGGTCGAGGCCGGCCCTAATGAACCACCGCCTTGGCACCCTCGCCCATCTCATTTCGGCATCGACAAGCTAGACCAGAGCGCACTTGCAAGGCGCCATGCAGTCCTGTCGGCGGGCGAACTGTTGGTGACGGGTACAGCTGCGAGCGAACGTTCATCCACCGACGCACAGCGCGGACTGTCGCTTTTCAAATTAGGAAATCTCTGTAGCCACCATTCATGAGCGCGCGGCCACGCGAGACGGCCCGACGGATGCGGTCGCGCAGATGATCGCGAGGATCCGCCCAGTCGGCATGGACGCGCCGTTGACCGATGAGAACTTCGGCGAGCTCGCGATGAGGTGCTCCGGCGAGCGAACCGTCGAGCGCACGAAGAACGAAGGACAAACGAACGCCGCGCTTTTCCGGCGCAAACAAGCGGGGGGGCAACTGTTGCCCTAGACTGAGAGCATTGAGGCACTCCAGTCCCCTCAGTCGATGCTTTAAAAGCACCGCGGGCCAGATGGCTTGCGTATGCAGGCAAACAGGGTGGAGGATATTCGCGCCCGAGACGGCGAGCTGCAGCGCGTGGTCCGCATTGCGAAGAAGAACATGCTGGCTCTTGTCGGGCGCCAGCAGGACGATTGCACGACAGGGCAATGCCGAGAGTTCGAACGGCGGTGTCGGCGACGAGGCAGGCAACCGTTCCGCAATGACCGGCAGCACATGGACGCACCAGAGCGGACACCAGAATACGACCGAAGCGCGGCCACAAGACTCCGCGAAACAGAACACCCCAGCGTGACAGGTCGCCGGCCGACGCGACCATATCGAGAAAGGATTGGAGAGACCAAGTCTTGCAATGCTGGCGCGCAGCGGTCAGATCGCGCTGGAACGCTGGATTGCGGCGTAAGAACTCCCAAGCCCACTCCCGCAGCGTCAGGCCAGCGGTGTAGTCGTATGATCTTTCATCCCGCCAATCGGCCTGATCCGCGCCAGTCAGGAGATTCATGACTGACATCCCCTGCCCGCGCCTGCGTGCGTCGAAACATTATGCCACTTCGCAAAGCATCGGCGAAGGCAGCAGACGTCGAAGACCCCGTTTCGTTGAAGCGTCAGCCATCGCCACTGTCGGCGACAGAAGATGTGCCCAAATTGCCACCAGACCGTCGAACTGGCACAGCGACGGCCAGCGCGACCTGGAATTGATCCCGTAACGGTCATCGGCTCCTGCGTCGCGATCCAGACGTCCCTTGAAGGCGCAGTAGCGCGGCAGTGGATCGCACGCTGCTTGTCGGCAAGTTGTCGTAGCGGCGGCGCCATAGGCACGGTCATCGGAGGGTCTCCTGCGGCAAGCTTTCGCCATTGGAGGCCAATCTCCCCGCTAGGGCAGCCTGTGCAGTTGCACAGGTGAAGCGGATCAATCAGGGGGAGCCATGGCGGAAACTGGATGATGGCGGCTTGAGGAGAGCGGCGTATCGAGGCGGGTGATGAAGCCTGCCAGTACCTCTCAAGGAGAGTGATACGCCATGAACGAGACTATCAACACATTGTTCGCCTTCGTCAGCCCGACGAAATCGATGATACCCTGACGGATGTACTTCGCAGCGGCGCGCGCAAATTGCTTGCGCATGCGATCGAGATGGAGGCCGAGGCGTATGCCAAGGCGGTCGACTGCCTGACGAAAGATCATATTGCGTCGCTGGCGCTCTACGATTTCCCCGCCCAACACTGGGATCATCTGCGAACGTCCAATCCCATCGAAAGCGTCTTTGCAACCGTTCGCTATCGCACGGTGCGTACCAAGGGCTCGCTATCCTCGAAAACCGCCCAGCTGATGGTCTTCAAGCTGTTGGCCGCGGCCAGGAAGTGGCGACGATTGAAAGGACAAAATCAGTTGCCGAAACTCATCGCAGGTGCCAGGTTCCTGGACGGAATCCAGGTCATCGAAACGAAGCCGCAGAGCGCCGCTTGATCAGCCTCGTCACCCAAATTCCAGCATAGCTCCATCGGAACTGCCAGCCTTCCTTGCCGATCAGGCGCATATCAGCGCTGACGATACCGAGGACGGCGATGGCGGTCACCTCCAGGCCGCCGAGTAACGACCCTCAAAACACCGCACTGGTCGAGGCCAGCCTGAACCGGTATCTTGTGCCTGCCCTCGGGAGTCGCTCTATCCACCATGTGATCGACACCGACATTGCTAACATCACCAAGAAGATCGTCGCCGGGGGTCACCCGCAAGCGGCTAACACGGCCTTCTGGTGTATGCGGGCATTTTTCAACTGGTGTCGCAAACCGCCGCAACGGCTCATCCGCGGTTTCCCCGCGAGGGATTGGAAAATCCGGATCCGGCCCCGATCGTCAAGCGCAAGCGAGTGGTGAACGATGCCGAACTGGCGGCTATATGAACGGGCTGTGAGCCCGAACCGGGCGATATCGGCTATTCGTTCGGCTCCATCGTCAAGCTGCTCATTCTGACCGGACAGAGGCGTACGGAAGTTGCCGCGATGCGTTGGTCCTCAACCTTGAAGCCGGAACATGGAACTATCGGGTGACCGCACGAAGAACGAAGAGCCTACGCTTATTCCGCTGTCCACACTGGCGGTGTCGGTCCCCCAGACGGTACCGAAGACCAATGACACGTTTTTTTCCCTGCGAGGGGCAACGAAAGAAGCCACTTCTCAGGCTACGCGAAGGGCAAGAAGGCTCTAGACGGCAAGGTCAATACTGACGGGGTGGCTTTGGAGAACTGGACCCTTCACGATCTGCGCAGGACGCTCGCGACAAATCTCGGCAGGCGGCAGGTATTGCCACACGTCATCGAGCACATACTGAATCACAAGGCGGCGTCCTTGACAGACATTGGCGAAATCTACAATCTCTATAGCAACGTCAAGGAGAAGCGCGAGGTGTTGCAGATGTGGTCAAATCACATCGAATGGCTGATCAAGCAGGCTGCGGATGACGCTCTGGCGGCGTAGCTGCTGGCATGGGCGGAAGATGCGGCGCAACAATCGTCAGAGCCTCATCGAATTGGAGAGCATGCTTGACCAGCAAATGCGCGGCCAATGCTTCGATGGCCGACCAGTGATCGAGTACTAGCCGGGCCGTGCAATCTTCGATCCGCCCCCAATCGGGGCGGCGCGGCATCAGGAACCGCAACTCACCATAGATTCGCTTGGCATCCGCGTAGTCGCTGCTCCCCTCATTCCCATCGGACGCATTCATCGCCATATCGCGCGGGTCCAGATAGCCTTCGAATGCGGATTCTGCAAAAGGACCTGCCAGACACGCAACTATCTCCCGGATCGCATCATCGCGTTCCAAACATCGATCCATATCGTCCTCGAAAATCGGCTTTCGCTTCGAGGTGAATCCTTGCGCTGAATAAAAACCCGCGCCTTCGACAACACCACCGCACTCTCCGTCACCGACGTCGGGGTAAATACTAACACTTGAGAAAGCAGGGAGTTCACGGTCGTCGTCGAACGTCTGACGGTGCAAAACGATGGCGGCCACCGCGTGCCCGGCTTCGTGATGCGCCACAAGCGGCAGATATTGGGAGGCTACATTCATGCGGTGCGGCTCTCAGGTCTAGTTTGCTTTTGCGCATAGGACCGCAATTGTCGTGCCAACTGGGAAAATCGTTTCGGGCAATGCGATCGCTCCGATAGCGTTGCGTCTCCTGTCTGACATTGTTGGGAAGTCGACACGCGCCCGTCGCAATGCGGTCGACCTTCCGCGCGAGTTGGGTGACCCGTGAAGGCGGCCGACCAGGACGATGTTGCGCTGATCGGCGACGAAGGCGCGGCCGGGCGAGATCGCGCATCAGGGGGTGACCGGCGTGTCGGCGAAGTCGAAGTCGTCGATGTCCTTGGCCAGCGGCAACTTGGCGACAGCGAACTGGTATTTGATGGAGCGGGCCTGCTTCTCCGATATCTCGGCCTGCAAGAGATCACCGACAATCCTGGGCGGCTCGTGCCGTCGCTTGATGGCGACGCGCCCATGATCTCGTCATAGGCTCTGCGCATTCCGTAGAGCTTCAGCGCTCCCATCAGTTCCAGTACCTCGGTGCGTTCCATGGCTGTTTGTCCTCCTGAGACTGTCATAGCGGGTGCAGTCGGCGACCGCTCGTGAGCTAGCTTCAGCGCTTGGGGAATGGAAAGGATCGTGCCCGGCGCCGGATCGCGGCTGCGGGCCAGGATGTTGAGGATCACCGGCGCCGACGATGCACCGTGCTCGATGGCTTCCTGACAGGCGGCCTCGACCGCGCTCAATCCGTCGGTCAGCACCCAGGTGAGGATCAACACCATCTGCCGGTCGACGTCATCAACCGCCTTGAGCTGCGCCGCACCTTCTCCATTGCCGACCGCACGACCCAGCCAAGGAACGGCGCGCGCCGTGTGCCAGGGATCGTAGGCGACCTCGTTGCGGCCAAAGGAGCGAACGTGTTCTCCCACGACCACGCCATCCTCTGGCGGATGCGATCCGATCGACATAAGCATGGATCTCGATGGGCCGACCGACGGCACTCGACAGCACCGAGTATTTGTTGTTGTCGAAGCGCACCGTGCAGGTCTTCGACACCGACGGGGGAATGCAATGGAAGCCGTCGAAGCGACCGGCAGCCGCTCCCGCTGCGGCTTGGCCGCATTCGCCGACAGCAGCCGGTCCCGCGTCTCACGCCGAGCTCCCATGCGGGGATAGGGCTGGTGCTTGCGCTCGTAGCGGAACTGCGTCTCCTCAGAACGCAGGACCTTGCGCACCACCTTGCGCGAGATCTTCAGCTCACGGCAGATCGCTTTGATCGACTTCCCCTGGACCAGCGACAGCCGACGTATCTTTGCAATCGTCTCTAAAACCAACATCCAAAACACAAATGCCTCCGATCAAGCCGGAGGCATCTTGATGACCCCATCGTTAAGGGGTCCCGTTTGGACGAAAATCACCCTTTAAACAGGGTCCCCATTCCACGAAAAATCAATGCACTACCTTCCAAAGCTGCGAGAGATCGCCACCGACCGCTTTGAAGGGGCTTTCGGCGGTCTCGTCAGCGAGGTTGTGGCATGAAGAAACATCAATCCACAGCATTGGGCCGAAGCATGCCACGGGCTCATGCCGCGGGAGAGCGGGAAGATATTCTTGAAAGAAGAAGCGGTCTCCGACATCAATACCGACAGGATGGGCAGCTTTCTCACATCACTTGAGGTCGAGCGTGGCAGTTGCGACCCGCAATGCAAGGCTGGCGGCGATGCATGCCTTTGCGCGGTTCCTGATTTCGGAGCACCCCGAATATTAGGATACGCTGCAACTGGTGGTGACACTTCCCTTCAAGAGGGCGCGTGGGTGGCACCTGTCGAATATCTCGATGAGCCCGGAAATCAAGAGCGTCCTGGCGCGTATCGTCCGCCGCACGCCTTCTGGACAGCGGGATTACGCTCTGTTTTCGCTGATGTTCAATACGGATGCACGAGTTCAGGGATCCTGAATCTTCGATTGTGACCTTCGTCTGGTATCGCCCTGTCCCGCCGAGCAAAGCAACGACCGCCCCACACTGCTCACCCGGTTCGGTGTTCCATACTTGCTGCGCACACATGGCTGCGGGCGAAGGAACCACCATGGCGGAAAAAAGCATCCATCATCGCCCTTTGCGGGACACGACGGCCATCCACCTCGTCAAGGCGGGTGTTGACATCGCCACCATCAGTCGATGGCCAGGCCACTCGGGCTGAACTAACGATGCGCTACGCCCAGGCCGGTATCGATATGAAGCGGCAAGCGCTCGAACAAGGCTTCCCCGACGTGATGTCATCGGCAAAAGATCAGACGATCATCGCTTTGATGGCTGGATGTTTGGCTGGCTGCACCGCTTGTAGACGCTCAGTTATGTGGAGTTGTATCGCGGGAAGTCGCGCGTCTTGGGCTTTTGCGGTGTCAGCTCCACATCTCTCCGCAGTGCACGTTGTCACTGTTGAAGAGCCGTTTGTTCAATCTTCGTCCTGGCACGGCAAGGGTTGTCGATATTGTGGGCGTCTTGCGCTTGCCGAGCTTGTCCGAAATCCAGCGCCGGATCAGGCGTGAACACTGTTGCGTAGTTCGTCAGCCAGAGCGCGGAGAACGTCGGCGCTTCCTTCCAGCGCCGTAAAAGCGTAGGGATTGAGGAACTGTCGGCCCCAGAACAGATTGCGATCTGTGCCGGATAGCGTAGCTTCCTCGCTGACACGCGGCCAATTCTCCGCAATGCATCGGAGCTGGCCTTCAACAATCGCAAGAGCTTCCGGCGCGCTGAGCAGGAAGTGATGCGCCGCTTCAAGGCAGGACGCTATCCGGCTCATGCGGTTATTGCCGCTGATGAGCATGGCCTGGCTGGCCTCCTGGCCACTGCGGGCCTGCGGACAAATATCGTACGCAGGCGTGAGGGTGAGCTTAGCGCCGTCCCAGAATGCCGCATGGTTGCGGGCATGATCGTCGGTGTTGCCGCAAAGTATGTTGAAGACAATGCGGCTGAACAACTCGCGCAGAGTTTCCGACGGCGCGGTGAATCGGTGGCGAATGATCTCCGCCAAATCCTGGTAGCTGGCGTAACGCGCCATCATCTCATCGAGCGCGAGCATCGTCAGCGCTGAGACCATGGATTTGCGTTGCCAGCCGCCCGTGACCTTGATCCGGTCGAATCGCTCGACGAGCAACACGTCGTTGCCTGCGGCGCGAACGAGCGAGACGGATGCCGCTCTGATGCCGCACAAGGCGGCAAGCCGCATGGCTATGAATTCTCCTTTGACGACGCTGTAAAGGTCGGCAGACGAGGAAAATTTCGCGACATGCTTGACGGCGTCACCCTCGATCAGCGCCTTTGGCCTTGCGCCGCCGATCGAGCTGCCGTGATGCAGCGCCTGATCTAATTCGGGGGTGAGCGGAATACCTTTCTCTACCCGCTCCGCCGATTGGACAAGCTCTTCGAGAGTGGCATTGGCCAGTGCGCGCGGCTCGTAATGCATTGGCGAAAACTGAAAATCGAGCGCGCCGATGCGGTCCGAGCCTGATTCCAGCAAGAACGTCAGTTCTGAAATATCGAGCCGCGCGATTTCATCGCCCTTCACACCGAATTTGCGGTTTAGGATAACCCGTCGTCCCCAGGCATCAGGGGCAGCATCGCGGATGCATCCCGGCATGGTTAGGCCAGGAAGCAAAGGCAATTCGCCTGCCTTCAGGGGCAGTTCCGGGAGATAAAGCGGGATCGCGCTTCCCAGTTCACGAAAGCTCCTGCCATAGTTGAAGCTGACGAGTCCGTCATGGGCATATAGCCGCCCGGCGACAACCGGCGCGGTCTCGCCCGGCAGCCAGACCCAGACATAGGCTTCGTCGTACTTGGGGACCTTAGAACTCATCGACGATCTGCTTGCCGGCCTTGTAGACGTGCTTCGGCAGCAGCGCGATGCGATCGTCCATGCGGCCTGTGAGGGCTGTGATGCCATTGCCGTCGGCATCGAACAGCTTCACACCGACAATGGCAGCAGCTTCGAACATCAGTCCGATTTCGACTTTGGGATCGCCCTTCTCGATGCGCTGCAGGGTGCTGCGTGAAACACCGATTCTCTCGGCTAACTCCTGTGCGGTTAACCGGTGCTGCATCCGGCCAAGCCGGATGGTCTTACCGAAAAGGCCAAGCGCTTCCATCGCGTAGCGCGAATAGGTGCGTTTATACGTTGCCTTCATTCGGGTCTCTGTGACCTATGCATGATCCATATCGCCTTCTTTCGAACTTTATATAGGTAATGTCACAGAGCGACTGCCAAAGTCAAGACTCCGTATCGCAAGCGTTACCCATCCGAACGAGGAAGGCGGATATTGCCGACGGCTCCTGCACAACCGGCCAGCTCTGCGCGTCTCGGGCGAGGCGGAGATCTGGCGCTGGATCGCGGACAGCCTTGAGACGCCTCGCATGAGTCATTCATGGGCGGTCCCTGGTGCGGGGCCGCGGCGCTCGACTGCTGGCCGACATTCTCGGCGGCGGGACCCGCATCCGGCTACACCAGCACTTTTCGACCGCATACGCGCCCAGCTTCTCTCCGAAATCATTGCCAATGAGCGCGAACCTCATGCGATCGCCGAGCTGGCCTGGCGGCGCGGAATCTACGCACGCATCCGTATTCGAGACCGCCCAAGGGAGGCTGACTAGCGTAACGCCCTCCGATCTAAGCGCCTTCCACAAAGCCGCTTTCGCACGCGACGGGCTGCATGTGGCGGTCGTAGGCGACATAGATGCCAAGCCCTGAGAGTAAGGCTCTACCAGCTGTTCGGCGATTTGCCTCAGAAACTGGCGCTTGCCGGCGCGAACCAGTGGTATCGCGAGGGCGAGCACGCCGAGCGCTTTTCCTCCGCCCTCCACTGACCACAGACCCGCACGCAACGAAGCCGCGCTCGATCTTATCGTGGCGTGGCTAGGTGCAATGTTTGCTCTCGCCATCAGGCCGGCTTTCCCGATGGCGTGGTCAACCTGATCTATGCGTCCGAAGGTGATCGCGTGGGCCGTGAACTCTGCACCAATTCCAAAGATCAGCTTTACCGGTTCGAACGAGGTCGGACGGCTGCTGATGCGTCAGTGCTCTGACCAGATCAAGAAGGTCAGCCTTGAAACCGGCGGCAATGCACCTTTCATCATCTTCGATGATGCCGACATTGACGGTGCTGTTGACGGTGCGGTCCAGGCGAAGTTCCGCAATGCCGGCCAGACCTGCGTTTCCGCGAACCGCATTTACGTCCAATCGAGCGTTCACGATGAGTCCGCCGAGAAATTGTGGAGAAGGTCCGGCACTTATCAGTGGTCCGACGTCTACTCCCGGAGCGAAGCCGTCGCCAACCCAAGATCGAGTCCCACATCGCAGATGATAATTCGATGCGGGGCCGAACGATAAATATGCATGCTTTGGCCACCCCGAGGCAGGGCTCATTGAGATGATCCGACCGCCTTGGAACAAAGATGGGGTAGAGCAGATGAAGCGTTGGCAGCGTGTCTCCATTCGACGCGAGCGCTTAGGATGGGATCACGATCATTCGCATCACGCGCAGCCGCAAGGGCGATGCCATGGCTACTTTGGAATCGTTGAAGTGGTTTGAGCCGGACAGTCACAAATACACCCGTTACGCCGCGGCTCAGGAAACGGGGCGGCGTCCGGCGGTGGAGGTGCTCGCTGACTTAAAAAGGGTGCGGGCAGTCGTTGCGCTTGAGAGCGACGACATTTGGGATCCGGCACGGGGTGACCTGCTGCCAATCGGCAGTTAACAGGGTCCGACAAAAGTGTGCACAACATGCTGCTGAAGTGGCCTCCGGAAGCGCTACCGGAAGTTACGCGTCTTGAACTTGATAGGGTCGATATGGTCATACTGCATCGACGATGTCGCGCCCCTTCGGCATGCCGCGCGGATCGATGCCCGATCCGCCGTGATGAGCCTCGTCCCTCGGCCGTGCGGCAACGGAAACGGCGTCTTGCGGTTTCCCACGCTGGCCAGCCCGGCCGACAGATCGGTCAGCTCGTGGGCGACGAGGTGCACCACCTCCTCTTCCGTCGGATGCGTCCGCGGACGCCGAGCATGGCCGAAGCAAGAAGCACGCGCCGGAATTTCTCGAGAGATCTTGACCCAGACGACGACGTTTGCCGCACCCGTCTCATCCTCCAGAGGAACATGAAGCCTTTGGCCGAGCCCGGCCGCTGCCGGACCAGCACCAGGCCGGCGGCCTCGAGCCAGCTTCTGCCTCGCGCCTGCATAGCATCCTGACAGGTCACGGTGCGGCGCCGGTTAGGCGGCACGCCGATTTTGGCAACGCTAGCCTGTGAACTGAAGAATGAAGGTCGGACTTGCGGCACATCGATTAGGTTCAAATGATAAGTTGCTGCCCGGCGAGGTCGTTTCAGCGCATCTCGACTGGTGGGTCGGCAAGACAATGCGGAACGGAAATGATCGCAGGCGTAAAGGACGGCTTTCGGGGCCGGAAGCTTCAGGCCTGGAACCGGACCCCAGTTTGGCGCAAGCATCGTGGCCTCCGCCCGGTCAGGCATTCACCGGCTCGCGAAATGCCAATTGATTCTGCTTAACCGGGCATACCTAAACGGCCACTTGCGTTCCGATCTCGACCACACGTCCGGTCGGGATCTGGAAATACTCCGTCGCGTCGGCGGCCGTGCGCGCCAAGCCGATGAACAGCTTGTCCTGCCACACCGGCATGCCGGAGTTGGGTGACGCCTTGAGCGAGCGACGCGACAGGAAGAAGGACGTCGTCATGATGTCGAACTTCCAACCCTGCTTGCGGCAGATCGCCAGCGCACGCGGGATGTTAGGCTGTTCCATGTAGCCGAAGGTCAGTGTCACCCGCATGAACAGCTCATTGATCGTTTCCATCTTGATCCGCTCGCTGTCGGGCACCACGGGCTGCTGCGCCGTCACCACAGAGAGGATGACGTTCTGTTCGTGCAGCGCCTTGTAGTGCTTCAGGCTGTGCATCAACGCGGTCGGCGCACTGGCGGGATCGCTGGTCAGGAACACGGCCGTACCGGACACCAGCTGCGGTTTCTTCTTCAACAGATTGCCCGCAAGGAAATCGAGCGGAATCTGGTTCCTGCGCGTCTTGTCAAATAGATACCTGCTGCCTCTTATCCAAGTCCACATGGTCATCACGATCACTGCGGCAATGGCAAGCGAGGCCCAGCCGCCTTCGAATACCTTGACGATGTTAGCTGCAAAGAAGCCGGTATCGATGAAGACGAACACCGCCATTAAGGCTATCGCGACGCCGAGCGGCCATTTCCAGATGCGCGTCATCACAACAAAAAGCAGTATGTTCGTCACCAGCATATTGCCGGTCACCGAAATACCGTAGGCCGAGGCCAGCCGGCTGGATTCGCCGAAGCCGACCACCAGCAGCATCACCACCAGCGCCAGCATCAGGTTGATGCGCGGCAGATAGATCTGGCCCGACTGTTTTTCCGACGTGTGCTGGATGACGAAACGCGGCAGCATGTTGAGCTGTACCGCTTGCCTGGTCAGCGAAAAGGCGCCGGAGATCACCGCCTGGCAGGCGATCACGGTCGCCGCCGTGGCAAGCACGACCATCGGAATAAGCGTCCAGCCCTGGTTCATCTCGAAGAACGGATGACCGACAACGCCGCCATTTGCCAGCACGAAGGCGCCTTGCCCGACATAATTGAGCAACAGACAAGGGAACACGATCGCCAGCCAGGCGAGCACGATCGGCTTGCGGCCGAAATGGCCGAGGTCGGCGTAGAGCGCCTCGGCTCCGGTGACGGCGAGGAAGACTGCACCAACCGTAACGAAGGCGACGTCAGGCGAGTTGACCAGGAACGACACGATGTAATGCGGGCTGATTGCCAGCAGGATTTCCGGGTCGTCCATGATGTGGTTGAGCCCGGAAAGGCCGATGGCCAGGAACCACAGCGCGGTAACGGGTCCGAACACCAATCCTACGCCGCCGGTGCCAAACCGCTGTACCGCAAACACGATCGCCAGGATGGCCAGTGTCAGCGGCACCACATAGGGCTGGAACGTCGGCGTGACGACATTCATACCTTCGACCGCCGACAGTACCGAGATTGCCGGCGTAATGACGGCGTCGCCAAAAAAAAGCGCCGCGCCGACGATGCCGATGCCGATGCCGATGCCGAGGATCACCGCAGAGCAGGTCGGGAAACTGTTGCGCGCCAGCGCCATAAGCGACAGCACTCCGCCCTCGCCTCGATTGTCGGCGCGGAGCACGAACATGATGTATTTGATCGTCACGGTGATCGTCAGGGACCAGATGATCAGCGAGAGTACGCCGAGGATGTCGCCACGGCTGGCGACGTTGCCACCCGCTGATGCATGCAACGCCTCGCGAAATGCATAGATCGGGCTGGTGCCTATATCGCCATAAACGACACCTAGTGCGCCCAACATCAGCGCCTTGGTGCTGTGCTGCTCGACCTCAGAATGGCTCGATTGTTCGACAGGTTCTGCCTCGTTACCAGCATTGGTAAGGGCCATGGACGACACTCCGATAAGCGCGCGGTGCTCTACGCTTGCTGCACTGCAATATCAAGTTCCGTCACGTAATGTCTGCCGTCTCGCCTGTCGTTGCTCGCCTTGGTAGACTCGCCAGCCCGCAGCCCTACCGAGCAGCAATAGCGCCCCGGCAGAACCCTCAATCGCCCAGATCAATGAATGGTTATCGCCCACAGTGCCCCCCCGCGATGCGGCCGATGGCGACCAGGGTGTCGTGGGCGCACAAGGATGGCGCTTTCCTGATGACGCCGTGCTCCAGGTGTGATCGCACCGTTGCTGCGCAAGCCATTTACTTGCTCGTCCCAGCGAGGACCGTGGCCAACTGGAACGCAGGGCCACGCCGCTCACCGGCCGCACTTTGCGGCGCAGATAACGATTCGATCTCCGCGGCGAGATTCTGGTTGAAGAAGCCACCAAGCTTGTCGAAGGACACACGGTCGTAATATCGACATGCCAGTATCCGCAACCCAGAAAAGCTCCTTGGGCTCCGCTGCGCGCGCCACGAACAACCCGATCTTCTCTGCGAAGAGGACGCCGTAATCCTTCAGGTTGAAGCCAAACCGGGGGGCGGCCGTGACGTATGGGCGAAGGGCTAGGAGGCGGGTTCGGTGAGGAACGGCATTGATGTCCACGCCGTCTCCTGGAAAGACAGAGGAATGCGGTGTCACCGACTGGCGCCGGAGGTTGATCCGGTGATTAGGAGGAGCACTCGTTGTCGGATTCTCGACGATGTCGGACATCTGACACAACGCTGCCAGAGCGATCACGTTGTTCCGAAACGATTTTCCCAGTTGGCACGACAATTGCGGTCCTATGCGCAAAAGCACTGCGATGCCGCACCGACTGGAAGAACTCATCAATGATCACGCTTTTCGAACATGTGGGCGCCGCTACCAACACTAAGCGTTCCCGATCAAACGGAAGCCTCTATCCCTTCTTTCTGAAGGCTGTCCGGACATGAACGCATTTGATGTCCGTCCAACGCTGGATGCTCCCGACGACGATCTCTATCTTTGGCTTGAAGATGTGGAAGGCGAGCGGGCACTTGCCTGGGCCGCCGGCCAGTCGGCAAAGACCCTGAAGCACTTCAGTGGAACGCAGTTCGAGCGCGACCGCGCGACTCTGAAGGCAGGCCTGTTCCCTAAGCGGCGTCGCATCTCCCCCGGCCGAGTCGCATGGCTTGAATCCGATATCAGGGCTTGGATGGAAACTAGATCTGAGAGCCGCACCGCATGAATGTAGCCTCCCAATATCTTCTCCCGTCTGTGGCGCATCACGAAGCCGGGCACGCGGTGGCCGCCATCGTTTTGCACCGTCAGATGTTCGACGACGACCGTGAACTCCCTGCTTTCTCAAGTGTTAGTATTTACCCCGACGCCGGTGACGGAGAGTGCGGTGGTTTTGTCGAAGGCACGGTTTTCTATTCAGCGCAAGGATTCACCTCGGAGCTAAAGCCGATTTTCGAGAACGATATGGATCGACATTTCCAACGCGATGAAGCGATCCAAGAGATAGTTGCGTGTCTGGCAGGTCCTTTTGCAGAATCCGCATTCGAAGGCTATCTGGACCCGCGCGATATGGCGATGAATGCGTCCGATGGGAATGAGGGGAGCAGCGACTACGCGGATGCCAAGCGAATCTATGGTGAGTTGCGGTTCCTGATGCCGCGCCGCCCCCGTTGGAGGCGGATCGAAGATCGCACGGCCCGGCTAGTACTCGATCACTGGTCAGCCATCGAAGCATTGGCCGCGCATTTGCTGGTCAAGCATGATCTCCAATTCGATGAGGCTCTGACGATTGTTGCGCCGCATCTTCCGCCCATGCCAGCAGCTACGCCGCCAGAGCGTCATCCGCAGCCTGCTTGATCAGCCATTCGATGTGATTTGACCACATCTGCAACACCTCGCGCTTCTCCTTGACGTTGCTATAGAGATCGTAGATTTCGCCAATGTCTCCGGTGCGGGCTCACAGCCCGTCCATATAGCCGCCAGTCTGCTGCCTTCGAGTGGCCCATGTTGGCCGCGGCCAGGAAGTGGCGACGATTGAAAGGACAAAATCAGTTGCCGAAACTCATCGCAGGTGACGGTCTGGTGGCAATTTGGGCACATCTTGTGTCTCGTCGCCAGTAAACACGGATGCCCGGCAGGAGCTGAGCTCGCTGCCGGCGGAAATCGTAGAGCGCCAGCGACGCATTCTGATCTTTCGTCAGGCAGTCGACCGCCTTGGCATACGCCTCGGCCTCCATCTCGATCGACCTGAACCGGTATCTTGTGCGCCATCCGGACGATCTGGGAAAGCTTGGCCGGGCCGGCGCCTTCCCAGGCGCACGGGAAGCGCGACGACCCATGTGGACCTTGGATTTCACTCCGCACTTACGCTGCTTTGGCCTTGTCAGCAGCCTGAGCATAAAGCGTGCTCAGCTTTCAGGCCGAGCACTCATCCATTGTTGACAGCACCTGTCGTCATTCAGGATCGCCCCATTCTCGCAGGCCGCTTGCAGCTTTCAGGCTGTTGTCAGCCAGGGCCGCCATAAAGGGTCTCGTTAAACAATTCAGGAGGCCGTTCCAATGAACAATCAGTTTGCGAGACTTTTTCGAGGACCAGGTATGCAGGCTTGTTTCAGGACAAAGAACTTTCTGGCGGCAACCACCGCGATGACGACGGTATTCCTGCCGGCTGTGTCTCTCGGGGTGGGTCTGGTAGCATTTCCAACTGGAGAAGCGTTGGCCGACGACCCGATTTCGATCCCGCTGGAGTATGTCGGGGAAGGCCATGACCGCCTGGGCATCTGGGCCAAGATCAACAATGGCAACGCGCAGCGATACGTATTCGACACGGGCTCGGACCAGCTCAACACGCAGATCGGGTCAGAGGTGACCGGGGTCCGCCCGATTGCCGACACGCCTTACGTATATACGTACGGGGACGGAACGTATGGTAATAAGCTTCAGAACGTGGAAATTGATAAATTTACATATGTCGATCCAGATCAAAAGATAACAATCGACGGGCCGTCTGTAAGCGATAAGAAATACCGGGCTGCTCGCATTCTCGATTTTGTCTATACCCATGCGTATTGCAAGGACAACAATCTTAAGTGCACGCCGGGATCCGTGACGGATGGACTTAAAGATATGTATGGTCAGGATCTCCAAGAACCTTATCACGCCGATAAGGAGCAGCGGGCGAAAATGACCGCTGGCAAGATGGCAGACGAAGGCGGCGATTTCGCAGGTACATTCGGGGCCGGCGATTTTCTTGGCAAGACAAGTGTCTGGGGCATGATGGGCAGTGTCACCAGGTCTGGCTACGTGGTCTCCGCCAATGTGAATCCGGATTCCGAGAGCGACCAAACGCCTGGCTGTTCCCCCTGCACGATTGTCAACCTCAATCCAAGCCTCCGGGCCCAATATACTAATGCCATGCCATGGGGAGAACCCGAGGAAAAAGATCAGGATTCTTATCAGAATTTTCCTGGCTCTGGCGCCAATGCCTCGACCGAATACGAAGGCAGCTACAATCTGCAGTACACGGTTAAGGATGGAGCCCCACCAATCACCGACCCCAACAAGACCGCGGTATTGCTCGACACCGGCACACCGGGCGGTGGCAGTCTGGAGATCAGTGATGCGATGCTGAAGCAATTTCAGGATGCGGGCGTCAAACTTAAAAATGTTCGGAGAAATGAGCAACGCGAGATCGTAAGCGCATCGGGCAACATCCCGAGCGTTACAATCGCAGGAACGGATGGCGATCCGGTAAGGCTGGACAATATCGACTTCACCTACACCAGCGGCACGACGGAACAACCCAATGACCAGACCAGTTTTGTTGCCGGTCTTGACTTCTTCAAAAACAGATCGGTCATTTTCGATCTGGAGAAGAAGTATACCGCTTATACGTCACATTTCGTCACTGCCAGCAACTTCTCTACCGATTCATCCGCACCCGAAGGGACCGGTCTGAGCAGGATCACGACGAGCATGGGGAATGAGGGCGGGTTCGGCATAGCGGGTGTCGTCTCCGGCTCCGGATCGCTGACGCTTGATACAAAGACGGTGGTCCGGATGACGAATGTCAACACCTACACCGGCGAGACGAATATTGCTCAGGATGCCTATCTCTCGCTTGCGGGGCTCGGCAACATCCAACGGTCAGCGAAAGTCGTTGCAGACGGCACGTTCGATATCTCCGAACATGGAAATGGCAGCGACTATTGGGGAATCTCCGACGCCTACAACGATGCCCGTATTCGTAGCCTGAGTGGCAGCGGAACGGTCGAACTGGGCAAGCGTACCCTGGTGCTAACGGATTCGAACGACACGTTCGCCGGCAGCATCAACGACCTCGACGTTGATAACAATAATATGGGCGGCAAACTATTCGTTGCCGGTGGCGTGCAAACGCTGAGCGGAAAGAACAATTTTTCCGGCATGACGACGGTCGGTTCCGGCGCGGGATTGCTGCTTGCCGATACAGGTGTGCTTTCCCATGATGCGACCACGTCCGGCTTTCTCGGGAATGACGGGCAGATCGGGGGCACGGCTATCGCAAACAGCGGCGGTGTCGTCGCAGGCGGCGGCACCTACGGTGCGGTCACCATTTCCGAGGGCGGCACGGTCGCTCCTGGCAGTGCGACCGATCCGAGCAGGATCGTCACCACACTGACTGTCACGGGCGATTTCGCGCAGCAGTCCGGATCGATCTATCAGGTCGACCTCGCAAGGTCGTCCGATCTCATCGATGTTGGCGGAGCAGCGGCGATCGACAGCGGCGCGCAGATCGAGCTGCTGCGGCAGGGAACGCTATCGGTCGATGCCCGATATACTCTGCTCTCCGCAGCAGGCGGCGTAAGCGGCACCTATGGCGGGCTGACGGGGGCTCTGGCGACAGACGCGACGCCCTTCGTCGATTTCCAGCTCGTCTACGATGCCAACAATGTCTATCTCGATATCAGCCGCACATCGACGGCGTTTGCCGATGTAGCCAGCACCTTCAATCAACGCTCGGTCGCCGCAGCGGCTCAGGCGCTTGGAAGCGGTAATCCGATCCAGGACAACATCCTGTTCCTGACGGCGCCGGAAGCCCGCAACGCTTTCGATATGCTATCAGGCGAGGTTCATGCTTCCATTCATAGCGGCCTCATCGAGGACAGTCATTCTGTACGCGATGCCGCGAGCGAACGGATCCGTGCGGCGTTCGACGGCGTCGGTGCCTCCAGCGTTCCGGTGATGACTTATGGGCTGGGTGGTCTGGAACTGGCCCCGGCAACGAGTGAGAATTTCGCCGTATGGGGCCGTGGCTTCGGCGCCTGGGGTCATCTCGACAGCGACGGCAATGCCGCCGGTCTCGATCACTCGACAGGCGGCTTTCTGGCTGGCGGTGACGCGGCTGTCGGCGAAAGCTGGCGGCTCGGCCTCATCAGCGGCTACAGCCATACCTCCTTGGAGGCGGACGATCGCGCGTCGTCGGGCTCGAGCGAGAATTACCATCTCGGTCTTTTTGCCGGCACGCAGAACGGCAATCTCGGTTTTCGTTCCGGCCTTGCCTATACCTGGCACAGCATCGAGACCGGCAGGTCCGTGGTCTTTCCAGGCTTCGCCGACAGCCTTTCGGCCGATTACGACGCCGGCACGTTCCAGGCCTTTGGCGAGCTCGGCTACCGTATCAATACGGCTTCGGCTTCCTTCGAGCCCTACGCTAATCTCGCTTATGTGAATTTTGACGCCGATGGCTTCACCGAGAATGGCGGCGCAGCCGCCTTGTCGAGCGGGGATCGCTCGAGCGACACGGCGTTTACCACGCTAGGTCTGCGTGCGTCGACGGTACTGACCCTCGGCACCGTGACTGCTACCGCGCGCGGCGGTCTTGGCTGGCGCCACGCCTTCGGCGACGTCAGGCCGGATACCGCTCTTGCCTTTGCTGGCGGTTCCTCCTTCGCCATCAAGGGCGTGCCGATCGCAAAGAACGCAGCTCTGCTCGAAGCTGGGCTTGACGTAAACATCACCGAGAACGCGACGTTCGGCATCGCCTATCAGGGACAGATCGCCTCGGATGCCCAGACACACGGGTTCAGCGCCAAGCTCGGCGTCCGTTTCTAAATCACCCGCAAAAGAGATTGGTTATGAAGTCAGTGAGTGCATTTTCTTTTACCGTCGTTCTCGGCTCAGCGACGGTGATGTCTGTGTCCGCCGCGCGAACGGACGATGCCTGCTACAACAAGGCACAAAGCCTATGATGACGCAATGTTCAATCGACGACCTGAAGCCAGTCGATGGCGAGCTTGACAAGCTCTACAAGGAGATGGAGACCCGGCTCAAAGAGTCCCGGCGCATGTCCAGGAACTGGTCGAGACCGCGAGGGGCTACAACGCCACCTCGGAGAACACGCGCGACGCCTACCCCAAGGATTGGCGGCATTTTTCCTCCTGGTGCCGGCGCGCTGGCTTCGATCCCCTGCCTCCGGGCTCGAAGGTGATCAGGCTCAATATCAGCGCCTGTGCCTCGGGCACCGCCGCCGGCGATCCGAAGCGTGGCGCCCCTGCCCTTTAGTTTGCGACCATCGAGCGGCGGCTTTCCGGCCTCGCCTGGAACTTTACCCAGCGCGGCCGGCCGTTGGACCGCGCGGAGCGGCATATCTATAAGGTTCTTGCCGGCATTCGCCGCAAGCACGCAAAGCCACCGCGGCAGAAAGAGGCGGTCCTGGCGACGATCTGCTGGCGATGATCGCCACGCTCGGCCACGACCTCAGGGCCTGCGCGACCGCGCTATTTTGCTCCTGGGCTGTGGCGGCGGCCTGCGGCGCTCCGAGATCGTCGGTCTCGACGTCATGCGCGACGACAACAGCGATGGCGCCAGCTGGATCGAGATTTTTGACGGCAAGGGCTGCTGGTCACCCTGCGCGGCAAGACCGGCTGGCGCGAGGTCGAGGTCGGCCGCGGCTCCAGCGACCACACCTACCCCGTAGTCGCGCTCGAGAGCTGGATCCGCTTTGGCCGCATCGCACGTGGACCCCTGTTCCGCCGCATCTTGTCGATCAGGTCGATATAATACGAAAAAGCCGCCGCCATTCGGGACGGGCGTCGGCTATCATGTCCAGCCATTATGCGGCGAGCGGATAGCTTTCGCCGGACCAGGCAGAGAACTTGGCGGCAAAAGCCTTCATCTCGTCGACCGCGAATGTGGTGCGCGGTTGCGAACTCGACTTGCTGGGCGAGAGGGACCTCGCCGAGAAAGGCGCTGACATGAGCGGGATGCTGCTTGGCCAAATCGAGATCCGCAAAGCAATCGGCCAGCGCCGCGTCGTCCAGCTGTACGCTGCAGGGCGCGTTCACGTCGTCAAGACGGATGCCAAATGCTTGCTCATAATGGCCGCAAGGTAATCGTTTCGGGTCGGAGACACAAGTTGCCGCCTCCTTCGCCGTAGAGTGGCCCGATACAATCACGATCGATATTGCCACCTCTTATCGATAGTGATCGCATAGTTCCCTGATTCGACTCTCAACCGCTCATATCAAGCGATTACTTCCATGTATCTGCTGCGCTAGCCCGTCCTGGCCTTGGAGTGTCGCTCCTCACCTCCTCCACCACTCACCAGCCCGATGGGAGTATCGCCCGCCAGCAGCTTCTCCTTGCTGAGCAGCGCGGCAACCTCAATCGCCTCGAAATCGGGCAAATCCCGCAGTGTGTCGAGGCCGAAGTGCAACAGGAAGGTCTTGGTCGTGACGTAGGTGTAAGGCGTGCCAAATTCAGCGGGCAGGCAGACGTTGACCCACAACAATCAAGGGGACGGTGCAGGCCAAGATTGCGGCAGGGCTTGGGCCCCCCACCCTTCTCCTCAGAACTCCGCTGCTTCCAGCTGGCGGCTGAAACTCACAGGCGCAGCCAGCTTGGTCTCTAACAGCATCGATCGCATCATGGTGTCTGCCATGAATCCGTGTGCGTGAAGCGCTCCAGAGCGAAGATGTTGGGCGTCAACCAGGTTCACTCCAATGAGCTTCACTTCTCGAGTTCTGCACAGTGTCCACGACTGGCGCCGGAGGTTGATCCGGTGATTAGGAGGAGCACTCGTTGTCGGATTCTCGACGATGTCGGACATGTGACACAACGCTTCCAGAGCGATCGCATTGTTCCGAAACGATTTTCCCAGTTGGCACGAAGGTTGCGGCCCTATGCGCAAAAGCACTGCGATGCCGCACCGACTGGAAGAACTCATCAATGATCACGCTTTTCGAACATGTGGGCGCCGCTACCGACACTGAGCGTTCCCGAGCCGACGGAAGCCTCTATCCCTTCTTTCTGAAGGCTGTCCGGACATGAACGCATTTGATGTCCGTCCAACGCTTGATGCTCCCGACGACGATCCCTATGTCTGGCTTGAAGATGTAGAGGGCGAGCGGGCACTTGCCTGGGCCGCCGGCCAATCGGCAAGGACTCTGAAGCACTTCGGTGGAACGCAGTTCGAGCGCGACCGCGCGGCTCTGACAGCCATTTTCGACAATCGCGACAATCTTCCCCTGATCGCGCGCCGTAGTCAGTACCTCTACAATTACTGGCGAGATGACGGTAATCCACGCGGACTGTGGCGCCGGACCACCCTTGCCGCCTACATGAAGGCGGATCCCCAATGGGAGCTACTGCTCGATCTGGATGCTCTCGCGGCTAGCGACGGAGAGGACTGGATCTGGGACGGCGCGTCCATCGAGCCGGAGAGACGGGAAAGAGCCGTTCTGCGCCTGTCGCGCGGCGGCAGCGACGCGGTCGTGCATCGCGAATTCGACCTGATTTCTCTGAGCTTTGTCGCCGACGGCTTCAACCTCCCCGAGGCCAAAGGCTACGTTAATTGGCTGGACCCTGACACGCTTCTGCTTTCCAGTGCGCTTGGTAATGGCATGGCCACCCGCTCCGGCTATGCGCGCACAGTTCGACTGTGGAAGCGTGACGCGGATCCCCTCACCACGCCGGCAATCTTCGAGGCCGGGTTCGAAAGCTTCCAAGTGTCTGGTCATTCGGACCGCACCGGCCGCAGCGAGCGCCTTTGGTTCATCGAGCAGCCGGCCTTCTTCGAGAAGATCAGCTGGATCGGCGATAGGAGCGGGCCGAGGAGGCAGATCGATCTTCCTCGCGACGCGTCGTGGCGGGTCTTCGGCGACTGGCTGGCGGTAAGGCCGCGCAAGCCCTGGACGGTGGGAGGCACCACCCATCCCGCCGACGCGCTGATCGTCATCTCGCTTTCCACTTTCCTCGCCGGCGGACGCCGTTTTGAGACCCTGTTTCAACCAGGGGAAAGGCGCTCCATGCAGTCATTCTTCTGGAATGACGGGAAGCTCATTATCTCTTACCTCGTCAATCTCGCACCGCGTTTCGAGATGTTCACTCCCGGCCACCAGGAATGGACGCGCCGAGTCCTGAACACCCTGCCCGCCGAAGGTACTGTCGACGTCTGGTCATTCGATGCGGCAGTTCACGAGACCAATGGAGAGGTCCTGATCTGTGCTCAGGATCCGATCACGCCGCCGCAGCTCTTGCTGTTCGATCTGAATGCCGCGCCGTCTCTCAGCGCTTCAGCAATCCTGAAGCGCAGCCCGGAGAATTTCGATGCATCCGGACTGGTGGTCACGCGCCACGAGGCAGTCTCTATCGATCATGAGCTGATCCCCTATACGCAGGTTGGTCCGGCGAACGGGAACGGAGATGCTCCGATTCACCTTTCCGCTTATGGCGGGTTCGGCGTATCATTCCTGCCCTACTACAACTCCCCGCTGGGCAAGCTGTGGCTCGAGCGCGGTGGCACGTGTGTCGAGGCGAACATCCGCGGCGGCGGCGAGTTCGGCACCCGCTGGCACGAAGCCGGGCGCAGGGAGGGCAAGCGTCTCGCCCACGACGATTTCGCCGCCGTTGCCTCCGACCTCGTGCGAAGGGGCATCACCCTGCCGAGGCGGATTGCCGCCGAGGGTGGCTCAAATGGCGGCCTGCTGATCGCAAACATGCTGACCCGCTATCCTGAGCATTTCGGGGCTCTGTTCTGCACAGCACCGCTTATCGACATGCGTCGCTACACCAAGCTCTTGGCGGGCGCGAGCTGGATCGACGAATATGGCGATCCGGACAAGGTTCACGATTGGGCTTTCCTGAAGGAAATCTCCGCCTATCACGCCGCAGCGCCGGGACAGCCCTATCCGCCTATCCTGATCGCCACCACGAAACGCGACGACCGCGTCCATCCGGGCCATGCGCGCAAGATGGCCGCAAAACTGCAGGCTCTTGGCTATCCCGCTTACTTCTACGAGGCCAGCGCAGGCGGGCACGGCTGCGGCGAGGACAATCGGGAGCAAGCCGCATTCATCAGTCTAGGCACCAATTTTCTCCGCAGCGCAATCGGCTTCAACGATCACCCTCCGGAGACGGCGGAACGCGTTGCAACGCAAGAGGGGCATTTGAGGTCCATCAACAATTCATTCGAGCAGGAGACGAAATAGTGCAGTGCATCCTTTCTGAACATCAAGGAGTGAATCTCATGGCGAGAACGCGAATGGGCGTAGCGCGGGCAACAGCAGCGGCGGTGGCCCTGATCATGGTGGGACAGCAGGCCGTCGCCGCGGAGCCTGCGCAAGCAGAGACCGTCCTGGCGGAGACGGGAGCCTCGGTCACCGAAGCGCCAATCCCTTGGCAGGTCCGCCTGCGGGCGTTGGGCGTCGTTACGAAAGATCTGGGCTACGTTGATACGCTTCCCGGCTCCGGTCTTTCGTATTCGGACACGGTGACGCCGGAACTCGATATCTCGTATTTCTTCACCGACAACATCGCCGCCGAACTCATACTCGGTACCACTTATGCCAACATCGCGGGCCAAGGGACGATCGGAGGGTTGGGCAACATCGGCAAAGTTTGGCTGCTGCCGCCGACACTCACGTTGCAGTACCATTTTACCGATCTCGGCGCGTTCAAGCCTTATGTCGGCGCCGGCGTGAACTACACGATCTTCTACAACCAGGACACTGGCAGCGCTGATGCTCTCAAGGTGAAGAACACGTTCGGCACGGCGCTGCAGGTCGGATTCGACTACATGGTGGACCAGCACTGGGGCCTCAACTTCGACGTGAAGAAGCTTTTCCTGAAGCCGGACTTCGACGTCACGGTGACCGGCGCGAAGCTGACGGGGAAGGCGGAGCTCGATCCCTGGCTGATAGGCGCAGGTGTCACCTACCGCTTTTGAATATCAGAGTGAAGTCTGCTTCCCGACTGCCGGTTTAAATGAAGGGCGCCTCGCGCGCCCTTTTTTACGGTCGACACTGCAGCGCAAGACCTCATGAAGCTATTGTCGGGCGGGGTTCTCTTCCGGCGGACCAAGAAGATGCACTGGCCAACCGGCCTTGCGCCTGAGGTGGAGTGCTTAGAAGCGCTTTGGATCGGGACGGGCTTTGGTATTGTGGGTGGAATGCTTCAGCCAGACCATTTGCCAGCATCGTCTCCCGGACGTCATGTGTGAGCTTCTTTGTCAGCGCAAGGCGAACACGGATCTCCTAGCAGGCCGTTGAAGAAGTGTCCCGTTTGGCCTTGAGGATTGCCTCGTCGCCGTTGTGATAGAAGGTGATGTCGATGGAGCCGTCGTCGAGCAGTTCAGCATGGCCGTCGCCTGTGACCTCGTCCATTTCGTCGAATCCGACCCATGTGAAGAAGACCGTCGACGGGCCGTAGCCGAGTTCGAGGGTTAGATGAGCCAAACGCCAGTGGGGCGTCCTGGGGACGACGCGCGCGAGATTCTGGTCGTGGTGGCCAGCCCAATACGATGTGAGAAGTTGCTGCCGGTGCGGGTACCGGAGGTCGCCGATAGTGACAGCCGATGTTCGACAGCGGCAAGGACATGCTCAGCCGTCAACGCGCCGAGGGCTTGGCCGGGAATGGTGGTGATGGAACCAATCCAGAAAGCGGCGGCTGCCCAGGAGAACGCCTTCGCGGGACTTTGACTCCAGTCCGCACACCCTGCTCAGATAGTCCGAAAAAGAGGTCAGAAGCGGAGCATCCGGATTATTATCTACACTGGGAACAGAAGCATGGAAGCGTTCTGGAGCCACTCGCC
This sequence comes from Mesorhizobium sp. WSM4312, assembly GCF_002294875.1. NCBI lineage: Bacteria > Pseudomonadati > Pseudomonadota > Alphaproteobacteria > Hyphomicrobiales > Phyllobacteriaceae > Mesorhizobium > Mesorhizobium sp. WSM4312. Next base: position 82,906 of record NZ_NSFU01000016.1, on the reverse strand, counting down.
GCGCGTTTACCAGTGCCGACACTGCTCCAAGCTGACTATCTGCCATGACCACCTGCCGAACGTAGTCCGTTGATGCCACCGGTACCCTTCGCGGTCTGCTCCAGCGGGAAGATCGGGTCTGATCGACCCTGCTGACCTGTGCGGCGGCCTCTCTCGCTAGGGCGTCCCCCTTCCTGTCGTCCTCCTCCGCCGCTTTCGGCTGCTTTCGGCCCGCCGCCCTCGCCAAGGCGTCGTAGTCGGTAAGCGCGTCCTCCGTCTCCTTTAGGGGCTTCATCGCGTGACTAGAGTTTAGCGCGTGTTTGTAGGCGGCGGACCGAATGGTCGTCGAAATGCCACTCAGCGCCACCGCAAGATGCCCTAGGGCTTCCGCCTCATGATCTGACAGCGGCACGTCACGATTAGAGCCGATTGCCCTGCCTTCTTCCAGTTTCACAATGTTTGTAGTCATTTCCTGCTCCATCGCGTTGACTGAGATACGATGGAGACGGAAGTGGAGAACAAATTTTTACAAGCAACTAAGATGATATTCTCGTCAACGGGACAATAGTGGACGTTGAGGGCGGCGAACAGGGTGGTGGTGCCGTTGCGCTTGTAGTCGTGCCTCATCGTACCGAGCCGCCCCTTCTTCATCGGCAGGCCGGGTGGGTGCGGTCGAGCGCCGGATCTGGCTCTTTTCATCGACCGACAGAACGATGGCATGGGCCGGCGCATCGAGATAGAGGCCGACGACGGCGCGCAACTTGTCGACGAACTTCGGATCATTGGAGAGCTTGAACCTGGCGCCAGCGGTGGGGTGCGAGACCATGCGCCTTCCAGATGCGCCTGACGGCGCTGGCGCTGATTGCGGCGGCTTGCGCCATCATGTCGGCGGTCCAGTGGGTCCTCTCGCCCGGCGGATCGGCAAGCGTCAGTGCCACGACGCGCTCGCCGACATCGGGACCGAGCGGCGGAATGCGCCACTGTCGCGTCTTGTCGCGCAGCAGCCCGTCACAGCCTTCCGCGGCAAAGCGCTCCTGCCAGCGCCAGACGTCGGTCTTCGACTTGCCGATGCGGCGCATGACCTCGCCGGTGCCGACGCCGTCGGCGGGCAAAAGCACTATCTCGGCGCGCCAGACATGCTTTTGCGGGGCGTTGCGATCCCTGATCAGCGCCGTCAGACGGACGCGATCGGCCGACGAAACGGTGAACGATCTTCCTGTGCGCATGCGCCAGACTCGCACGCGCAGGCCAGAAAGGGAATCTCTGATTGGACTCCTATGTCAGGCGGGAACCACTAGACGCCGAGACCGCCGATGCAGACATGTTTGGTGTCGAGATAATCCACGATGCCCTGGAGGCCGCCTTCCTTGCCGAGGCCCGATTCCTTGACGCCGCGGAACGGCACCTCCGGCGTGGTGATCAGGCCTTCATTGACGCCGGTACTTCAGTCCTTCCATCACGCGGAAGGCGCGACCGAGATCGCCGGTGTAGAAGTAGGCCGCGAGGCCGAACTCGGTGTCGTTGGCGAGCGGCGTGCCCGACCTGAGACATGGGTGACGTTTTGTACCGGACACGGATGAAGTGCACCCCTCGGGTGAGCGTTTGCTCGATAATATCCACTGAAGTGAAGCAGTCGGTCTTAATGCTGGAACTCATGCCACCCGACCGACCCGGGAATTCGCAGCAGCGGCGCCGTCGAGTGCAGAACGAATGCCGTCAACCAAGGGGTCGATCTCGCTTTCGGTGATTATATAGGGCGGACAGATTCCAAGCACTTCTCCCATATTGCGGATCATGACGCCGTGCTCGCGGCACCGCCGCTCGACATCGCCGATCCTCAGCTCGGGCGCGAAGACGCGACGGGCGCACGATCCTCGACGATCTGAACCCCCGCGATGAAGCCGCGGCCGCGGGCTTCACCGACAAGCGGATGGTCGCCGAGCGCGTCCGCGAGGGCTCCATGCAAGTGATCGCCGAGACGACGCGCCTGGGTCACGAAATCGATCTCGCTGTAGATCCTGATCGCCTCGGCGGCGACGGCCGCTATCACCGGATGACCGGAGTAGGTGAAACCGTGACCGAACACGCCGACCTTGTGGGCCTCGTCAGCGGCGCATTGATAAATCTTGTCGAGATAATGACGCCGCCAATGGGCAGGTGACCGGATGAAAGCCCCCCGGCGATCGAGAGCATGTCCGGTTCCATCCCAAATGTCTGGCTACCAAACCAGTTCCCGGTGCCTCCGAAGCCGCAGACCACCTCGTCGGACAGCATGAGGATAATTTCTCACTTTCTTGCGAAGATCGGGGGTGTCCACGGTCATTCGTATTACGCGAGATCCGCGAGGCCAAAAACCATCATACCAGAGAGGCGAAACTGCTATCTAGGTGTTTAGATGCAAGAAATTAATCCTGCATTGTTCCCGCACCAGGAACACCCGAGAGGATACCAAGCAGTATTGAACCTTGTTGAAAATGCTCTCGGCGCGCTGGGCGTTATAATTTCTCGAAGGCGATCACAAGGACGTCGCGATAAGCGTACGGCATTTTCAGGTTTTCGGCCACAATCGACGATACATCGTGAAAGGTTTCGCGGTCGTTGCAGATCACAAAATCATTCGGGGAGTTCATTTCGACCTCGCCGAGGAACTCCTTTGAGGCGTCGGTGATCATGCTCATGCCGCCGGTGACGTTGACCCGCCCAATCATATAGCAAGCAATGAAGTCCACCCCGTCCTGGTGAAGGCCCTCGGGTGCCGGTTTGCCATTTACACCATCGCGCGCGACAATCCGGTAGGGATGGATCTTGATATTCCAACGATCATGTCGGGCGGCTTCACATAGAATTCTGCAGAAACCTGTCAGAATCTTTTCTAAGACGGGATGGTCTATAAAGGAGTTTTCAAGGGGCTCGAAGTGGCGCTTGAAGCCGCCATTCAGATGATTGACACTTTTTGATTGTTCGTAGGGGGCGTGGGGTAGGAGCCTAAAGATTCCGTCAGTCGCGTCATATTCAAAAGCGCTATAGCGCCGGTAACGATATGTTCCGCCGTCACGCATGTATTCATCGAGAAGAAGTCGATTCCAATGGTCAGCAAAGTTCTTCCAGGCTGCATCAATTTCGATGCCAAAGCAGGCTTCGGCGCGCTCGCCTTTTGAAAACCACCATCCATTTGTCACCAGACCGTCAGTGCATTGTTGACTGAGGTTGGCCGGCGCCTGGGGTGCGTTGTTTTCCACGGGTGTCTCCCTTTTGGTGACTTGGCGAGGACGGAACGCTTTGGACAACGCTATGTGGGTTGCGGCTTGGTATTCCCAAAGGTCGCGGTCCCTAATGTATCTCGGCGTCCTGGCTCGGATCGACCGAGGTAAAAAGCGTGTGTGATCGACTATGTAGCTGACGCTCCCGCTAACGCCCTCGAGGGCGGATGCAATGGCCCGTTCGCACATCTGGTGAATAGTACTGCCCCATGCACCTGAAACCGCCTCTTGGGACCAGGCTTGCTCAAGCCCTTGCTTCAAAACGATTGATGCCACGTCAAGAGAAGCGGTTTCGAGGTGACGCAGCGCGTCGAAGATAATGGCCGCGGCAGGGGCCTCGCGGACTTCGAGAACCTTTTGGCCGGTTGTGATGTGTTCAAGCCCGACAAAGCGGCCGTGCCCGAATTTGCCGACCGTGTTATTCAGGAACGGGATTGCGTCGACCAATGCAACATCACGGTCATCAATTGACACGAGACTTCCGTCTGCAAACCCGAGTTTGATCTCTACCGGCTGCTCTGCGGGAATGTGGCGCGTCCAAGCAAATGCCTCCTCGGGGATGGAAAAGTTCTCGGGATCTTCCAAAGGCCCCGACTCGAATTCCCGACACCAGAGGTTTTCGTCCGCGCTCCACGTGCGGTCCGCCACAAAAGTCGCTCCACACTTGGACAGGTCGGAGGTCTTCTGTTGTCGGGATATCACAGAGCATTCATACGGACTGCCGAAGTTGCCGGAAAATCCTGAGCGCTTAATGCTATTGTTAAGGCGCGGAAGACTGTTTTGAGAAAGGTTTGCTGTATGAAGAACCAGCCGTGAGTTGATTGACCTAGCATGATTAACAACCAAAGATGCGATTATGGGACGGCTCAACGAACTGCTCAACGGATAGATGCCAAGGTACTTGGCGTGGGCTCGAATGGCTGATTTCACGCCTTGTTCGACAAAGGCATCCCGCCCTTCGAGGCAGACAAAGCGCGCGCCGAACATGGCTGCCGTCCGTTCCAACAAAGGCTGATCGATGCGCGTTCCGACATCCGCTGCGACAGCTTCAATGTTCGCAAAGCCAAGGCTTTGCAGCTTGTAGAGAAGATAGGTGCTGTCGAGACCGCCGCTGAACATGGTTGCAACTGGTGCGGTTCGGTCCGGAAAAGCCTCCAGATCTTCAAAACTCGAAATGCCGCCGATGGCGGGTTTGGTGGAAGCCAAGATGGGGTTCATTTGGATGTCCTGCTCTCAAACCAGATGCCAGCAAACGTCGCAGCGAGGACGAGGCCTGCGCCTATCAAGCTCGGTACTGTCAAAGGCTCATTCAGAAGAAGGTGCGCTAGAACGAAACCAAAAAAAGGTTCTGTTCCCATCAAGAAGCCAACCCGTGTCGGTGTGGATTTTCTCACTGCGGCATTTTGAATGTAGAATGCAGCGAGGGTGCAGAAGAGTGCAAGGAAGGCAACAGCGCCCCAAAACTGAAGGGTGGCCCTCACAACAAGGCCTGAAATTCCGAACTGAGCGACGGCCAAAACGAAAGTAAGTGTTGCCACCGTCGATCCTTGGATGGCCGTCAGGGCTGCAGATGAAATCTGCCGGCCGGCCAGAAGGCGTTTGGTGGAAACGACCATAACCGCTCGCAGAATCGCGGCCCCCAAGACAAGCGCGTCACCCGGGCTGAACCTGCTGATCCCGCCAGTGAGAATGCCGACACCGATGCACGCTATGGCAGCACTTGCCAAAATGCCCGTAGGTGGAAGTCGCCGTGATAGCCCATAGTCGATGCTCGGCGTGAAAATCACACAAAGCGATATGATCAAGGCCGTGTTCATTGCGCTTGTCGATGCAACGCCGTAAGTTTCAGCAATAAAGATGCAAAAAAGTATTGTTCCCAATGCGAAGCCGCGGATGAAATCGCCCCAGGAGACCAATGCGATCTCATGTCTTGCAGCCACTGCCGTAATGATCGTAGTAATCAGGAAGCGATAAAGAACAAGTATCGAAACCGGCGCGTAGAACAGTGCGCCTTTCCCGACCGGATAGCTCGCCCCCCAAACGAATGCGACTCCCAGCAAGGCTAGATCCACCGAGAAAGATGGCGTCCGTGTTTTCCTGACAGGTATTGGAGAACTTTCGAAAACGTCCACCTTCAAAGTTTCCTTTGTGTTAGCCATCCACCCCTGCTGCGAGGGTCAAACAGATCAGGTCGTTCAGCCTCTTGGGCGATCCGTGCCGCGGCGTACTTGTTTTTGGTAACGCAAGTGCCGTGCCGATTCGGAAAACCATTGCTAGACAACAACCTGGTCGCCTTGATAGTTCGGCGGTTCATGTCCATTGTTGTCAGAATGCCGACAATGACTTCAACTGCAGGGATCCTACCGGCAGGGCCTCAAGGCGAACACGCGGCTCCAAGATGCCGACACGATGGCTGGTTCAGCCATGCTTCGACAGTTGCCTGTTTTTTCAGTTCCTTTGCTGTTCGTGCGCTAACCGCAACGCTCCATACTAGTCTCGCGTGGCTGTCCCCGTGGGGTGGGCGGCAGAAAGCGATTAGGCCCGCTGAAAGAGGCGAACCGCATCCGAAGGATCGTAACCAAGAGAAGGACCTGAAGCGAGAGCGAAGGTTGCGGGAGGCCGCGGCGGGCCTAAAAGGCAATGCCGACCGCCCCAGGAAAGGCTGACAAAAACCGCAGCGGCCGACTGTCCAATAGGGTGCGCCGGGCCAGGGCGAGCCAAATGGCAGGGGCTGCCGGGGGACCCTAAGAAAAGCCTGGGTTCACGAGCACCCGGCGCGCGCCATCAGGCGGCCAGCTACTTGGAGGGCGGGTGTATCATGCCTGTTTGTCGGGCCGAACCAGATCCATGTGGCTGACGCCGAGGGCCAATGCCAGTTCATAGATCGTGATAATTGTCGGATTTCTTCGGCCTTTCTCCAAGCCGCTGATGTACTGCTGACTGAACCCGGAAATCTCCGCAAGCTGCTCCTGCGTCAGGCGCTTCCTTTGCCTGATCCTCTGCACATTCCGTCCGACCAACTTGCGCATATCCATGCACGCAAGCCAGCGGATCAGGCGGCTTGAGTTTATCAACTATAATATGTAATCCACATTTAGCAGGCACAGGGCTTCGCGGGTCCATTGGCCGGAGATAGAATTAGCGATGTTGCAGCCCAGATCGAACACGCCGTTCGCCGACGAGGTCCCCTGGTCGGACCGCATTACAGCCTACGACAAGGACCACTTTACAACCTATATGAGGCTCCTGGACGCCTCGGCCGACAACGCCACTGAAGAGGAAATGGCCAAAGTGATCCTCGGCATTGATCCGGCACGCGAACCTGAGCGCGCACGCAACGTTCTTCGCAGTCATCTCGACCGTGCAAACTGGGTGGTGACGAGCGGCTACAAGGATTTGTTCGCCAGTTGACGAAATGGGCGGTGCGGTCGCTTCGCTTCAAGCAACGAAGTCGCGCAACCGCCATGCATCGACGTATCACCACAGCGCGGATGGCCCAGCGCTTCGCTGTCTCATCATTTTGTCCTCCGCTCGCCAATGGCTGCTTCCCAGGAATGGGTGCGGCGGCGAATCATGACAGGAACGGGTCCGCCGTCTGAGCCGCACCGCATCCGAAGGGCCGGATGGACAACCTACTGAAAGCTCACAGCTGGCTAAGGGTTGCGGGACGCCGCGGCGGGCCTAGAAGGATGCGGCGCCACCTGCTGAGAAAGGCACAAAACAGAGCGAATTGCGAGAGTCTAACGACGCGCTAGGAGGCGCAGCGGAATGGTCGAGACGCCAGAGCCAAGAAAATCGGGGCTCGACCCACCGGCACACGGCACGCGCGGTGATGGGCGCGGGCGCCCACTACGTGCGCAGGCTCAACAGAATCTCACACGGATCAGCATCGAGGGCCGCAGTTACGTCGAGAAACTCAATGACATCGAGACGCCGTTCGCCACCCTCATATTTCGCCACGAAAGATTGCGGACGACCAAGCTTCTCAGCCACCTGCGCCTGCGTCAGCCCTTTGACATTGCGCAGTGAGATCAACTGGGCCAGAAACCGCTGGTGGCGGGGAGATCGAAGAGATTTGGGCATTTAGGTGAACCGGCAGGTAGAGACCGGCTCAGCGACTAATCCCCGTTTCGGATTATCCCATTTTGGGATATTCTGCCTTGGATCCAGCGATCAACATGCGAGGTTCGCGGCAGACATGAATCAATCAACGGGAACAGATAGGACTCAAAGCTCAACACTGCTCGACGAAGTCCCTTGGTCTGACCGTCTTACCGCCTACGACAGGGCGCACTTTACCATCTATATGAGGCTCCTGGACGCCTCAGCCGATGAGGCGCCCGAAGAGGAAATGGCCCAACTGATCCTCGGCATTGATCCGGCACTTGAACCGGAGCGCGCCAGGAAGGCGCTTCGTAGTCATCTCGACCGTGCGAACTGGATGGTGACGAGCGGCTACAAGGAATTGTTCGCCAGCTGACAAATTCGCAGTGCTCGGTCATAGAAGCGTTCCTGTGCCATTGGTCAGGCTGATCGGGGCCTGCACCACAGACGCGCCGGCAAAATGGACCCGGTGGCGAGCACAATTCAGTTCCCAGGAAATCGGGGTTTGGCAACTGTCCGAGCGTCTGACGTGATAGAAGGTTCCGCTCTGTCTGGATGGGTATTAGCCCGGAGCAGCACTCCATATCGTACCGGCGCTCGACGAAGGGTCCACCTCTTCGCTTTCAAGCCGCATAACCGATAGCCATCGCCCTAAGTCAAGGGTTAGAGATTACCGGCAGGCAGGTATGCAAGCGGGCCATCCTCGGAAACTATATAACCGCACGACTAGCTGTGAGCTTTCGGGAGGTTGTCCATTCGGACCGGACCGGGGAGACTGGAGTTACCAAGCTTCAGCACTCACCGGAGGGTCCGAATGAACATCCATAAGAATGCCCGTCTCACACCGCTGCGTCGAGAGGAGATGGCGCTGTCGGTGATAGAAGGCGCTTTCTCCAAAGCCCATGCGGCGCGTGTCTACGGCGTGTCGGCCAAGATCGTGGCGCGCTGGGTCGAGCGCTACAAGTCCGAAGGGCGGGCCGGCATGATCGACCGTTCCTCGCGGCCCGCCAATATGCCGCAGGCCACCGCTGCGTTGATCGCCGAGCGCATCATGGCGCTGCGGCGGCAACGTTGGACCGGCAAGCACATCGCCCATGAGGTCGGCGTCTCGCCCGCCACCGTTAGCCGGGTTCTCAAGCGTGCCGGACTGTCGCGGTTGCGGGATATCGAACCGGCCGAGCCGATCCGACGCTACGAGCGCGAGCATCCTGGCGAGATGATCCATATCGATATCAAGAAGCTCGGTCGTTTCGAGCGCATCGGTCATCGCATTACCGGCAAGCGCACCGGCAATGCCAGCTCGCGCGGCAGCAGTTGGGAGTTCGTCCATGTCTGCATCGACGACGCCTCCCGCATCGCCTTCTCGCAGATCCTGCCCGACGAGAAAAAAGAAAGCGCCATCGCCTTCCTCAAGGCGGCGGTGGCCTACTACGCCAGCCTCGGCGTCACGATAGCCCGCGTCATGACCGACAACGGCTCCTGCTACAGATCAAAGGCCTTCGCCAAGGCCTGCCGCGATCTCGGCCTCAAGCACGTCAGGACAAGACCCTATACACCCAAGACCAATGGCAAGGCCGAGCGCTTCATCCAGACAGCACTGCGCGAATGGGCTTATGCCATCGCTTATCCGACTTCAGATCACCGCGCCGCAGAGTTGCCGGTCTGGCTGCACAGATACAATTGGCACCGTCCCCACGGGAGCCTAAAGTCCAAAACACCTATCAGTCGCCTCGCTCTAACCGAGGACAACCTGTTGAGGCTCCACAACTAGCTCGTCAGCGACGACACACCCGCTCGAGCACCCATAGACTATGATCACCGGCGCGGACTGGAAGAATACGGCTGCATCGCCCGAGCCGGCGGAACAGAAGATCTCGGCATCCAGTCAACGCTCGATACAAAGCGCGCGATCGAATGGCCCGAGCACAAGGGGATCAAAAAGCTTCTCAGACAATTGAGGACCCTTCGGACCCCAAAAGGGCTATAGCCTGATTTTGGGTTCGCACGCCTAGCTTCTTCTTGGCATTGTCCAAATGAAAAGCGATCGTGCGTGGCTTGATACCCAAGATGCGGCCGGTCACCCAGGCTGAATTACCCCGCGCTGCCCACCTCAGGCACTCATATTCGCGGGATGTCAGCGAAACCCCATCCACTGTTCGATCGCTCGGCAATTTGCGGCGAACGCAACGATGAAAGCAGGCCGCCATCAGTTGAAGAGCTTGTTCGTACCGCTCAGCGACCCGAAGAAATACTGGACGAGGCTCATCGGCGGCAAAAGTAACCGCAGCGATGCGGCCGCGGAGATCGACAATTGGGATCGTCAAACCGCAGCAGATGCTGAATTGAGCCGCCTCATCGAATAGCTGCTGTTGAGCCGGCGACATTTTATCGCCTCCCAAATTCGATCCCCAGTGAAACGGGCAGCCGCCATTTCGAGCACGCAAGACCACAGGATCGAGTTTCTCATACTGATTTTCCAGATACTGTCTGGTCCAGCGGGGTGGATAGTTTGAAATTAACCTCGGTTTGCCGGAAGGCCGTGCTGGCAAGGAGAGGTAGGCAAAGAAGATTAGGTCAAGTCGTCCGGCCGCCTCAGCCATGGCATCCCGGAAATCTGCCTCATCGATACTCTGTGACAGTCTTTCAAGGAATGTCTCGAAAACAAGTGGCATGTGCCTCGTCATCGTCGCGCTCGATTCTTCCTCTTTCTGCACGCCTTCCGGCTGCGTCGTGTATGTCCCGACAAACGTGATTGAATTCGCGGGCGTCGCTGGGCTGACCGGGCTCCAGAATGCTGCCACACTTTCGATCTTCGTCGGTCATCCCAATCATGCTGGGCTCACCCGATGGGCGTCTGGCAGACGCCTCATGATCTCAACAGCTCAATCAGAGAATCTCCATGCATTAAATCATGACCGCCCCTGCACCGACCAAATCAGGAGAAATCATCCTGCGCTGACCAAAAGCCATCATTGACCCCAGCTTTTGCAGGAATTTGGGTCGGCATTAGCATAACAATTCGGATAGCCGCTCATCCCCCACCCGGGGCGCCGTGATCCGCAAAGAAGTGTTGCGATGCTTTCTTTTCTTTGATAGGCAAATCGTCTCAACAATATTAAAATGCCTTTCCTTGTGAACGGGGTGGCGTGTGAGTATCGTCCTTCTATATACCTGACGTGATAAAATTCACCGCAATGATTATGGCCCGCTGCAATGATGTAAAGGGCACGTCTAAGCTCAATCTGCATCGGAACGTGCAGATGACCTTTACCAGACCCTCGATCCCGCACGGGCCATAATGATACTGATTACGTGGGTCAAAAAGGGCGCCCTGCCGGCGGGGAGGTACACCCGCAGGGCGCGCCGCACAGAGGTCCTGGTCGTTGGGCAACAGGACAGCGGCGGCAGAACTGATTCGGTTACAAATCGTGACTGAAATAGCCCGGAGCATGCTCAAGATCAGATATCTGGAATTCAACAGTTTTGGGTCTGCTCGGCGCAGTAGCGCGCAGGGACATGCCTGCCTCCGGACTCGCTCCTTCGCGATCGCAAAATCATACGGCACCCTCGGCCTTCAGCGCGCGATAGGTGGTATCGACCGACTTTACCGTCGCGTCGACAATGATGTCGATCTCTTTTCGGGTAATGATCAGGGGGGGGGCATAACCGAGGATGTCGCCATGCGGCATGGCCCGTCCGATGACACCATTCTCAAACAGAGCAGCTGCAGTGCGCACCCCGACCTGAAGGTCGGGTTCGAATGGTATCCTTTGTTTTGGGTCCCGCATCATCTCTACGGCCGACAGGATACCCACTCCGCGAACTTCACCAACGATGGGATGTCCCGCCAGCTCGGCCTTCATCCGGTCTTGCCAATACGGTCCAACATCGCGGACATGCTCCAGAATATTTTTTTCTTTAAGCAGTCGAATATTGGCGAGCGCGGCTGCGGCACAAAGCGTGTGCCCCGAATATGTCCAGCCGTGGCCGAGTGCGCCGTGCTTCTCAGTTCCTTGTTCCAAAACCGACCAGACACGGTCGCCAATGATTGACCCGGAGATGGGGAGGTAGGCGGAACTCAAACCCTTTGCGATGGTCACGAAATCCGGACGCATGTTATACAGGTGGGAACCGAACTTCTCGCCGGTTCGCGCGAAGCCACAGACCACTTCATCCGCGATTAGAAGGATATCGTATTTGTCGAGCACCGCTTGAATGGACGTCCAGTACCCTTTGGGGGGCGGCACAATACCTCCTGTCCCAAGTACCGGCTCTCCGATAAAAGCTGCAACCGTTTCCGGTCCTTCGGCCAGGATCAAGGCTTCAAGCTCATCGGCACAGCGCCGGGAGAACGCTTCCTCGCTCTCCTCGACACGCGCCTGGCGGTAATAGTGCGGCGTGGTTGTATGGCGCACCAAATCCAGAGGCAGGTCGAAGAAATTGTGAAAGAAGGGAAGGCCAGTTAGGCTACCCGTGACCAATCCAGACCCGTGATAGCCGCGATTTCGCGAGATGATCTTTTTCTTTTCGGGCCGGCCAAGAATGTTATTATAGTACCAGACCAGCTTGATGTTGGTTTCGTTGGCATCGGAACCGGAGAGGCCGAAATAGACCCTTCGCATGTTCTGACCGAAATACTCGACCACGGCCTCTGCCAACAGGGCGACCGGCTCCGTACCTTGGCTGGCATAGACGTGCGCGAACGGCAATTCGTGTGCTTGCCTGGCAATGGCCTCGGCGATCTCCGTGCATCCATATCCCATGTTGACGCAGTAGAGTCCTCCGAAACCGTCGAGGCTCCTTCGGCCTTCGGTGTCCCAGATATAGACGCCTTCCGCACCGGCCATAATCCTATTTGGCGTTTCGCCTCGGCTGTGCTTGGCCAGATGCGTAGAAGGATGGAAGACGAAGCTTCTATCCTTCTCCCGGAGTTGCTCGGTTCCCAGATTGCTCAAGCGCATGTCCCTCTCCTCGCGATAAATTGGCGGAGGGCACTCGGCCAGCCACCTGTTTAGCAAATAGCATACCGGAAACGTCCCTTGAGTTTCTCGGGAATGCAGGTTATTCGCCGTGAAATTCGCGGGATCGGCCCGAATTGCCGTGAAAACTAAGGCGTCACCTTCGCCTTAGCCGAGGGTCGGGGGCGCGTCCTGCAAACACGAACAGCTTACGACGCGCATGCGCCCAGCATAGTGCCCGATTAGCGGGCGATATTGACGGATGAATAGCGCTCGGGACGCTGTTCCCGCCGGCCGCGCGAGGCACGATAGAGCGCCGGCGGCCATGTTCCGCCGAACTGCCGGTCATCCCTTACATTCTGACGGTCCGGATCGGTCTTGCCCTTCCCAAGGGTGGTAATGAGGTGATCAGGGGCAAAGCACATTCGCCTCGATCAGCAGGCAGCGGGTTCCGTGCCGCGGCACAGGCTCCAACCTGGTTGGCCAGCGCTGAGAGGCTGAGGTCGTGCCCTCGCGCATATTGATAGCTTTGGCGGTGCGGCGGCTGGTGCTCGGCAGACTTCTCGAAGGAGCATAGCCAGAAGGTTCGGCCCGGCAAAGACGCGCGGCGAGAGCTCCTTGCCATTGACATCTTGATTCGCAGCCGACCAGCGCCGCCAAGTTCTATCGTCAGCGTGTTGCCTTTCTTGCGATCGCAAATTCGTGGTTGCTGCGCAGGGCGAGCCGAGCTGCGGCTCGCAGGAGGGGGCGAGCCGACAGAATTGCGCGGCCTGAAAAGCTGCCTCCATCAATGCTGGCCGCTCGTGCAGTCTCGAAACGCTGGATCAAGCCTCAAACATCGAACAGCCGCTCCTTTTCCTCGCGAAACCAGCGCCCTCGCGCGACATGATCTTGTCTGACGATCCGACGCTTCGAGCGGGGCTCCTCTAATAGGTTGCACATGACCTGCAGCTTTCAGCCAAACTCAGCAAATCGGACGTCGTGCTCTTCTTATCATCGCTCGGCAAGCTCGGAACACGCTGGCGGACGTTGCTAAGGCTAGTCGCCGCCAGCGGATGGCGAGGATGTTTGGGCGGCTAAGTGCTTTTAGGTGGCGATTATAAGCCGAGATCGCGATAGGTGCTTTCGCCATAGCTCCTGGCGCCATCGCCACGCTGAGCGTTTGAAAGCCGATGAAATTCGCTCGGCCAATTGGCTAGCGCGTGCTTGATGGCCTTCATCTTGAACGGCACGTGCACAACACATTTGTCCCTGATGATAGGCGGACAGCTCACATCTTGTTGCCGCGAGCCGTTAAGGTTTGCTGCGATTATCGGCAGACCTAGATCAAGAGCCAATTCCATTTCCCAGCGCACGAAGCGAAAAAGGTTTTTCGTCTTCTCACCGATCAGGACAAGTACCTGGCTCGATCCATTCATTCTGTTGCGAAGATTGCGTTTAACATAATCTTCGTCCTGTGCTCGGCTCGTCATATTGTCCAGATCGTGAGCGTTCGCGAATTCAAAACTCACATTCTCGCTGGCGTTCCACCCTTTCATAAAGCGGTATGCCCAAGCGTCTTCATCGCCGTCAAATATTACATAGGTCGGATCGCTGTATGCCATTGTTGTCTCTTAGTTGTTTTGACGAGCAACCCACTGGGTGTGCTCCCGTGAGAAAGCCAGTTCGGCTTCGTTCACCGCGGCGGAGAATGCCTCATCCGAGTTGGCGTCCGTAATAAGGTCGGCAGTCAAGCCGATCTCGTGAGCTGTCAACGTGTAAGCCGATGCCAATTCGTTAAATTTCTTGATCTGGGTCCACCCAATAAGGGAGGCGGCGATGACAATTAGCGGCTCGGTCGGCCAGCCTGGCATCGCGGGGTCAGCGATGCGTACTACGATGAACGAGAATCCCAGAGCGTATGCAAAAATACCAAGGCCCATCCAGACTTTCGCGGACCTCTTGTTCGAGCGCGCCTTCTTCTCGTACCACTTCCGTTGGTCGCAGATTCGTCTCTGCAGATATAGGTCTTTTCTTTCTTTTAGCGGGGAGTCCCTTATCGACATCATCTGGTCGGTTGTTTGGGGGGATGCTGAATCGGTGCCGCTCAACGCGCTACCAAGGTGACGATTGCTATCAAGGATACCTTCCATGAGCTTTCGAAAATCAGCTCTGGCGTCAGCGGCGCGCGCGTCATCGAACGGCTGTGCTCGCATCGCGAAGCGCCAAGTCAATGTCTTCACCGACTCTGCCAGAGCTCGAGCCTGATACCAGACCTGCTCGGGCTTTGTGACCGACCGGAAAATGAGGACTCCCATTGAGCAAAGAAATACCGCAGCATAGACACCGAAATAGGCTTTTGATGGCGACAAGTCCAAAGAGAGCACCGACGCTAAAAAAAGAAGAACGTACTCTGCCCGGATCAGGCGCAGAAACGTCGCCTGCTGCTCGTTGGATGCCACGTCGGCGCTATTATAGAGTCCAGGATATTTCATTTTTGAAGCACACCAGTCTATTTTGTGGCGGTAAATTCTTTAAGCCAGGATTTGGCAAACGTGAGGTTAGCAGTCGAGCTTACAGAGCCTATTCTTGAGCGAGGCGCGGTCCCTCTGTTCATAAACAGGAATGCAGGTCCTGTCCCATCAATGTAAGGGTATAGGCCCAAAAATTCTTGCCCGGAGAATGTTTCCGAAGAATTTTTTGCCACGGGCAGAACCGCTACCGCGGTCCGAAACCCATCGAAAAAGCCAAGCTCCCAAGGCATCCATCTGGATCCTGGAGAATTGTTTGAATGCACATAGATTAGCGTCTTTGACTGCCTCATACGGGTCCGCAGCAACTCGGCGGTGGCCGAGGAGACTTTTGTGCGGTCCAGTTGTGAATCTTCGACCCAATCTACGTAAGCAGTGAACCCAAGCTCCTCGAAAATTCGCTTCACACCGAGAACGATCTCTGCGTCCTTGAAAGAATGTGACAGAAAAACGTCGAATGACGATCTGGCTGTAGCTGCGGCCGTCTCTTCCTTTAGAACGATCGATGCGGCTCTATGTCCTCGACTGGCATTCGCAACTCTTTTCAGCTCTGCCTCGGTCAGTAGCACTATTCAAATCCCCCCATGATCTGTTCGCAATCTATGAACTTGACGCCCATTCGATTAAGCGACCCTTGTCTTGTGAAAACTGGCACCATGCTCTCCAGCCGGTAGCGCAACCTCCACCTTCTCAAAGACCACGTCGGGTGGCAGGAGTGACCGGCCTTGTCACCCACCTACGCGATCCCGGCACAGCCATGCTCCTCGCTTAGAAGGCTGCGGAGACCAGCAATGTCAAACAGGACAGACGATCTCCTAATCTCGAACAGCAACGAACTTAGGACGTAAAAACGCGATCTCCGAATGTCCGCAGGCGTCGAGGGCCGGGTTGGTCGCCAAGGCCGAGCGGGCCAGCTTGCACTCCCGCTACCCGTCGGCTTGCCAAACCCTCGCTGTAGATTTCGCCCCCTACACGGATGCGCTGACCGCGACTAAGCTCAATCGCCACTGATCGCCAATCCAGGGCGAAAGTTCCCCCCTTGAAGTAGCGGTAGAGGCATTTTTCGGCACTTCGCATCTTAGATATGGACGCCTCCTCAACCAGGCACGATCCGGTTTGGCTTCTCGCCGTAACCGTGCTGGGCAAGTGCGTCCGATGGCTGCTTCGATCCTCTCCTGGAATAGATCGGTTCCAGATTGCTCAAGCGCATCGTCCTTGCTCGCGATCAACTGGCGGATAGCGCTCGGCCACCTTTTTCCAGCAATTAGTATACCGCAAATGTCCCTTGAGTTTCGTCGGAATGGGTGCCTTTTGCCGACGAATCTACGGGATCCGTGCCAAACGCCGTTGAAACTTAGCTTTTGGGTTACCGTTGCCTCAGGGCGGACAAAGGTATCGGTGAATTGGACTTCACTGGTTTCGTGACGACAAGGCTATAGTATTGATCAATCCCCAAGCCTGCCTGCAGCAGTCCCTCCATGAAATCCTGATAGGCGGCCATAGAACGAGATGCGACCCGCATCAGATAATCCACGCGCCCCCCAATTGCCCAGCAGTCCAGGATTTCCGGAATGTCTTGGATAGCAGTTTCGAAGTGTCGTTGGTCCTCAAGACGATGACGATCCAGCACGACCTCCACCATCACAAAGATCATGCCGCCGATGAGGGCAGGACTCAGCCGCGCATAAAATCCCTCAATAATCCCCGCGGCCTTGAGTGCTCGGAGCCGCTCCGAACAGGCGGACGCCGAAAGATGAACTCGTTTTGCAAGCTCACTTTTTGAAATCCGACCGTCTGCCTGAATTTCGGAGAGGATCCGCAGGTCCCAACTGTCGAGTTGCACGGGATCGGGTTTCGACTTCATAACCTATGCTCTCAGCGATGACATCGCGTTGTGTGCCGATCAATTCTATCATCAATTGAAACGAGCGAATGTAGCAGTGGAAGGCATCCGTTCCAGGCCCGAGATGTGCCAGAATGGGGTACGAAAATCAGCTGAGGGTGAGCGATCCGCTGAGAAAAGCTGCAGAAGTAATTTGGCTATCGCCCCAACGCCCAACGGGGCAATGGTGCAGCTGGAGAGAATAGTCGGCGGCGGCGGAGACCATGATAAATAGATAACCGATTTTCTTGAATCTCGCTGCCGTACTTGATAGACGCGCGACTGCATTCGACCCTCGATCGCATGGACGGCATACTCAATGCAGTATTCACTCGCACATTCAACTATTAGGGTGAATTGAAGGCCTTGCTTGGCCGGCTCGCCGAGGCGCAGGGCACCGCAAATGCCGCTCGTCTTATGGCTTGCCCGATAATTTGGCGCTCGGGTCTGGCCGAAATCGCCCAACCGGAAAGACTCAAACACCGATGTTGCGTGCGATGCTGTCGGCTGCCATACGCTTACGCCACTCAAGAGGCCCGGAATTGTGAATGGAGTTTCCCTCAACATCGACAGCCATGACGACGGGCATGTCCTGCACATCGAATTCATAGATGGCTTCCATGCCCAGGTCTTCAAAGGCGACAATCCGCGCCGCCTTAATCGACTTTGAAATCAGGTACGCAGCGCCACCCACTGCAGCAAGGTATGGCGTTCTGTGTCTTACAATCGACGCGATGGCCGCCGGTCCCCTCTCCGCTTTGCCCACCATCGCGAAAAGGCCGGTTTCGGCGAGCACCTTGTCCGTAAAATCGTCCAAGCGGCTGGAGGTTGTTGGACCGGCGGGTCCAACGACTTCATTCCTCACTGCCCGGACGGGACCGACGTAGTAGATCACGCGGCCCCTCAGATCGACTGGGAGCGGCTTGCCGGCATCAATCAGTTCGACCATTCGTTTGTGGGCAGCGTCACGGCCCGTCAGCATCTTTCCAGAAAGCAGGAGCGTTTCACCGCAGCGCCACGATGCCGTCTCTTCCTTCGTAAGCGTATCTAAATTGACCCGCCGGACGCCGGCTGGGTTCAATTCGTCGGCTCCGATGTCGGGCCATTCGCGCAAATCGGGCGGCTGGAGGCTGATGGGTCCAGAGCCGTCCAAAGTAAACTTCAGGTGCCGGTTGGCGGCGCATTGCGGGATGAGCGCCACAGGCTTGGACGCTGCATGAGTAGGATAGGTCGCAACCTTGACGTCAACGACTGTCGTCAGACCACCAAGGCCTTGGGCGCCGATACCAAGCGCGTTGATCCGCTCATAAAGCTCAATCCGCAGCCCCTCTTCTGCGCTTGACGCCCCCCTTGCGATCAGTTCCGCCATATCTATGGGCTCGTTCATGGCCTCCTTGGCCAGCAGCATCGCCTTTTCAGCGCTACCACCGATGCCGACAGAGATCAGTCCAGGTGGACACCACCCGCTGCCAAGGGTCGAAACGGTATTGACCACCCAGTCGGAAACGGAGGCGGTGGGATTGAGGGTGGTAAAACGTGCCTTGTTCTCCGACCCGCCGCCTTTCGCGGCGATGGTGATCTCAATCTGGTTACCTTGCACCAGGTCGACATGGACAACTGCCGGTGTGTTGTCGCGGGTGTTGACCCGTCTAGCGAGGGGATCCGCAACGATCGATGCCCGAAGGGGATTGTCCGGATCGAGATAGGCTTGACGTACGCCCTCATTCACAAGATCCGCGAAACTGGCTGTTGACTTAATGCGGGCATCCATGCCGACCTTTGCGAAGACAACCACAAGTCCGGTGTCCTGACAAATCGGGCGCCGCCCAAAGGCCGCCATGCGGGAGTTCAGCAGAATCTGACCTATGGCATTCTTCGCCGACGGGCTCTGTTCTCGCGTGTATGCGTGA
This sequence comes from Mesorhizobium sp. WSM4312, assembly GCF_002294875.1. Classification (NCBI taxonomy): domain Bacteria; kingdom Pseudomonadati; phylum Pseudomonadota; class Alphaproteobacteria; order Hyphomicrobiales; family Phyllobacteriaceae; genus Mesorhizobium; species Mesorhizobium sp. WSM4312. The sequence goes on along the minus strand of NZ_NSFU01000016.1, from coordinate 64,303 downwards.
GAAAGAGACCGGATATAATCTGGAGGATGATAGTACGAGATGTACTGAAGGGCGTCGGCGACGCTCCTTGTGATGTCGCTACCGGCCATGGTCCGTGTTCTGTTTCCCACCGGATTTTATCCAAATGAACCGAGGCCATTGACCATTTTCAGAATCTGGAAGCTTCGCACCCCCTGCTCGCCGCCTTCATATCCATAGCCGCTTTGTTTGACTCCTCCATAAGGGGCATCAGCGGAAACCCCTTTCAGGTAATTCACACTAACAGCGCCCGCAGAAAGACCGCCCACAAGCCTCTGTTGCGTATCGGCCGCGCCAGTAAACAAGTAGGCGGCCAGACCGTACTCCGTGGCGTTGGCTTCATCGATCGCCTCTTCGATCGTATCGAAAGGAGCCACGGTGAGAATTGGTCCGAACGGCTCTTCATGAAGCACTCTCGCTTCCTTCGGTACGCCAGTCAGGATGGTTGGCGGCCAGTAAAACCCCGGTCGGTCAAGGGGGATGCCACCGGTCTCGATTTGGGCGCCGCCCTCTACCGCATCTTTGGTCAGGCGTTGCATGGCCTCGATTCGCCGCGCGTTTGCCATGGGACCCATCTGCGTTGCAGGGTCATCCGGTGGACCGATCCTGATTTTTCGGACCGCCTCCGTCATCCGGAACAGGAATTCCTCATAGCGGGATCGGGCGACAAGAATCCTGCTGGGCGCATTACAACTCTGGCCCGCGCACTCGAATTTGTATTCCGAAATAGCCGGTATCGCCGTTGCCAGGTCGGCATCTTCGCACACAATAACCGGGGAATGTCCACCGAGCTCAAGGATGCAGCGCTGCAGATTATTCGCGGCCAGTGTGGCCAGCTGTTTCCCAACAGCGGTCGACCCCGTGAACGTCAAGACTTTGACAATTGGCGAACTGAGCAGATGCCGTGATATATGCACAGGAACACCGAACACCAGGTTGACCACGCCTTCCGGTATCCCTGCTTGACGCAAAGATTCCACGACATGGACAGCCACGCTTGGCGTCTCTTCGGCCCCTTTGAGGATCACCGGGCAGCCTGCCGCCAGCGCGGGGGCGAGCTTGCGGGCGATGAGAACGGCTGGATAGTTCCACGGCGTAAAGGCAGCGACGACACCGAGGGCCTCCGGGACGATCATCCTGTTCGGACCCAACGGAATCGGGGTCGACAACTCATCGGCATGCCGGCCATTCCATTCCAGCGTTTCGACTGCGCGCGCGTACTCTCCTGTTGCTTCGGCAATCGTCTTTCCCTGTTCGGACGACAGGTCCCTGGCTGCGGCGCCAGCTTTCTCAGCCAGATTGCTGGCGGCAGAGACGAGGATCTCGCCACGCTCTTTGGCGGGGCGTGAGGACCACGCCTTGCGGCTGCGTTCTGCCGAAGCAAGAGCTTCATCCAAGTCTGGAACCGTAGCCGAGGCCACTGAGGCAAATACCTTCTCCGTCGCCGGGTTGATCACCGGCAAAGTGGCTCGGCTACCACCGGCTCGCCATTTGCCATTAATGAAGAGCTCGTAGCTCCTGGCGTGGGACATCGCGGGCTCCACTTGTGATTCTGGCCATGCGAGCGCCGTTTCAATTTTCGAAGCCGCTGAGCTCGCTTGAGCCAGTTTCATCGCGATGGTCGCAGCGGGTCAAATATCGATTAGTGCCTAAATCCATCTGGAATCCAGATCGATCTGTTCCGACAGGAAGGAAGTCATGCCGTTGTTTACAGATCGATGGTTCTCAGGTCGCGTCAGGAGCCGATGCTACCCAGCCCCGGCTCTCAATCAATTCTCTGGCGACCTTCGGAATGAGCTTGCGGACCGCAGAAACGGCCGCAGAACGCTCATCTTTGGGATTTACAGCAAGCACCACGGAGCGGGTAATTACCGGATCGACTATCTTGACCGTCCGGACCAGCCCTTGAGAGGCTTCTTTCTGAACGGCAGACGGGGCGAGAATAGAATGCGCTTTTCCCTCTACGACCATGTTGATGATCGTTGAGAGCGAGTCCACTTCAAACTTGACGTCCATCGCGCAACCGTGTTGTGCGACGACATCAGCCACCGAACGCCTGACATTGTTGTTGCGCATGGGAACCGCCAGGGGGAATGCATGCAGGTCGGCCAGAGATATCGCATCTTCAAACGGTGGCTCGCCGGACGGAACCACCAGACAAAGGTCTTCGCGCGCTAGCACAGTCATTCGCCCCACACTGTCCGCAGTGCGGTACAGAACCGCCAGATTGAAGCGTCCAGCCGCCATCCATTCCTCTAGCGGTCCCGTCATACCCTCGACCATCTTGAGGGACACCTTGGGCAGTTCGTGTCTTACCGTCTCAAGCAGCGGACCGCTCAGGACGCGAGCAGCTCCAGACGGAATGCCAATAGTCACCTCCCCGGCGGGGGAAGCGGCTGTGTTGGTCAATTCCACCTCGGTAATTCGAATTTCTTTGAGAATCGCCCGCGCCCGCTCCAGGAGTTTGGCTCCTGACGCCGTCACGCTCACGCCGGTCCTGTCGCGTATCAGCAGCTGAGTGCCGAAGCCTTCCTCCAATTGGCGCACATGCAGACTCAGCGCACTCTGGGCGACATTCAGAAAGCCAGCGGCCTTCGTGAAACTGCCTGCTTCGACCACGCCAACAAAGTATCTTAACTGCCTGATTTCCACGGGTACTCTTCCGAGGGCGGACTGCAATGATGTAATCTATCTCGAAATGTGATGGCGCGACAGCAATAATTGCAGAGCGACATGACGCCTAACTGTCGTGTCATCTCAGTGTGGTTTGACCAAAACCGTAACCTATGTGTCCAGAATGGACCCAACCCGCCGAGGCTTCAACCGGCCAACTCGGCGCCCTGATCCATGGAGATGATTTCTCGGACCCTTCGAATAACCGGTAGATCGACCATCTTCCCGTCCAATGTGAACGCGCCTTTGCCTTGCGCCGTCGCATCTTTTTCGCCGCGAGGACACGACGGGTCCCTCGAGTTCTTGTGCGCTTGGTGAAAAGCCCCATCGATGTTTAAATGGATCGCCTGCGGCCCCACGAAGTTATCATTGTCTAAGAATCGCCGATGCTTCCTATCGAGCCGAGACTGCCGCATGGGGAACAGAACGGAAAGGTTCGGCGTCAAAAGCAGGTCGAGTTCTGGGGCACCGCCAACAGCTGCACTGAAGTCTTCAGTACCAAGCGCCATTGCAACCAGCGGCGCTAACAAGATGGGAAAGGAGGTCATTGCTATTGCCGCTGGCGGACTTCGGCCGGCCACCCCATTTCCTCTTCCGAGAGGTGAATTGTCCAACCAACCCTGCTGACTAATGACGAGCATGATCGTATCGTCAACGTGTCACAGAATTGCTTGCAAGCTCACGGCCTCAGCTGGGCCAACGAACATTGAACTCCGTGGACGAAGCCTGGACCCGTCGTCATCCAAGTCAATCCGCGCCTCGATGAGGGGACAGATCCTCAATTGGTTCAGCTGGCTTGCAGTATTGCACCTAGCAGTCACGGCGAGGACTGGGATTTGCGAAGAAGGCATTCTCGCAGTGCGGCCGTACGGTACCTCATTCCTGGCACACTGGATTAGATCGCTGGCGACATTAAGATCAGGTGTGACCGAGGTGAAATTTTATGTCGAAAACCTGAAGGCAGGGCGTCAGGCAGGGCGATTACAGAGATCCTATCGGACATGTCATCGCAGTTTCATCCACCATTGCTCGACCGAGGCGACACTCATCGTCCCATCAACCTAATCCATTGGTCGATCACGCCGTTCACGACCCTTGGCGAAGAAGGAATCAGCAGCCCCTAGGCTCAATTGGAAAGCGGGGCGGGGTCCATACGTATCTTCGTTTCCGGGCACCTCATGCTAATGAAGCCGCGACAACAGGTTGGTTATGCACCCAGGTGCTGGCCAATCCGGCTTGACTGGAAAGTTTCATACCCAGGCCTGGCACAGGCGAGCGTGATGCCGCTCTCGCTATGTTGGACCGCAGACGCCGCGACGGCGCATCGACTGGCGCTGGCGAAGCCTAGGACGCGCCAGTCAAGGACCTGCAAAGAGCAAGATCACGCCGCGCGTTGCCTTCAACGCCCATTTGAGCAGAAAGCAACAAGCCTCGCGTATAGCGATCGATGACCGCACGAAGCGCCATCCGGGCTATGATCTCAGTCAGCACTGCCCTAAGGGGTCAGAGGAGGGTTCGGTCAGTCAAGACCTCAGACGGCATGGCCAAGGTCAAGCTGCGAGGATGTGCCACCGCGGGCGCGGCATAACTTGGCGGGCTACAATTTGGTTCGCTTGCCCAGGCTGCTGGCAGCGCCGGTAGTCGGCCGCGCCGGACTGGCACCTACGTCTGGTCCATGAACGGTTGCTTTAGCAAAACCGAAGTCCTCGCCAAAACTCTTCGCCGACGTGCGACGACCGCGCCGGTGCTCGTTCCGGGGTCGGCAAGACGAAGACAGGCCTACTCTGGATTTATGCCCGCGATGACTGATTAGGGAGGGAGCGGACCGCCGGGCGTCTTATGTCTATGCGCCGGACCGAAAAGGCCCAGCGTGCGATCGCTCATCTCGCAGGCTCTCTACCGGAACTTGCAGGTCGACGGCTATAGCGGGCCATCGCTTGCTGGCCGACGAAAAGCGGCTTCACGCTCGCCTTCTGCCATGCCGCGCCCGATCGAGGCGCTAAGAAGGATCCGCGAACTCTAAAAGATCGAGGATGACATCCGTAGCCGAGGCCAACGAGGCCTTGCTGCACGCAGGCAAAAAGTGCTCAACCATCACGGCACTGGACCCAGGGCGGCTAGAGAAGCTCGGCCAAATCAGTCAGAAGACCAAGCTCACAGCGGCGATCCCCTACACGCTCTCGCGCTGGGAAGCGCCTCTCGCGCATCCTGGACGAGGCCATATCAAGATCGACAGCAACGTGGTCGAACGCTCAATCATACGCAACTCTTTTTGCAGCTCCGGCGGTGGCGCTGAGCACTGGTCAGTCATCGTGTCGCTGGGTGATCGCCGGGATTGGCCGGATAGCCTGAAGCTAAGGCCGTCGAGCCAGACCCTCTGACCTGCCACTGAACTTTCAACCAGTGGCGATTAGCCTCGGCCGTTTCTGTTATGGCGCGGTTTGAGCAACGGGCGGAGGCGCGAAGCCTTCATTGAGTGCAGCGTCGGAGCCGGTTGCGGCGAGGGTTCCGGCGAAGACCGCCGGGGTCAAATAGCGAGCGAGGAATGCGGCCTCACGGTGTTGAACAACACCAGGAAAGAACACCCACAGGACCGAGGAACGCAAGTTTCTTTATCCGTGGCATCCTTGGGCCGGGCGTTGTGTTCACGTTCATGAGGTGATCGAGAACGCCGACCGGGAGGTTTTCCGCTGCAGTCTCTCCCGCCACGCCTCCGATCGGTGGCTGGAAGTTCCGGCCTGGATGTTTGATCGCGGTCTGCACCGCGTGGCGCATTGCCCTGCCCCACATATCGATCCCAGAACGCTTGGCGTCTTGGTGACACTGCTGCAGGACCCGACGGCCAATTCCCACACCCCATCGCAATTGGAGGATTCGGGCGCAGCATCGGGTCCTCACGAAGCGAACCGGGGAGAGGTCCATACCGCGCCAGCCTACGACATATCAGTTCGATCTTCTCCAACCCGCACGACGCGCAGACCGCGCAGATGCCGCCATTCGCTCGCGCAGCCGCCGTAAGGCGCGAGATGCTGGCGCTGATTCCGGGTGCACACGAAGGCTACGTCGGCTGGGAAAGGCGGAAGCGATCCGCAAGATGGTGAGCGACCACGTGCCCACGAGCCGGCATCACGGGGCGCCCAAGCATGGCGACGCTCTGCTCGCCGACCTTGTCCGCTGCCGGCGCTGCGGCCGCGAGCTGACGGTCCGCTACACGGGAACCAAGCACAACATTCCGCGCTATTCCTGCTGGCGTGGTCTGCTTGACAATGGCGAGCCGCGTTGCATCGCCTTCGGTGGACTCGCGTCGATCGAAGGCGTTCATCCTCTGCCGGACGGTCCATGGGTCTTCAGCCGATCAACGCTTGACGAACCGGCGGCTCAGCGCATCGTTCATCGCGCGCGGCAAAACCCAAAATACCCCATGGGATCGCATCCAGATCAGCAAAACCTATTCACTCAAATGACATAGACAGATGAGTGTTATGAACAGGATTTAGGTCCTGCCTCCATTCGGCAGTGGCACTGCGGGCGTGGTCGAGGCCGAAGAACAGGCCATCGTTCAACAGCTCGTCTCGCATTCGGCCGTTGAGGGAATCGCGTAGCCATTTTGCATCGGCTTGCCCGGCGCGGTGTAGTGCCATTCGCTCCTGTTCAGCCGCTGATAACAGGCCAGTCAGTTGTTGCCCACAAGAATCAGGATCTCGTGGGCGCGCCGCACCACTGGCGGATCTATCATTTTGCCATTCAACGAGAATGCGGACAGTCCACGCGTGGCGGCATCATTTGCCGCCGCGACAACTTTATGGGCCCACTCGAGCTCCTGGGCGCTTGGCGAGAAAGCCTCATTGAATATGGCCACCTGTGTCGGATGGATCGCCAAAGCTCCGGCAAAGCCAAGCCGCCGCGCCCGCACCGCGGCCTCACGAAGTTTATGCGTGTCCGAGAACTCGCCGATGCTTCCTATGAAGCCCAGCGGGAGCAAGCCGGCCGCGCGGGCGGCAAACAGAACAGAAAGGTTCGGCGTCAAAAGAAGGTCGAATCCTGGGGCGCCGCCAACAGCGGCGCTGAAGTCTTCAGGGCCAAGCGCCATTGCGACCATCCTTGGATGCGCCGACGCAATGGCCGCAAGCCTTTGCAAGGCGCCCGGGGTCTCAATCTGGGCAAGGAACCGGATGCCTCCCTGCGGAAGATTTCTTTCACGTTCTAGTTCCGAAACCGCATTCGCGATCTCTATAACCCACTCTGCCGAATCCGTCTTCGGAAGAACCAGTGCGTCAACACCCGCCATCACGGCTGCATCGAGATCGGCCGCCAAGGCGCGCAGACCATGATTCACGCGGACCAAAACAGATGCGCCTTTCCGGCCCACCTCTGCCACGCATTCAGGAAGCTGCTGCCGTGACTCTCCTTTCCGATCCTGGGGCACGGAATCCTCCAGGTCGAGAATGACGCCATCTGCGCCCCGCTCATGGGCCGTCTCTACAAAGCGCGGAACGTGAACAGGAACGAAGAGCAGGGATCTCCAGCGCGGTACAGACATCGCGCCTTCAACGGCCGCAAAGGTGTCCTTGATCATGGAGACGCCTTTGCGGCCGATTTTAGCGCGGGCGCTGCCAGTGAGCTTTCTAGGCGGCCGGTGCGCTGAAATGATCCGAGGTACACAGGCATTTTGTAAACCGCGAGCAGTCTCACCTTACTGAAACGCGCGCTCACGCTGACGCGGCTCTTTCGCGCAAAAGCGCCCGCACCTCCTCGCGGACAGCCTCGGTATGAGAGCCAAGAGCCGGGACTGGGCGAAGCGAGGGGAGCTCCGAGTTGAAAATCGCCGCCGGCGCTATCGTCTCGACGGCTCCATCGGGTGTTCCAACCTGCACCCTGCGAATGTGTGGATGCTTTGAAACATCCACCACTTCGTTCAGTCGGCCATATGCCAGGCCGGCCGCCTCGAGCTCCTGCATCGCATCGTGGCAGGATAGTTCAAAAAACCGCTGTTCAATGATCTCATCAAGTTGCGCACGATGAGCGAGGCGCTCCATATTGTCAGCAAAACCAGGTGCGCGTGTGAGCCCGGACTGCTTCAGGAATTTCTCGCAGAAATTCACCCATTCGCGGTCATTCTGAACCGAAAAGATGACCTCTTTGCCGTCGGCACAGCGATAGGCACCATACGGCGCGAGCGACGGGTGTTTCACGCCTGCGCGTACCGTCTGGTAGCCGCTGTAATCATTTTGCAAAACCGGCACGTTCATCCAGTCGGCGACGGCATCAAACAGTGACACCTGGATGCTGGTCCCTTCGCCGGTGACCTCGCGGTGGTACAGTGCCTGAAGAATGGCGCTGTGCGCTGTCATGCCCGCCGAGATATCGCAAACCGAGACCCCTACACGCGCAGGCCCCTGTTGGTTGCCGGTGATAGCGCATAGACCTGTTTCGGCCTGGACGATCAGATCGTAGGCCTTCAAATGGGAATACGGCCCTGACTCCCCGAAACCAGAAATGTCGCAGGTGATCAGCCGCGGATATCGTCGACGCAGATCAGCGGACGCGAACCCCAGTTTTTCTATGCTGCCCGGCTTTAGATTCTGGATGAAGACATCAGCACTGGCAATGAGCGTGTCGAGGACGGCGCGATCCGCCTCCAACCTCAGGTCTAGACAGACCGACTCCTTACCCCGGTTGAGCCAGACGAAGTACGCGCTCTGCCCCCGCACCAGCTTGTCGTAGTTTCGGGCAAAGTCCCCTTCGGGCCTTTCGACCTTGATCACCCGGGCGCCTGCGTCAGCAAGGCGAGACGATGCGTAGGGAGCTGCAACGGCCTGTTCGACCGCCACAACCGTGATGTCCTTGAGACTGTTTAGCATCAGGGCGCTTCCTACGCGGCTTTCAGGTTTTGTGCCCGACGCCGATCAAGCATGGCGAGCAACCGATTTTGTTCGTTGCCTACAATGGAAAGACCTTCGTCGATGCCCATGCCAGGCTTCGCGAGCATCATGTCCGCCTGTGTTGCCACCGAAATGTGAACCGTCGCTCGCGCGGAGAGATCCGTCTCGCTGCAGCTGCCTCCCACATAGGCGTCCACGTTGTTCTCTTTGCACAGAAGCACCGCACGGGCGCTGTCGGCGATCGAGCCCACGTCCGGCGTCTTGATCTGCACGAGATGGGTCGCCTTAGCCTCCGCAAACAGACGCACATCCTCTAAGGTGTTGCAGCGTTCATCGACAACGATGCGCGCACGTGACGCGCGCGCATTCAGAATGCCGACGATCTGCCCGTAATTTTCGACCTGCGCCGGCGTAGACCCGAAGTCGGCTGGCGATTCGATATTCACCGTGAACTCCGGAACCGCGTCAGCAACCTTACTGATGAAGTCGGCGATGCGCTGGACGTCGAGCCCGATCTCCATACCGATCCAGCCGTACACATCGAAATGCAGCACCGGAGAATAGTCTGGTTGGCCGATTTGCTTGACGCGGTGCGCCACCCATTTGACGAAATCCAGAAAGGTTTCTCCCCCAACGCCGAATTTGCTACGCGAGTTGATGAGGCCATGCGGGATCACATCCACCCCCTTCAGGATCATTTTATCGACATTGATTTCGCGCGCATCACCGCTCTGGCAATAAATTGGGACACGACGATGCGGCATGGATAGGCAAAATTCCGAACAAACCACCTCCGCCATGGTACGACGCGCAGCATGGGCAGCAGCGCTTAAAAGGGCTTGGCTGACCCCATATTCGATGCATAGTGGGAGTCGTTTCCCAGTATGGAGATCGAAGACACTGGAGCAGGCTGTCAAAAAGCTGGACGCATCAATGTTTAAGAGCCGCGGGACAACAACACGTGACGTGAGATCCATGATGGCTCCGACGTCAAACAGGGGGTCACGCCCGCCAGCCCCTGAGTATTGCACTCCCATCATATCGCCCCAGGCGACCATATCGTCTTCCAGGACAAGCCCGACGCTTAAGCAAGCTGCCGGAACACGGATATCACGGAAGCCGGGCGTCAATGGCTCGCCGACGTAAACAAAACCGTCCTGGCCAACCCCTGCCCTAATGGCAGCTTGATCGTCATAAAAGAAGGCGCCGTTGCCGGGCGTGAGAATGACGTCTTTGATCTGCACTGAATTATACTCGAGTTTGGCCAAGCTATGAGCTGCGGCCGGATTTGCGCGCTCTGTCCTAAGTTATGCCCCGTTCGGAATCGGTTTTGCCAATATAAAGCCCCGAACGTGCCCATCTCGTTTTAAGATACGATAAAGTTGTTTTACGGGCGTCAGCGGGGACGGCACCGTCCGCCTCCCCTCTTGGTCGCGGTGCGCCGGATCGTCGCCCCTGCTTCCATAACAGAAGCTAGGCGATCAATCCGTCCGGCCAGCTCCCATCTCGGACCGCCACTTTCAACCATGGTTAGTATAAACCAAGCGATCAAGGATCAAGCAATCTTTTTGGCATGATTTTGGAAGACAGGATCAGCCGCTGATCGATCCGAGGAGCTGGCCTATAAGCTCCAGTCGAGGCCAGTGCCTTCATACCGGAGTTACTACAGCTGGCCAAGGCGCGGCTAATCTGTACCTCTAGTTATGCAGCGGCCGCGCAAGGATGGCTACCCCTTCATTGCGGTCGACATGCGCGCCCGATCCTATGGCTAGGACGATTGATGGCCCAGGCGCTCGGATGTCAATGGACGGAGCGGAAACAGAATCCATAGAGTGTAGGATACCTATAAGATCTCCCGACCTCACTTCATCCAACACAGAGCAGCGAGGTTCGAAGATACCCTGCGCGGGCGATTTCAACTCGTCTGATATCAGCGTCTCAAGGGTCTGACTGGACCTTTTGTTACGGAAAGACACGTCCTCGACTTTTCCTTCGACGAGTCCAAGCATAACGAGCGCGTTGCGAACTCCAGCTTCATAAATCGCTAGAGCTTCTGCGCTAACCGTACCACCGCCGAATTCCGCGCAAACGAATACCTTCCCTAGGCTATGTGCCCAACTGTCGAACATCCCAGCCGTGTCGTCATGTTGCCAGAGCAATGTTACGGGCAGCTTAAATGCCGCTGCCATTGCGAGCGTCTTAGCCATGAGATCCGCATCAGCAATTGGATGCGTGATGACCGCCGGGGGAAAATCCCACGTTGGGCCGAAGCTGTGCAGATCGAAAACGATGTCGGCATTTGGCAACAATACGCGTGAAACCGCATCCGCGATTCGTTCCGTAACAGACCCGTCGGCACGGCCCGGAAACACGCGGTTCAGATTCAAACCATCAAGCGGAGTATTGCGGCTCCATGCTTGAACTGCCAATGGATTAAGCACTGGCAGCACGATGATCCTACCACTGGTTTGCGCTTGTGGCAGCCACTCGATAAGCCGCCGCGCGACTAATGGCCCCTCCATTTCATTGCCATGATTCCCACCGGTGATAAGAAGGCGCGGTCCATCGCCCTTATTAAGACTAAAAACCGGAAGCGAGAACTCTTCATGGTCGGCGCCTCCCGGCACAACGAGGTGTCCTCTGCTCACGCCATGCGCATCGAGATCAAACGTAAGATGTGGTGCTTCGTTCATTGCTTAACCTATTGCGGGTGATCTGGCGACTTTGACCGGGCATATGGTCTTGTACACGGCTATTTTTTTCGCCTGGAACTATGCACACGCGGTCACCACTTCGCCAATATAATGTCCGAGACGGCACCATCGCGTTTTCAGATGACCAGGGCTCGCTCTGCTGACCTGTCCCTTGGTTCGTCACCTTGATCCCGGTGCACTAAGGGAGGAGGAAGGTCAAAGTCGCGGTGGGTAGCCGATTTCAGAAATCGCGCGATCAGCCGGTTGACGTTGGCTAGCTGTTCGTTGTTCAGACGGGCGAAGGATCTGTGCGATCCGGTCAGCGCCGTTGACCTCGAATTCCATCCTGGCGCGCAGCAAGAGGATCGGCAGGTCTGAGCTTGCTGGCGAGCAAGGCCGGCCGATCCCAGACATAGTCCGAATCCTTGATCCGCATGTGCCAGATGATAATTGCAAGAGCTTTACTGGTTTCCGTTTTGGACCAGGTGGCCATTTTATCCGCCCGTTGAAGCCCCGAACAGATGCTTGTCGCCAGTCCGTAGGAATAGGTCGGACGCATCATCAGGAAGTGGATCTGCCACGCCAGTTAGGCAGCGGCTTCCTGTAATGTTCGCTGCATGCTCGGTCGAGAACGCCACCAGACGGCATAGAGGACAAGCATCCAGATTAAAGGCAGAAGCATCAAAAGAGAAGCGACTGCAGCAATCGTCGGGTCGATTTGGTGGCGGATATTCTCCAGCATCTTCAAGGGCAACGTCCGCACCGACAGACCGCCGACCAAAGACGTTATGACCGCTTCATCGAATGACTGGAGGAATGCGAACATGGCGCCGCCGATCACTCCCGGCCTGATTAACGGCAGTGTTACGCGAAAAAACGTTTGCAGTGGTCCGGCACGCATACTCTTGGCCGCCTGCTCTAACGTCCGATCGAAGTTGGCCAACGTCGCAGAAACGATCACCACCACAATTCCAACAGCGCCGATACTGTGAGCGAGGGCGATACCACCCTTTGTGCCGATTAGACCAATCTGGATGAGACCCAGATAAGTCGCGATACCGACCACGATAACTGGAAAGGTGATAGGCGTGATTATGATCATTGTCAGCACGCCGCGAAGTCTTGCGCTTATTCGGCTCAATCCGAAAGCAGCAAGTGTTCCCAATAGAGTAGAAATAACAGCTACCTCGACACCAATCTCGACGCTGGTCCAAGCTGCTCCGCTCCAAGATGCATCGCCGAAAAACGAGCGATACCATTGAAGCGACAGGCCCGAAGGCGGAAATTGCAAAAATGCCCCGGAACTGAACGACATGATGACAACGATTATCCCTGGGAATAAAAGAAAGGCCATCACCAAAACGATAAAAACGATCGCGACGACTTTAGGCCATCGCCTTTCCGCCCCAGGCACGTAGCGCCGTCCCGTCCACCGTTTGACACGATAGGGACGCAGAATTTCGCTGAAGTTTCGTTTGATAACAAGAACAATGGGTAGTCGGGACATCGAGCCCTTCGGAGCTCGAGTTTGGCTTTGCTCTTGTTTGCCGGAGAGGTCAAGCCCGACCATGGAAAGCACCACAATGGCAAACCCGAGAAGGATGAAGGACGCAGCGGCAATGCGCGGAATATCGAACGAGCTATTCACCTCGGCCGCAATGAAGGTTGAAAGCATGGCATCGCGCAATCCCCCAAGTGCCGCCGGCGTGATATAGAATCCTAGGCAGAACACAAAAACTAGGAGCGAGCCACTCCGTGCGCCTGGAATGCTAAGGGGGAGAAATACACGCCTGAAAGCGGTGAAAGGTCCCGCTCCCATACTGCGTGCAGCAGCCATCAAGGACCGATCGATCCCCATCATCGCACTAACCAAGGGAAGTATCATCATCGGCAGCATGATGTGGACCATGCCAATATAGACCGCGGTTCGGTTATAGATGAGTTGCAGAGGTCGATCGATCAATCCGACGTCCAGCAAGATGTTGTTGATGACCCCGCGATCCCCAAGAATAACAATCCATGCGTAGGTACGCGCCAGCCCACTGGTCAAATAGGGGATGATCACGAGAGCGATGAGCGTCATGCGCAGAGTCTTGGATGCCGTGACGATCAGATACGCGGTTGGATAGCCTACGATTAAGCAGATGGCAGTTGCGACCAGACTTATTTCTATCGTTTGAAAGAGCACCCGCACATTAGCTGGCTGGGCGAAAAACGCTCCGTAGTATTGGAACGAGAAATCGGGGGCATTGACACTGCTTAGGAAAAGCAAGGTTATAGGGGCACCGAAAACCACAAGCAAAAGCGCGAACGCGGGCGCGGTTAACCCAAGTGGCACCTTGGCCATTCTGCGCAAAAGCTTCATGGATATCCCTTATCAATCGCTTATGGCGAAACGAAGCGAATGTCTGACCGCAGCCACGTGAGGCAAACCTCCTCGCCTGGCTGGAAAACAGGTTGGTCTGCCGCGACATGTTCCCGGACGATGAGAACATTGTTGCCAACGCGAACATGGTATTTTCGCAGAGGGCCGGCAAAAATCATATCGTCGACCGCACCGGCAACATATTGCCGCTGGTCCGTTTGAGCCCACTCCGCAGTCTTCGGAAGTACACTGATGCGCTCTGGCCTTATCATCGCAACGGTGCCGATTTGCGGCGCGTTGCCCCCTCTGGCCAGCAACAAGGCATCCTCGAGAATGTTCGCCTCACCCAGAAATTTAGCGACAAAGCACGATGATGGCCGATCATAGAGGGCCTCTGGTGTATCGATTTGCTCGACACGTCCTGCGCGCATTACAACAATCCGGTCTGACAGAGTAAGCGCCTCCTCCTGGTCATGCGTAACGCACACCGTCGTGATACCGAACTCCTTGTGCAAGCTCTTCATCTCGATCTGCATCTGCTCACGCAGGTTACGGTCGAGTGCGCCAAGCGGTTCATCAAGTAATAGGAAGGGTGGATCGGCAATCAGCGCGCGGGCTAGCGCCACGCGCTGCTGCTGACCGCCACTCAATTGGGATGGCATGCGACCGCCGAATTCCCCTAGATGCACGCGCTCAAGCATACGGGCTACCCGAACCTTCCTCTGATCGGGAGCCATGCCCCGCATTTCGAGAGGGAATTCCAGGTTTCGAGCCACTGTGAGATGCGGGAACAGCGCATAGCTCTGGAACACAATTCCTTGATCGCGCCGGTAGGACGGGACCGAAGCCACTGAATGGCCGGCGATCATAATATCACCCGAACTCGGGGCCTCAAAGCCGGCCAAGAGCATCAGGGTAGTGGTCTTACCCGAGCCGCTCGGGCCGAGAATCGTCAAGAACTCGCCGCGACGCACGGTCAGCGACAGATCCCTGACCGCCGGAACACTCCCGTACATCTTGGTAACACTGCTGAACTGAATTTGTGGCACCGATTGGTTCACATCTGCAGCGTCAACTTCCGAACGGGGGGCGGTATTCATTGCGTGCATGTTCACTGTGGCTCCTCCACCATCGCTGGCGTGCATTAGCAGGCATTTGCCGTACCTTCTGCCGTCGTACCCGATGCCGTGAGCGGAGAGGCTAGTGGGCTACCCCGCTCCCCGTCACATTTTCAGCATCAGTTTCGACTTTAGCCCGGTATGGAGTTACCCCGACCGGACTTTCGCACTTCAACCAACCCTACTGCAGGATCCACTCATTCCACCGCTGGATAAGCATCTCAGTGTTGGAAACACCGCTGGGGCCTACCTCATTGTACCATTTGCCGTTGATGGAAACGCTGCTCTTGATGTAATCTGGGTGGGTAGGGAGCTTGCGCGCAACTTTCTCGGGAAGAAGTTTGAACGCATTGCCGTTGCTTGGTCCCTCAGGAAACAATTGGCAAAATGCTGCCTGACGTTCCGCGCGAGTGGCGAATTCGATAAACTTCTGCGCAGCCTTCGCGTTGGGTGAACCCTTTGGAATGACCCAATAATCCCACTGCAGCTTCGCCTGGTTTCGATTGATCTCCGTCGCGGCGCCCTGATCGATCAACAGTAGAGCTCTTCCGTCATACGATTGAGCGATGTCAACGACCTTATCATGCAACATCTGTTGAATCTCTGATCCGCTGCTCCACCACTTACGGATGTGCGGCTTTATTTTGTCCAAACTGGCAAACACCCGGTCGATATCCATCGGGTAGAGCTTATCGGGAGATACACCGTCCGCTAACAGGGCCTCTTCCCAGGGTCCTTCTGAACCAAACTGGCCGGACACCAAGGTGCGAACGCCGGGAAACTTATCAGCATCCCAGAATTCAGCCCAGTTTGTCGGCCGGGGTTTATCAGCTGGGAATACGTCTGTGCTATATACCATATTATATGAGTAAATCAAATTTGCCACGCCAAACGGTTGCTTGGCAAATTCATAAATTCCGTCTAGCTCTTCTTTCCTGAACAAGGAGTAATCAATTTCTTCAAGAATTCCTTTCTTAGCTGCGACCAAGCCGGACCCTTGCGTAAGCGCCCCGACATCTACCGTGACATTGCCCGATTTTACCATCAACTCGACCTGTCCCATACCCATGTCGTCGGTGATTGGGTTGACCTTGATACCGGTCTCAGCTTCAAATGGCTTAGCGTAAGCCTCAATGTTAGCCTTTCCCCAATCGCCGCCGCCTAGCACTACGTTGATCTGGTTGGGTGTTTGGGCCGCAACGCGGCCCGCAATTGAAGACAGAGCGCCAGCCGCCATGGCGGTCGATGTCGCCTGCAGCAATCGTCGGCGATTTATTTCGTATTTCATGTCGTTACCCTCTTCTTGTGATCTCAGCCTTGATTAGCCAAGGTTGTTTTGCTTGGACAATGTCATGGTGCTAGAGCAGCCTCGGCCAAGTTGACCCAGTATCCAATGCCGTATGGCAGTGCTTCATCGTTAAAGTCGTAGGTTGGATTATGGAGAGCAGCAGTCGATCCATTTCCAAGCAGTATACATGCCCCCGGCCGCGCCTCTAGCATGTACGCGAAGTCCTCTGACCCCAAACTAGGTTTGACTTTGGGGTTCACCGATGAATGGCCGACCAGAGCACGCGCCACCTCTGTTGCCCGACGCGTTTGATCGGGATGATTGACAGTGAGGGGCTCCAGGCGGCGATGCTGAAACTCGACCTTCGCCCCGGAAGCGCGTGCAATATTTTCCGCGCACGCCTCAATCTGTTTTTCAGCGAAGTCGCGCAAAATCGGTGACAGTGTCCTGACTGTTCCGGCAATCTCCGCGCGTTCGGGAATGATGTTGTAAGCTTGTCCGGCGTTCAGCTTTGTGACGGAGATCACCAGGGACTCGGTGGGGTCCGTGTTGCGTGAGACTAGTGTCTGCAAGCCTAAAATGATCTGAGCTGCAACAACGACGGGGTCAATTGTCAGATGGGGAGCGGCCGCGTGACCCCCTCTGCCTTTGACCACAATATCGAACTCGTCGAGCGCGGCAAAAATCGAACCTTCGCAAATGCCGAACGCACCAACCTCCATGCCTGGCCAATTGTGCATGCCAAAGACCTGAGATATCCCGAAACGGTCCATGATCCCCTCCTGGACCATTCTTTGGCCGCCGCGGCCATCTTCCTCGGCAGGTTGGAAGATCAGGGCAACGGACCCTTTGAAGTTCCGGGTCGCGGCGAGGTATTTCGCGGCGCCAAGGAGCATTGCAGTATGCCCGTCGTGACCACACGCGTGCATCTGTCCGGACCTTTTCGACGTCCAAGGTTTGCCTGAAGCTTCGAGTATAGGCAGAGCGTCCATGTCGGCCCGCAACCCGATAGTGGGCCCATCTCCGAGTTGACCTTGGATCAACGCAACCACGCCGGTTTCAGCTATCCTGCACTCGATGTGGTTAATCCCGAAGGAAGCCAGCTTTTCCGCCACAAATGCCGCTGTGTCATTCACCCGATAGTCAAGCTCCGGATTCTCGTGCAGGTACCGGCGCCAAGTCATCGCTTCGATCTCGATCTCCTTGAACCTGTCAACGCCAACCATAGGCACGTTCCCGCATTTGAGTAATTTGGATCAGGCGCCGGTGCGTAATTAATGATCGATGCCACCGGTGTTTTCGTCAAATGCAGTTTGGATATCGTAACCATCTAGAACCGAGATAGCCCCGCGTTCAGGCCTCGGTGTTGGCGCCGGCGACTGCGACCCGATAACAAGCCGTTTGCCCTCAAATGGATAAGCTTCGGCCTTAGAGGACCAGCTGCGAAGTGCTGGCAATCATAAACTCTGGCTCTGCTGGCAACGGCCAATGGCAAAGGTCTGAGTAGGAAGAGCTGTCACCATCGCGACACTCCTCCCCCTCCCACGACCTACTTTCCAGGACTGCATGCGCTTTGCCACTCAATCCGCAAACCGCAGACCCTAGGCGGCGTGGACAAATTCGATGTTAGCAGGGTCGCTTTCCTGCGATCGGGTTGTTAGCATTGGGAATGACACTGGAAGAAGAGAGCGAACGAGCTACGTCGATGCTGATTGGCAAGGTTGTTCGCCGTGTCATGCGCCACCGCGATGGAGAGGTGGTGATCGAGTTTGAGGATGGCAGCCGATTTTTCGCGGATAGCGACAGCCCTCTCGAACTGTCCATCACCTTGGCGGAATAGTATATCCGCCTTACGGAATTTCGGACGTCGATGCGATTGACGTAGCCCAAGAGGATTGATTCAAGGCTGCTTTTTGGAGGCAGGTTTGAGCAGGGGCGATCTCACCGAAGCAGAATGGCGTGTTCTCAAGGGCTTGCTGCCCATCGACCCTGACAAACGCGGCCGAGGTAGACCTCCCAAGCAGAATCGTTCGATCATCAACGGCATTCTCTGGCGGCTCCGCTGCGGCGCTCCATGGCGGGATGTCCCGCCCAAATACGGCAGTTGGAACACCATCTATCGTCGGTTCCGACGCTGGAGCGAGGCCGGGGTCTGGGAGACCGTGGCGGTAATGCTCGCCGAGGTCATGGCGGACAGCGGCCACTACAGCATCGACAGCACCACAGTTCGCGCCCATGTCTCGGCAGCGGGCGGAAAAGGGGGACTCGTGCACCGGACGCCTTCCTTGCGGACAAGGGCTACGATGCCGATACCATTCGCGCCGATCT
This sequence comes from Mesorhizobium sp. WSM4312, assembly GCF_002294875.1. NCBI lineage: Bacteria > Pseudomonadati > Pseudomonadota > Alphaproteobacteria > Hyphomicrobiales > Phyllobacteriaceae > Mesorhizobium > Mesorhizobium sp. WSM4312. Next base: position 45,938 of record NZ_NSFU01000016.1, on the reverse strand, counting down.
CGCCGAGCGGAAGATTAAACCCGTCATACCCGGCCGATCAAACCGCCGCGTGAAGATCGAGTATGACCGGGCGCTCTACAAGCAGCGGAACCGAATCGAGCGCATGTTCGGCCACCTCAAAATCAACCGGGCCATTGCCACCCGCTACGATCAATTGGCCAATAGCTTCCTCGGAATGGTCTACCTAGCCACCGCCAGATACTGGCTCAAATTTGTCCACGCCGCCTAGCATCACGCCCGATAAAGTGTTGGCGGGATTTCGCTCAGGAGTTCCGCGCCGCGCTCTGTCACGAGCACGTGTGCGCCGGCACCAAATAGGTAGCCACTTTCGCTGCACAAAATGTTTGGCATGTGCAGGGTCATGCCAGCTCGGAGTGGTTCATTTACATCGGGCTCCAGGCTTAGGTCGCCGCGCTCAGTCCAATTGATGCCAGTTTGGTATCCTGTTCGTTGGCGGAAGACGCCCTTGCGTCCAGATCGCTTCAACACCTCGCCCCCAGCAGCGTGAACGTCCGCCGGCGTAGCACCTGGTCGAATCGAGGAGACAAGGGCCGCAATGACCTCTTCAGCCAAGCCGTGCAAAGATTCGGTTTCGGGATGTTTGCCAAGGACTGCGCATCGAACCATTCCCACTGTATACCCGTGTTTCGAAGCCCCTATCTCCAGAAAGGCAGGTTCGTTGTTGCTGAGAGGATGATGGGTCGCTGGCGCATGGGGCAACTTCACTCGCTCTCCAAACAAAATGGTACCCGGCGCAAGCCCGATATCCCCAGCGGCGTTGCTGGGGTCGTTTGTTACCGCCGCAGCTAGGGCCGCTGCCATTTCGATCTCCGTAATGCCGGGACGAAGCGATTGCTGAAAGGTTCGAATTGCCACGTCAGTGAGTCGAACAGCATCGCGCATACACGCCAACTCAAGTTCTCCTTTCACTGCTGACACTGACGAGACCAGTCGGGTGACGTCAGTAATCTTCAGATCCGGGAGCTGGTCTTGGACTGCGCGCACGTCGGCGGGCGCGAGATTCCAGCAGCCAAGCTCGAAACCGACTCGCTTATTGTCCAGTCCGAGTCGACGCAATACATCGGCGCAGACCCTGCCAAAATCAGGCTGATGTGTATAGGTTTCAATTTCCTCGATGCAGCTATATGAACGTACTGCCTGCTCGTCATATTCTCGGACAACAAATATCGGGACCCGACCCGGCATCAGAATAAGAGGGAAAGGCGCGAAATATCCACCGCTCCCATCGTAGCCGCTGAGATACTTCAAGTGGCCGTGCGCCGTTACTACGATTGCGTCCAAGCCTGCCGTAGCAACCGCATCCAGCACATTGTTTTGCCGGCGCTCATACTCTGATATCGGAAACGGTACACCAGTCAGAGGAATTGCGGAGCGTGTCGTCGCCATATCTCACCTCAATCAGTGTGTCGTGGTTTGGTTGCGCAAAACGCGCGATCGCGTCCATGTTCGAAATTGAACAAAAGCTTCGCCGGCTCATGCGGGGTGACAATCCCCTTTCCTGGCGGCTAGCGTCAAATGCTGTTTTTATATCGGCTGCATCTCGCAGCGAGATGCGCATAGTGCCTTCATCGGCCGCTCAATGCAGGCAACGCTGGTCTCCGACAGCTTTGTTCTCGCCAGAGGATCGCCGACAAAGGCGCCGAGTTGCTCGGCAAGCTCGTCAGCCTCGGCCAGAAGAACCATGCTGACGACCTTGAGCTTGGCAGCGAGTCGGCGCGCCTTCGCATTCTTGCCGGCGAAGCCGCCGACGCCGGGGGAACTGTGCCGGCGCCACGCAACAGCATGTTTGCACTGATGTAAGGCCGCTGCGACACCAGCGACGGCTCTCCGCCGCCACCTCCGCATCTCGCTACCAGATGACACTAATACAAAGACTGCATTTGGCGCATCCGACGTGTAAGAGGATCGTGTCGCGCGAAGTGGTTAAGCTTGGCGGAACCGAATCGGTCGGAGCAATGAGCAAAGCGGCGGGCGCAGATGCGGATGTAGTTTCGCCGAAGACGTTTGCGCCGCTCAGGAATACGACATTTCGCTCAATCTGGTTTAGCCTCTCAAGTCTCTTCCCTTGGCTGGCTGATGCAGACCGTTGCTATCAGCTGGCTAATGGCAACGGTTCCGACCTCCGATCTGATGGTTGCGCTCGAGCAGGCTTCGTCTAACCTGCCCGCTTTCATTTTGTCCATTTTCGCTAGGGGTTCTCGCCGACAACTTCAGCCGTCGAAGAGTCATGTTCGCCGGCCGATGCCTAATGGTAATAGCATCCGCGATGCTACGGCTTCAGTGGTGCTGGGCTTTATCGCCCCGTGGATGATCTTCGGCTTCAGCTTCTTGATCGCAAGTGGTGCCGCGCTCAACGATACCGCCTGGCAGGCTTCTGTTGGCGATATTGTGGACCGACGCGAAGTTCCCGCTGCCGTCACCCTCCTCTCCATTGGCTTCAACACTGCACGGACCGTGGGACCGGCGCTCGCGGCATCATGATTGCGTCGTTCGGACTTATGACGGCTTTCGCTATGTTTACACTCACCTATATGATCCCTTTGGTCACCATATGGCGATGCAAATGGAAGGTTCGCTCCTCACTTCTCCCACGTGAGTCAATGAGGACGGCCATCTATGACAGGCTGCGCTTCACAGCGATGTCATCGGAAATCAAGACGGCGATCGCCCGCGGAACCTTCTTTGGCCTGTCGGGCATCGCCATACTCGCACTGCTGCCATTGGTTGTCCGCGATCAGCTGGGCGAAGGACCGCTCGCCTATGGCACCATCATCGCCGGCTTCGGCACAGGCGCCGTCATGGCTGGCGTCGCCAACAGCCTATTAAGACGGAGCTTGTCAGAAGAGCAACTAATGACGCTGGCATGCGTCGCCTGTGCGGCGTGCTCCCTTTTTCTGGCACTGCCTCTTCCATTGCGAGCGGCGTCCTGTTTCCCCTTCGCGAGGGTCGCGAGGCCGAGCCCGACCCTTTGGAGGAATTCGACGCGCCGGCAGTCGCCCTCAGTCTCAAGCCGAGAAGCGGCCCCATCGTGGTCAAAGTCGAGTACCTCATACTCGTGGAAAATCTAGAAGAATTCCTCGCCATGCGCGGGTGCCGGCATGTACAGAGTCGCGTTGGTGCTCGGCACTGGACTCTCCAGCGCAACCTTCAGGAGCCTGTGCTATGGACGGAGACATTCCGTACGCCGACCTGGACCGACTACCTTCGCCTGAATCATCGCCTTACCGAGGCCGACAAGGAACTGGACGAGAGAATCATCCTCCTCCACAAAGGAAAGCATTCTCCACGAATAACATTGTCAATCGAGCGCCCCACGAGTGCTCCACGCAAGCCTGAGTCATCAACGCCTTTTTTCCCCCGCCATTCAACGAAACGGCCAGCGTGCCACCGCAGGCTGAATGAAGATACATAAGAAGGCACGTCAACTGCTAACCACATCGGGCGGGCAACAAGCATCGCCGCCTTCGGGTATATGACAGACAGAATGTAGCGGACTTGAAAAATGAAAGGCGCTCACCCACCGCCAACATTTCTCGGCTGGTTCCCGGCATTCAAGGTCCTGCGGCTATACGCGAAGGCGGCAAGCCGCGTTGAAGTCGTCGATATTCAGTCGCATCGAAGGACAATGACGTGTTGCCCTGATGCCACTCTCTGCGAGGTTAGCTTGTTTCTCGGATGAGGAGACAGACAATGGTCTGCCCCCTGAAAGGTCCTCCCTGAGGTATGTGTCCATTCTTGAACTCGGCTCGACAATGATAGCGAACCCTGTTGACCGTCGCACTGTCAGTCTCGAATCAAGTGCTCTCCTACAGCAGATGCGATTATCGCCAATGCGTACTGGTAGCGCCCGAAGCGCGCGTTATCGGCAGCCGCCGAGGGCCGTGATGCGGCCGCGATCGAGCCTTGTAGTAACAGACGCGCTCTCCGGTGGTCGGGCCAGCACCTTACCCCTCTTCCCTATGGCCCCAAGGCAGAGCAATTGCCAATGCGGGACATCCCGCTTCTAAGTCTCCTGCAACATTATTGGAGGCCGCGACGGCCCTGCTCGTGACGATCAGGGGTGGTCGCCGCACACCAGCGGGATCATTGCCCCACAAGCGCATCCAGATTCCGGCCGGGCGTTCCGCTGTCAATATCAAAGTCGGCCGGCGGGCGCTAAAGTGTCGATCCTCACCTTGCCGCCAGGTGAGTTCGACCGATATGTTCCTGCTACAATGGTAAGCGGCCTATACTGTCGCATCCTCAACAGTCAGCGGGAGACAGGACGACCCTATGTTCGAGCTCCCTCCGTATGGACTCCTCTGAATATAACAAGGGCTTGTATTCGCCCCGTTGCCAATCGTGATTGAGGTCACGATAATGACTTGAGATCGGAACACCCGACTGACCTGGATTGTTAATAAAGAGACTGTCATCCCATGACCCAACGTCCATGATTATCCGCACTGACGGTCCTTCTGAAACAGAGAATTGGCCGCTTCGGTAACTCGAAAAATTGAGCGTTGAGCTACTTCCGCCGAGGGCTATGGCGCCCAACGACCATTGTTCAGACGTCAGTGCCTGCAGAGGGTGGCGCAAATCAAGCTTATGTATACTGCCCCATGCCCATGAGGCAGAATCGTCGCCAAATCGACATATGCATTCACTCCAGGCAGAAGTTAGGGATTCCATTATGGAATGCTTCAACTTTTCACTAGGCTCTGCCTGTTCGAGCCAAGAGGCTATGGCCGAAGGCTGTAAAGGCACGAGCAGTGCCAACACTTCATCGTCAGCGCTTTCTAAGCGAGCTACTGTCGGGCCAAGGTGTTTGCTAAGCCAAATCTCAAAGAACGCGGCGGCTGGCGAACTCGCATCCAAATGCCGGTCCCAGTTAGAAAATAAGTGCAACGCAGGCATGTTTGCAACCGAACCGAGAAGAGTGTCTAGTTTCGCAAGAATACGAACTGCTATCGGCGAATACACCGAACATTGCAGCGACATGCAGTCCCGCAACGAGATCTTCTCTGATCGTGAGAGAGTTGTATGAAGGGTATCATGTCTGCTGCTGTCAGACCACTCGTAGCCAAAAGCAGGATGCGATCTACTCCATTCCTCCGGAACATTCATTGCGTTGGCAGTGGCGACAAAACCTTTGGCGGGGTTCATCTCGAACGGCCCATCGTCCGGTGACAAATACCCTTCCCATTCGAACCGACCGTCTCCTGGAACCGGAAGCAGGCCGTCCCAATTTCTTCGGACCGGAGCCGCACCTGACGGTTTCCACGCAATTACATTCGACGTGTCCGCATAGATGTGATTAACTGAAGGACAACCCCAGTTTGCTAGACTGGAGGTGTATTCTGAAAATGTCTTAGAGCGCATTACGGCCAAGCTGGCCATGTAAGGTGCCATGCCGGGATCCATCCATACGGTTCTCAGTGCGAAGGCGCGGTCTTTTTCAGCATTTTGGTTTAAAATGGGTCCATGGCGTGTGAACTGAAGCTTTACCTCCTGGTCGGTGTGGGCGCGAACTGGAATTTTCTCGTGTATAGTCTTCACCTGCTCCCAGGCCCCTTTATATAAGTATTTATTTCCCTCACTCTTGGTTTCGTAAACATAAATATCTTCTTGGTCAGCGCCGAAAATAGTCAGACCAAAGGCGGCTGTCCCGTTGTGACCCATGGAGATTCCTGGGATCATAGGCTCTCCAGCGCCAATTACATCGAGCCCGGGCATACTCAGGTGTACAAGATACCTGATGGACGGAAGGACGTGCTTGCGATGCGGGTCTAGAGCAAGGATTGGTCGCTCCGTTGTGGTTTTTGTTGCGGATATGGCCCAGTTGTTTGAGCCCTCTTGGAACACCGTCTGCATGATCTCATCACTCGGTGTTACGCGGGTCCAACGGTCAGCTTCCTGAAGACTTGCTGCAAGTCTTTCCCTCGAGAATGAGACGGGACAGATTGCCAAGCGAAAATCCTGCAGTACTCGATCTGTCATAAAGGCGAGGTCAAGGCCCTCCGCTGGTCGTGGCGCTATCGGAGGTGACAATTCTTGTCTCAACCTGTCGAGGCGGGTACCTCGTTCCACACCTGCCAATGCCATCACCCTGCAGCGCAGAAGCTCCGAAATCGCATTTCGGGTTAGTGAGTGCGTTCGCACGCGAACGACGTCTTCGGGTTTCCAATAGTCGGGAGTGTGACCGAGGAGGCCAAACTCGGGTGGCAAGGCAATCAAACCGTCATGGCAACTGTCTACGTAGGAATTGATCCCCTCGGCAAACGCTGAGCATATCTCTTCGGAATCCGGGCCGTACGCCTGCCATTCTGCACTCATGGCTCCGCGAAATAAAAAGAGACGCGCCGCCCGATCCTGCTCCAAATATCCGGGGCCAAAGTCTCGTGACAGGAGACCGAGACCTCGTTTGCGCGCAATATCAATTTGCCAGAGGCGGTCTCGAGCTGCATTCCAACCCTGCGCGAAAAATAGGTCGTGCAAGTTCTGAGCCTTGATATGAGGAACCCCCCATTTATCAATGTCGATCGTGACCTCACTCTTAAGCTTGTCGGAGCTGTGGCGGTCGAAGGTTATGTTCTTTAACATGTGTTGATCCGTTTGGTTCACCCAAAGATGGTCGGGAATCTGCCAGAGGACGACGTCTGCAGATTGTGGTCGGTTGCGGGCAGAGGGTTGAGGCCGCACTCTTGCAACCTGATCATGTGTGGCGAGCCAATCCTCAGCGCGCCTGGACGCGAACTGGCACGGTGGGCTGCGCACAAGCTCAGCGGGATCCTACTCTCGCGCTTCCGGGAACGAGGCGCTTGCCGAGAACGCTCTGATGTATGTCAGCCAATACGTACGAATACAATATCCGCACATGTTGTCTCGCTGGCCTGAGGCAACGCATTCGATACACAGTAACTCGGTCGAACGGCCTCGTTGAAGGATGGCTCCCTCAATGCGACAAGATCTGGCTGAGAAACAATTTCGTTCTTTCGTGCTGCGGGTTTCTGAAGAAGTCGTGCGGTGTACCCTCTTCGACGATCTCACCTCGATCCATGAAGATTACTCGATCGGCCACGGCGCGCGCAAAGCCCATCTCGTGGGTGACGCATACCATGGTCATGCCGTCGCGTGCGAGTCCGGTCACAGTCTCGAGCACTTCAGCGACCATCTCTGGATCGAGCGAGGAGGTCGGCTCATCGAAGAGCATGACTGCAGGCTCCATACAGAGGGACCGGGCAATTGCGACGCGCTGCTGCTGTCCCCCGGAGAGCTGAGCCGGATATTTGTTCGCCTGTTCGGGAATGCGCACGCGCTCTAGGAATTTAAGCGCGATCTTTCTAGCCTCACCCTCTGGAACGCCCTTTATCCACATCGGCGCCGCCATACAGTTCATCAGCACGGTCATGTGCGGGAAAAGATTAAAGTGCTGAAAAACCATGCCGACGCTTTTGCGAACTTCAGCTACGTTGCGCATTTTGTTATGTAACCTAATCCCAGTGACGGTAATCTCGCCATCCTGGTGCGCTTCGAGCCGATTGACGCAACGGATCAGCGTCGACTTTCCCGAGCCTGAGGGCCCACAGATGACGATACGTTCGCCCTTGCGGACGGTTAGGTTGATGTCAGTTAGTGCTCTGAAGGCACCATACCATTTGGATACATTCTTAGCTTCGATGACTTCGTCGCTCAATATTGCATCTCTCTTGTTCATTGGCGCATCTGTAAGTGCCTTGAAAATGGCCGAACCAACTTAGACGTCTTTTTTAGCTTGACCAATGAATTCACGATCATCGCTTCTTACTTCTGGCAAAATGGTCCTCGATCCGGGATTGGACCAGTTCCAGGCAGGCGGATAAAATCCAATAAATCATTGCCGCTGTTACTAGCATCTCCATAGTATGGAAGGTTGGCTGGCCGAGTGAGTGAGCTAGATACGTCAGCTCCCAAACGCCAAGAACCGAAACGAGAGAGCTGTCTTTGAGCATTGAGATGAACGTGTTTCCCATCGGGGGAATGATAACCGGAAGCGCTTGCGGCAGAATGATTCTGCGCATTGTGAGCGCAAAGCCGAAACCTAATGACCGGGATGCCTCCCACTGGCCGCGATCGATGCTGGCTATGCCCGAACGGAAGATCTCCGTCATGTAGGCACCACTGCATAGCGAAAGCGCCAACACGCCTGCAGGCACGGCATTAATAACGTAACCTACCTGGGGCAAGCCCATGTAGATCAGATAAACCTGCATGAGAAGCGGCAGACCCCGGAAGCATGAAGTGTAGAAGCTGACTATCGCGTAAGCCATGCCGTTGCTTGACAGTTTCGCAATCGCGCCGATTATTGCGATAGCCGACGCAAATAGCAGTGACATCGCTGATACGTAAACTGTAGTAACTACCCCCTGCGTAATTAGAAATGGCAGGTTTGCCCAAATAAATGGCATGCTTAAGTCAAATGCCGCGAAGAGCGAAAGGAACAGTAGCACCAACTCAAACCATACGATCCCGATTTGGATTTTGAGCGGGACAAAACCAATCAGCACGAGGTTGAGGCAGAACATTGCGGCAATTACAAAAGCGATCGCAATGCGACTGTAAAACTTCACTTGTGCGTGATCGCCAATCACGGGCCGTAGGAGTTCGCCCATCGTGGTGCCCGCTACGTTGAAGATAAGAAAAACCGCGAGCACAATTGCAAATATGCAGCCGATAAACCATGGCTTGTGGACGAGCACCTCAGATTCAACTGTATCGTGGTAAAGCATAAGCATTTTCTTCCTAAGAAGAGGCGCCCCCGGGAAGGGGACGCCCACGATTGTGTCATGTTATTTATCGACGCTGAAATCCCCCCCGAACCACTTGACCGAGAGTTTAGCAAGAGTGCCGTCATCCTTCATCTTCTTGACCGCGGCAGCGACCTTGTCGATAAACTCCTTATCGCCACGCTCGATTGTGACAGCGCCCGGGGCGTAGAATAAGGGATCGCCAATAACCTTCAATGGATAGCCAGATTTGATTGCCGCAGCCGCCGTCGTTCCTTCAGTAATGACGCCATCGAGACGAACACCATCGCCGAGGCGCAGGTCGTCAAGCGTAAGAGAGTTAGCACTTGGATAAGCCTTCACTTGGCCCGCTGTAAATTGATATTGTATTGGCTTAGCGCCGATCCATGCCGGTGTGAGCTTGTGATTGGCATACAAATCGCCAAGAGTTCCCGCTCGGACGCCGACGATCTTGCCCTCCAGGTCGGAAGGCTTCGTCGCTTTGCTATCCTTGTGAACGACAGCGACTTCGCCTTCGTAGAAGTACATGGCCGGGAAGGCGAATTTTTTGGCGCGATCGTTGGTCGGCGTCATTTGACCCATGGCCATGTCCCAACGCCCCCCCCACTGGCCTGCCTGAATGATATCCCAGCCCGGGGTCACGAATTTGATCTTCACGCCCAAGTAGTCCGCAATGCCCTTCGCGACCTCTACATCATCACCGTCGAGTTCATGTTGGTCGTTCAAGTGAGACAAGGCTCCCCAGTCGGACCCGACCGCTACCGTCAATGTCTGTGCCGCGAGCACACGATCAAGGACTTCGCCGGCGCAAGCCTTGGCTGACAAAGACATCGACGCAACCGCCATGGAGACTGCAACTACGACCGTCGTTACATGATTGTTCATCTATAGTTCCCTTTTTTCTCGTTCTTATTTTCTTGAAAGCTACCTTCGTCGCCACCGAGAGGAGTGTCTTAGCGGTGCGCCATTGCTCCCTGCTGATTGGACCCATCCCGGTCCGTCATTTAACGAACGACACCTTATCGCTCTGCATTGTTGGCATTCAGCGAAATCGAGTTCGATGATGCAGGTTTCCTGCGAACTACCCTTGGCTTTCGCCGGATCGCTCTGGCGATTTCACAAAGCACGGATACCCTGGCCTCAGAGAGGTCGGCGAACTCGCCAACTCGCTGGACTCCGAAGGCTGCAGATTGCATCGCCACAAGACGTCTTGTTTGGAAGGATCTAAACTGGACTGGCGCGTTGAATTACACCTTGCAGGGCTGACTCTGGTCACGTGGGAACTGCGGTCCAAGCCCCTCTCTCTCCCTAATCTCGACCTCCCTAATCTCGACCTCCCTAATCTCGACGACCTCTTCGCCGGCCGTGTGCGCACCCGCTACTCAACCGTCGGGGCGCTCGAGGAAGAATGCTTCTCTGCCGACATCGTGGTCGGGGCCGTGCTGATCGCCGGTGCTGCCGCGCCAAAGCTCGTCACCCGCGAAATGATGTCCGGCATGAAGAAGGGCTCGGAGCTGGTCGACGTCGCTATTGACCAGGGCGGTTGCTTCGAGACGTCGCATGCGACGACTCAAGCCGAGCCCACCTACGAAGGCGACGGCGTTATCCACTATCGCGTCGCCAACATGCAGAGTCGCCCATGCCATTTCGCGATTTCTTGCCTTGCGAGTTCGCACGTATCCCTCTGGGTCAACATCGTTGATAGACCAGAGAATTTTTGACTCATCGTAGCTCGGACAGCGGAGACGCGTTACAATTGTCAACCCGTTCGGACCCGGTTTAATCGAGATGTACTCGGCATACTGCGCATGATGGCTCATGCCTCTTGTAGCTGGAAGCGTTCGGCAAGTTAGGTCCTACTTGCCACGCGAGAGCGGGGCCGCAAGTATGCGCCGGCCGCAATACAACGCTGATTTGCTGCGTTGTCGAGGACATTTCGCATAGAATGCGCGCCTGCCGCTGCTATGATCATAACATGTTGTGATTTAGTCCAGTCCGAACTCCCGAGGTTGGGTCGCAACTCTCGATAGCCAGCTGGCGCCGGGGGCGCCTAGGCATGAAATTGGATCCCATGTATGACAGAATTCAAACAACGGCAAACCGTCGGTAACGCGTCGGAGAGCGTACTCGAATTCGACGGACAGCAATACCTGGACGGCCGTGCATCGGATCCTCGCGAATTTGGCTGGATGCGCGGTGCGCCGCCGCCGCCAGACAAGCGTGTAACATTCGAGAATGAAACTGTTTGGACCTTTCCTCAGCTTCGCTGGTCGCTATCGCATATGCGTGAGCTGCGGCCCACAGTCCAAGTGTGGCGAGGGCGGGGCGGACCGTCGCAGCTTGAGTGCAGCAACAGGTCTACCGAAATCGATGGGCTCACGTTCGTCGACATGGACGACCGCACCAACCGGTTCGAGGAGGCGCTATTCGACACCTACACCGACGGCATTTTGGTCCTGCATCGGGGGCGGATCATATACGAACGATACTTCGGCGCACTCGCGCCGCACGTACAACATTCGTGTCAGTCAATCACCAAATCGTATGCGGGCACCCTAGCCGCGGCGTTGGTGCATGAGGGCATTCTCGACGACAGGAAGACAATATCGCAGTTTGTGCCGGAATTACGAGGTACAGGGTGGGAAGATGCAACGCTCCGCCAAGTCATGGACATGCAAACTAACGTTGCTTTTACTGAAGATTACACAAGTGTAGACAAGTCATATAGATGCGAATACCTGCGTACCATACGAAAGGAAGGGGCGCACGGCAAATTTGTCTACAAAGGCGTCGATACCAATGTTATGGCTTGGGTTATGTCGCGCGCAACGGGCCGGTCGTTCGCACAACTGTTGGAGGAGCGCTTATGGTTGCCACTGGGCTGCGAAGAAGACGCCTATGTCGAGATCGACCCGACAAACGGTATGCCGAGGGCGCATAGCGGACTCAATGTGACGTTGCGCGACTTGGCGCGTTTCGGCGAGCTGATGCGATGTGAAGGCTCGTGTAATGGCAAGCAACTGGTTCCCGCGAGTGTTGTCTACGACCTTCAAGATCTCGACCACCCCGCCAAGCCGGACCTCCCATTCGGCTATACATACCGAAGCCAATGGTGGGTATCACACGACGAGCTTGATGCTATTGAAGGTCGGGGCCTTTACGGCCAGAACCTGTACATAGCGCCAAAGGCGGAGATGGTGATTGCGCGCTTCGGGTCGCACCCCGCTTGCGACCACATTGATCGGATTAGAAGGCCGCAGATGCAGGCATTGGGGAGGATGCTCCGCGCGTAACTTGATGCACTAGACGGTCACCGCGCTTGTTTAGGAATTTCCTGCAAATTCGCGGTTGAAGAACTGGGGCGCCTACGCCGAATTCCTGCGTTCGGCTAGGGGGCAATTGGCGCAAAAGGCCTGTAGACGCTGCTACGCTTATGAAGTAAATACCAGAAGCCTCGCTTCCCATATGCATAATGCAGACCGATCTGGCTCGCTTTTGCTGAGGAAACAATGATCACCGAACATTGCATATTGATTGGGGCCGTCGCGACTTTGTATTGCGAGAATGGAACCGGTGGACCTATTGTATTCTTGCATGGTGCCGCTTTCGGGCTTATCCGTCAGCTTGACCTGAAACAAAACCCAACCCAAACATCAACGAGACCCAGGATCAGACCGAAAAATGGCCGCCTTCAAATCGGAATGCTGGCCGGAATGAAATCGGAATGACTGGCCGGCTTCAAATCGGAATCGGTGGCCGGCTTCATCGGAATACGCAGGCAATGGTATCGGCATCAGTGGCAGCGCTCTTGCGCTGCTTCTGGACGGTGAGATCGGCGGTTACCTGGGAAAGCCGGGCGACCAGCGCCTTGAGCCGCTGCTGGGCCGCGCTCGGCGGCAGCGTCGGCTGCAGCCGTTTGACCTCGCTATAGCGGGCGATGACGGCGGCGTCGATCCTGTCGGTCTTCTCCAGGAAGCCCATCGCCTCGGCGAATCAGCGTACGCTCCTCGCATTGGCCATGCCGCAGGCTACTCCCAACTCCCACGACAGCAGGAAGGGAAGCCGTTCGTAGCCGCCACTGGCCTCCATGACGACGAGCTCGACACCATTGACCTAACACCAGGCAGCAAGCTCGGCTATGCCTGCCGCATCGTTGCGAAAGCGGCCCGCCGCTCCGCTCGGCACGACATGGGTATCGAGCCAGTCTTTCGAAACATCCACTCCACAGATAGTCTTGTTCACGGTAACCTGCCTTGTGCGTGCGATTGGAGCCAAGCGACTATTCGGTCGTACGTGACGAAGGCGAAGATCCCAGGCTCACCCACGGTTGTGGCCGGAGGGGTGTCGGGCGACTTCGCCTTGCTTCGAACCGGATGGCCATCCGGTTCGAGGCTCAGTCGCTTCCATCGCACAAAGTCCTCTGCGTGCAGATACAAGGGGTTAACCTCGAAGAGTCAGTGTCGGAGAAAATAACGTGCTGATTCATCGGACTTTAGGGCCGAGCTTGTTGGTCGCTCGATAAAAAGCATGATTTTAGGCGGAAGCTGTCCTGCATGCAATTTCAGCACTTGTTTACCCAATTCCTTGTCTGCTTCCGTGAGACGATGGTTCAGGCGAAGGTAGTCGGTCCAGGTCGGCGTGCGGAATGTCTCTATCCATTGCATAGGCTCCTGAAGGTTGCGCTGGAGAGTCCAATGACGAGCGCCGACGCGACTGTGCACATGCCGGCGCGCCCGCATGAGTTCCAGGAATGCTTCGCGATTTTCCTCGGGCACTAGGTACTCGACTTTGACCACGATGGGACCGCTTCTTGGCTTGAGATTGAGGGCGACTGCCGGTGCGTCGAAGTCCTCCAAAGCATCTGGATCGGATTCGCGGCGCTCGCGAAGGGGAAACAGGAGGCCCGTGGCGGCGACCAGCAGAAGGGCTCCAGCGGAGCCCTCCAGTGCCAAGGTCAGTGAATGGTTCTGGGCCACCGTGCCCCACACCCAACTGCCCGCTGCGATGCCGCCATCGATCAATGCATAGTAAATCGAGATGGTGCGCCCCACGACCCAGCGCGGGCTTGCCAGTTGCACGGTCACGCCGACCCCGGACCAGGCGGTGACCCAGCCCGCGCCACCCATGGCGAGTGCAATTGCCGCCACTGCAATCGAAGAAGTCAGCGCAAGCGAAAGGGAGCATGCCGCGCAGGCGACGCATGCGAGCGTCATCAGCCGCTCTTGTGACAAGCTCCGTCTGAACACGCTGTTCGAGATGCCGGCGAAGACGGCGCCTGTCCCGAATCCGGCCATGAGCGTGCCATAGGCGAGCGGTCCGCCTCCCAGCTGGTCGCGGACAACCAGCGGCAGCAGCGCGAGAATGGCGATGCTCGCCAGACCAAAGAGGGTTCCGCGAGTGATCGCCGTCTTAATCTCCGACGACATCGCCGTGAAGCGTAGCCCGTCATAGATCGCCGTCCTCATCGACTCACGTGGGAGAGGTGATGAGCGAACCATCCACTTGCAGCGCCATATGGTTACCAAAGGGACCAGATAGGTAAGACTGGTTACGGCGAAAGCCGTCATCAGCCCAAAAGAGGCAACTACTATGCCACCGAGCGCCGGGCCTACGGTCCGAACAGTGTTGAAGCCAACGGAGAGGAGCGTGACGGCGGCGGGAACGTCGCGTCGGTTCACCATATCGCCAACCGAGGCCTGCCAGGCTGGATCGTGGAGAGCGCCGCCGCATGCGATCAAGAAGCTGAAGCCGAGGATCATCCACGGATCGACAAAGCCCAGCACCACAAAAGCCGTCAGCATCGCAGATGCCAATACCATAAGGCACCGGCCGGCGAACATGACCCGGCGCCGGCTGAAATTATCAGCCAAGGCCCCGGCGAAGACGGATAAGATGAACGCTGGCAGGTTTGAAGAAGCCTGAACCAGCGCGACCATCAGATCGGAAGTCGAAATCGTAGCCATCAGCCAGCTGATGGCAACAGTCTGCATCAACCAGCCGAGCGAGCTGACCTGCGTGGCGAACCAGATTGAACGAAAGCTCGGATTTCTGAGGGGCGCAAATGCTCCTGGCGAATTTGGATCGGCGACTTGGTCCGCAAGACTGCTCATCAATCTAACTCTTGCCTATGAGCCAGTTTTACATTGCTCCGACAGCCAGCAGCCGCCCAACCCGTTGAAGGTCCGAATCGGCCAATGTGCGCAAATAGTTACAACGCCCGGCAGGAGATTGAACTCGCTGCCGGGCCGATGCGCCTTGGGAGGAGGCGTAGTTGGAACCTTTGTGAAGACTTGGAACCAGCCGCATCAGGCCAGCCTACACTTACAATATGAGGATCAGACCACTCCAGGATTTTAGTGCATTGAATGGGTACTCTTCCAGCAATCCTCGCCAACAAATGCAGGAGATCGGCGTCGAGCTCCTAAATCTGCATAATATCGGTGATTCGCGGGCGAGCAGTGCAGTGGGCACATTCTCCAAGCTAAACGCTGAACGGGCTTTTTGCTTCTCAAATCGCCATAACAGGGAGAGATGGGCAAATACTACTTCAATATGCTCCCAAGGACGCTGAGTTGACTGCAGCCTCAGCAGAGCTCTCCGCGTGCCTTTTTGCGGCTCCCCGCGGTGCTCGCGCCCGCCGCGCCTGCAAAGGCTTTCCTCAACAGTCGTTCAGTTCGAGCAGCCTTTGCCAACTCTGACTCAAAAGCTGCCCGACTGGATTGACGGCCTCAGCTTCTTCGGCGGGTCACTGAGGCGATCCGTCTGCTACAACCTGGTGTGGCCAAGGCGCTGTGGTTCGCGCCGACGCTGAACGCGACCGTTGCGACAATGACCGAGCAGTACGACACTGCCATATTGATCGCTGGGAAGCGCGCGAAGGGTAAATTCAACTTGCCCACCACCGCGATCAAATGTGCGCCGGGTAATGGCGCCGCTAACAGGATCGACCACCGGAACCGGTTACCGGCAGAGTCGGTCTGCATCCGGGAATTGCAGGGCCATCCTGTGTATAGGCTTAAATTGCGCTATTCTTCTCTACTGTGACAGGCGGGAGCCGCCGTCGACGGGGATCACTGCGCCCGAGACGTAGAACGCGTCGTCCGAAGCAGGAAGGCGATCACCGCCGCCTGCTCCTCCGGCGAGGAGACGCGCTCGAGCGGATTGGCGCGACCATCAGGCGTTGGTAGCTGCGTACGTGCAGCGCTCGAGTCATGTCGGTGGGGACCACGCCGGGCGCCACCGCATTCACGGTTATACCCTACAGGCCCTGCTCGCCGGCCTGCTGGAGCGTGAGATACGCGATCCCGGCCTTGGCCACCGAATAGCCTACCGTTCCGGGATAGCCCGTAAGCCCGAGGATCGAGCTGACATTAATGATCCGCCCGCCCGGCTGGCGCATCCGCGGCCGCAACTCGCGGGTCAGGCTGATGACTGCACGCAAGTTGATATCGATCAGCGGGAACAAAAGGCATCGTCAGTATCGGCGAGCGACTTCGAACCGCCAATGCCGGCATTGTTCACGAGGACGTCGAGCGTCTCGATCCTTGCGGCATCCAAGGCGGCCAGAACCCGCCCTGCGGCGTCGGGCATGGCCAGATCGCAGACGAGCGCCGTCTGGCCAAGGCCCGCAGCTGTGTCGTGCACTTTATCCAGAACATCCACTAGCAACACCCACGCCTCTTCCGAGCCAAGCCACGCCGCTGTTGCGGCACCGATCCCGCGCGCCGCGCCGGTGACGACGACAGTGTTTCTGACCGGAGCTTAGGCAAGGCTGCCTCCGTCGACCGTAAGCGCGGCGCCGATGGTGAAGCCCGCCGCATCGTCCAGCAGATAGCCGACAGCTGTCGCCACCTCGGACGGCAACCCCATTCGGCCCATCGGATGCGCAGCGATGATCTTCGTCCGGCGCTCGACCTGTGCCGCTTCTCCCCGGGCGAAGGCGACGCCGGCCTCGGCCAACGGCTGGCGATGGTTCCGGGGCAGACACAGTTTGCGCGGATATTTCTGCCGCGTGGTTCAGCGCCAGCGTGCGAGTCATCATCACAACCGCCGCCTTGGTCACCGAATAGATCGGCACGTCCTTCGAGGCCTGCAGACCAGCAGTCGAGCTGAAGAGCACCACCGATCCGCGGCCAAGCTCGCGCATCTGCGGGATGCAGCTTGCAGATTCGCCAAATGGCCCCGACGTTGAAGCTGAACATGGCTTCGTACCCTTCACGTCTATCAGCCGCTTCATCGCACCGTAATGCCAGCGGCCGCGACCAAGCCCTCAACCGGCCGGCCAAAGCTCTCGCGGGCGAGGTCGACCAGCCCTTCCAGCATCGCCGGATCGGTCACGTCGCAGACAACTCAACGGGCACCAGGACAGGCGGCCAGAGTTTGGTCCAGAGCCTCTTGCGACAGGTCAGCCAACACCAAATCCGCTCCACCCGCCGCCAGCAGTTTGGCACTGGCCGGGCCAAGCGCGCCACCCGCCGGTAATCAGCACCGTTTTTCCGGCAAAGGTCGTGTCAATCAAGATTGTAGTCCTCCTCCAAGATAAGAACTCCCACTGTACCCGCTCTGAAAGCGAATACCGGACAGCGGATGATCCGCGTCATTCCAAATCCATTGGTGACCGCCGCAACGGTCGAGGCGCAGGACGGCTTGCGCCGCCCCAAGAACACCGCACTCTACCGGCGTTCCTGTCTGAGAGTTTTCAGAGACATGAGGACGCACGCTCGGCGACCTGATGATGTGTGGCGAACCAAACGTCACCCTTTGCTTTGGCGCGTCGAATTAATTCTTCTACGATCCAGATCCGTGAGCGATATCCAATGACGTGTGGATGCAGAGTCAGCTGAAATAAATCGGCATCTTGATAGGCCCCTTCGAACTCCCGAATAAATACAGAAAGCACGTCGTCGACTGATAAATCTGGCCGTGAAGACCCATCGGGACTCATCCAAAGATAAGTGGCATCGTCTCGAATCCATTCGACCGGTATTTCAATCACTCCCGTGGGTTCCTCGTCTTCCAGCAGCTCATAGCAACTATCATCGGCCATAAGGGATGAGTCGTATGTCAATCCGGTTTCACGTATGATCCGTAGAGTTGCGTCGGAAAAATCCCAGGAAGGCGTTCGAATTCCCGTCGGGCGTTTGGAAGTGATTTTTTCAAGAGTGTCGGCACTCCTCATCATTAAAGAGCGCTCGCTCTCTGCGCTCAGTTCCGAGTTTAGCTCGTGTATCCAGCCGTGCATGCCAATTTCATGGCCTTCATCGACAACTGCGCGTTGCTCGTCTGGATACAACTGAGCGATCACAGCGGGAACGAAAAAACTCGCCGGAACGTCGTACTTTCTCAAGAGTTCCAAAGCCCGAGGCATCCCTCGTCGGCTCCCGTACTGACCCCAGGATAATCTGCTTAGCGATCGCCCTCCCCTGCGCAATTCGTTCGACTCATGATCGACGTCGAACGAGATGGCGAAGGCACAGCGTTTACCGCCGGGCCACATTGGTCTTAGTGCCTTGCCCGCTCTGACTTTGTTGATGCGCCGCCGCCAATGGCTTTCAGGCCATTCCCAGGGATTGAGTGCGGTCGAATTGGCCACCAGTTCCTCCTGAGCAGTGTCTGCATTGAATTCCGCCGAAAACTCAATGAGCGGAACGCGGCACCAGCTCAGCTGGCAGCCCCGCAAGCCGATCAGGCCGTCGCTTGAGTTTGCGCCTTGATTACGACAAGATGGCCCAACTCATTCAGATTTTCTCACTCTCGCGAACAAGCTCATCCATAACCGAGCGCACGGCGCTTTCTGCGATTGCAACAATCTCCTCCGCCTCAGCTTTGGTTGTAACCAGCGGCGGAGCAAAGCCCAAAATGTCCCCGTGCGGCATGGCCCGAGCGATAAGACCACGGTCACGGGCGGCCTTCGAGATTCGCGCACCTACCTTGAGCGCCGGATCGAAACGCTTCCGATTGTCGCGATCGGCAACGAACTCGATTGCGCCCATAAGACCGACGCCCCGCACTTCGCCGACGATCGGCAACTGCGCGAACCTCTCCTGCAACTGCGCCTGGAAAAACGCGCCGACGTCACGCGCATTGCCGGGGAGGTCTTCTTTCTCGACAATATCGAGGACCGCGTTGGCCGCGGCGGCGCCGATCGGATGACCAGAGTAGGTGTAGCCGTGCGAGAATGCCCCGACCTTGTCGGCTCCATCCTCCAGGACTTTATACACCTTCTCACCGACGATTGCCGCTGAAAGCGGGAAGTAGGCCGACGTCAAACCTTTAGCGATCGTGATGAGGTCTGGCTCGATGCCATAGTGCTGTGAGCCGAACATGGAACCGGTGCGGCCGAACCCTGTGATCACTTCATCGGCAATCAGCAGCACATCATGTTTTTTGAGGACCGTCTGTACCGCTTCCCAATAGCCTTCCGGCGGAGGCGTGATACCACCTGTGCCGAGGACGGGCTCGCCAATGAAGGCGCCGACGTTGTCCGGGCCGAGCCGCTCGATCAACTGATCAAGCTCGGCGGCGCGGCGAGCGGAGAATTCGCGCTCGGTTTCGCCCGGGGTTGCGCCCCAGTAATGATGTGGAACACCCGTGTGAACAATCTGCGGAAGTGGCAGGTCCATGTGGTCGTGATAAAAGCTCATGCCCGTCATCGAGCCCGACACGACGCTGCAGCCGTGATAGCCGCGTTCACGGGAGATGATCTTCTTTTTGGTCGGCTTGCCACGCAGGTTGTTGTAGTACCAAACAAGCTTGGCCTGGGTCTCGTTCGCATCCGAGCCGGACATGCCATAGAACACCTTGCTCATCTTGCCCGGCGCCATCTTCACAAGGCGATCGGAGAGGATCGCAAGCTCGTCGGTCGTGTGCGCCGCATAGGAGTGGTAATACGCCAAGCGATAGGCCTGACGCGAGATCGCATCGGCGACTTCCGTGCGGCCATACCCGACATTGACGCAGTATAGGCCGGCAAAGCCATCGATAAATTGGTTGCCATGCGCGTCCTGGATGCGGATCCCCTTCCCTGTCACCACGATCGTTGGGTCGCCGAGCTTGCCAGTGGCGAAATCTTTAAGCTGAGTGAAAGGATGCAAGACCGAGTTGCGGTCCTTTTCGGTGATCTCTTTGATGTTGATGGTCATTGAATGCTTCCTTTCAGGCCGCGATGTTGCCGATGCAGAGGTATTTGGGTTCGAGATATTCGATAAGACCGTGCCTTGAGCCCTCGCGACCAAGGCCGGATTGTTTCCAGCCGCCGAACGGAATGCCCGGCCCCGTAAATTTTGGAGTATTCACGGCAACCATGCCATATTCGAGCCGGTCGGAGAGCCGCATGGCTCGGTTGAGATCTTGGGTATAGACGTAGGCCGCAAGTCCCATCTCGGAATTGTTGGCTCGCGCGACCACCTCCCGTTCGTCGTCGAAGGGCAGGATTGCAGCGACAGGTCCAAACGTTTCGTCCTTCGCAATCACCATGTCATCGGTCACATTAGCAAGCACGGCCGGCGTGACGAAGTTCCCGCCAAGCGAATTGTGCTGTGCGCCTGCTACCATTCGAGCCCCGGCTGCTAGAGCCTCAGAAACCTGGTGCCTGCATTTGTCAGCACCAGACGTCTTTGTCATCGGACCGATGTCGACACCTGGCTCCAATCCGTGCCCGACCTTTAGTTTACTGGTGGCCTCGGCAAATTTTTCCGTAAAATGCTCGTAAATCTCTCGCTGCACATAAATCCGGTTTGCCGCGAGACAGTCCTGACCGGATGTCGCGAACTTGGCTGCCATGCAACCGGCGACCGCAGCGTTGATCGGCGCATCGCCGAAAAGGATGAAAGGAGCATTGCCGCCAAGTTCGAGCGAGACTTTCTTCACTGTCTTCGCGGATTGCTCGAGAAGGATTCTGCCGACCTCGGTGGAGCCCGTAAAAGAGAACGCACGCACGTGGGTATGCAACAACAGCCGTTTGGCAAGTGGCGGAGCTTCGCCCGTGATCACCTGAAACACGCCGGGCGGAATGCCAGCATCCCCGGCAAGGCGGGCAAGCGCGAGGGCCGACAGTGGCGTTTCGGGTGCCGGCTTTACAATCATTGTGCAGCCAGCGGCCAGTGCAGCTCCAGCCTTTCTGGTGATCATTGCCGCTGGGAAGTTCCATGGCGTAATGGCGACAGTCACCCCGATCGGCTGCAAATGCACGGCCAGCCTGCTTGCGGGGAGATGGCTGGGAATCGTTTCGCCGTAAGCCCGCTCCCCTTCCCCTGCAAACCAATCTAAAAAGCCGGCAGCGTATGAAACTTCGCCGCGGGCTTCAGCAATCGGTTTTCCTTGCTCGGCCGTTATGATGACAGCCAGGTCTTCGGCGCTCTCCCGCATGCCTGCCGCCCATTTCCGCAGATATGCACCACGCTGTAACGGAAGCATGTCGCGCCACTTGAGGAACGCTGCTCTTGCGCAATGGACCGCGTCGTCAACGTCGGCGTCTGCGCAAGCCGCAACTTGAGCGATCTCGTCACCGCTGGCAGGATCAAACACGGCAAGAGTATCTGATTTGGAGAGCCAGGCGCCGTTCAGATACGCATCACCACGCAAAAGGTCTGGCCGTTTGAGCCTGCGTAATGCCGTGATTGACGTACCCCTCATCTAAGACTCCAATGGTATGCTGATGCCTTTAGGTTATTGCTGCCACAGCGCCGATCGGCAGCGCAGTTGATGCCCCTTTAGCTGCATTCCTGCAAACAGCAGCCAATTCGCGTAGAATTGGACACGGCTCACAACTTCACTTGCCAGGAGGCTTAGCGACCGCGAGCGAAGGTCGCGCTGGTCGCCGGCGGCGCGGAAAGTAGTTGGTTCCAGCGCCGATCTCCCGATCCCGAGTTCCCGATCTGGCCTCGTGGCATTAAGTTCTCGACCGACACCGATCAGGCGCACTGACGCAGGCGCAACCGCCTCGAATCTTAGACGGAACTCGCCGCAAGGCTACTTTCGTCCGGCACTGTGCAGGGTGACCGCGACCGCTTCAGACACGATGGCATCGCGGACGACTTCATTCGGAAGGAGGTCTTGGGGTCCCGAAATTGAGGTCCCCGCGATAACCCAGACATTCACTTGGTGAAGTGGTGAAGTCGCACGAAACAGCAGAAAAGGATGAAGCGAGCCCCGGGCAAAAGGCGAGCTTCGCTGCCGAGCCATCTATCGGGAACAACGTGTGCTGATGTCGCGACGTGTTGCACGGACGGGGCGGACCATACTCGCGTTCCCACCGGCGCGCAGGGTTGGCAAGAGCCCGCTTCAGGCGCGCGTAAACTCGTCCTCAATGCTCCTCAAAAGCTAAGTCCTCTTGCGTCATCCGCGCATTTGTAGAATGGGGCAACGTTCACGCCGCGCTCGCGTCACAGGTGGCTCATTTCGGCCTACGGATCTTAATCTCCGCTGATGCAGAGAACTCATGTGCTAGGCGAGATTCTCCTGTCCCAGAGGTTGGGCATGCCGCACCTCTCAGACAGCGCCGTCCTTAAGCTAGATCCGTTCATCCGCTCGCCGCAGAAACAAATTTCAACCGGCTTCGAACGGACCCAGTGAGATCGCAAAACGATTTGGGTCACATCCAAATCACCTAGTCCACGACGATCAAGCGGCGATCAACATCTGCCAATCGCTCACCGCCCCTTTCGGTTACAATAAATGATTCAGAGATGGCGGCGCCGAACCCTTCGAGCCTAACCCCCGACTGAAAATGGAAGCACATTCCTGGTTGTAGGATGGTCTTGTCGCCCGCGCGAATACTAACCGTGCGTTCGCCCCATTCCGGCGGGAAGTTGAGTCCGATTGAATAGCCGGAGCGGCCTATCTTGATATACCCGTTCCGCTTGAGGATATCTTGCCACACCGCATTAAGCTCCTCAACGACGGTACCAGGCTTTGCCATCTCGAGCACAGCATCCCCGCCTTCCACTATAACCTCAGCAAGACGCGAGACCTCTGCGGGTGGCTTTCCGATGTGGACGGTGCGGCACAGCGGCGCACAGTAGCGGCGTCGGGTGGCGCCGAACTCCATGAGAACCAGGCCAGAGGTCGGCAAGGGCTCCTCGGTCCAACTGAGGTGCGGAGCGTTCGTTTGTTCGCTAGTCTGGATAAGAGGAGGACCGCTAGAGTCGCCATATTTACCGTCCACCCCTCGTGTCTGGGCCCGGTACACCTCCGCGACGACCTCATGTTGCGGCACTCCAGGCCTTAGGTTAGCGATTGCCGTCTGCATCGTATGCGTTGCAAGGTGGCCCGCTTCTCTCATGTAGACTAGTTCAAGGTCAGATTTTATAAGCCGTGCCCAATTGACTAATTCGCGGCTATCAGAGAATTTTGCATTCGGAAGGCCTTTGACGAGATGTTGATGTGCTCGGGCAGTATAGAAGTGGGCGTTAAGCTCGACACCGATTCGATCAGATCCCCAGCCGCGCGAATTGATAAGCTCGCAAAGATCGTCAAATGGATGTAATTCTGGATGTTGAAGTCTATGATCGGAAAATGAGCTTATATTTTCTCTAGGCAGATCCGTCGTTATATAAGCGGAATTTACATCGACGAAACGTCCGAACCAGAGGGGCATGTCCGACTGGAGATGCACTAAGACCACCTGAGGCACGTAGAACGAATAGCCGTCAAAGCCGGTAAGCCAATACATATTCGCGGGATCCTGGCAGATCAGCAAGTCCAGCCCCGCTCGCTCCATCCGCTGCTTCACGTCATGAACACGACGCCGAAACTCCTCGGGCGGAAATGGCTTCTCATATTTCATCTCGTCGAGTCCTTCAAAACAGGCATTCCTCGAACGGATCAGGCATTCGTCCTGTCCGCATACTTTCTCTTCGTATCACGTCACAAGAGGCTGTTTTCCCCGAGGATTTCTTCTTGTCGCGGAAAATCTGCATTTCCTAGGCACTTGCCGTACGTTATCCGCATATGAGCGCCAAATTTTCGGTGGCTCTGCGTCTCCGGTGGAAGATCATGCCCTCCCTATGGTGAAGACGCACTCTGCCTGTCGCAACAGAATTTCAAGCACGGGCGGCAAGATCTACGTGGGAAGCGCCGACGAGACCAGCGAAGATCGGGACGTTGCGGCCGCCACGCTCATGCAGCATCCGGGGCGTCCGCGGCCCAATGGACGGGGTTTGAGCACCCCCATCAGGCCGGCCACTCCTAATATGTGAGCATGATTCTCTGGTACAAATCAGCAGCCTTGGTCAGTTGATCGATTTCAACGAACTCGTTGTTCGTATGGGCTTGGGCAGTACGCCCGGGTCCGATAATCACACACGGGATCCCAGCCAATGACAGCTGATTTGCATCCGAGCCGCCGGTGGCTCCCTTCTGCTCTCCGGTCCCCGCGACGTGGGCACAAGCCGCTCCTGCGACTGCTGCAATTTTGCTCGACCCGGAACTGATTGGAGGCGGGTCTTCCAATGCGGGAAGCAATGACCGAACATTGATCTTGTCTTCGCCCTGGCGAAGGCCTTCCAGTATGCTTTCTACCTCCGCCAACGCGTCCTGCGGCCGCTCCCCGGGTATGAGACGCCGATCGACCCAGATACGGCATACCGGCGGTACAGTGGTAAGTTCCAAACCTCCTTCGATGAGGCTCACGGTCAGCTGTGATGACCCTACCAATGGGTGCTGCGCCCGAGACACAAGGGATCGATGGTGCTCATCAAGTGCCAATACCACCTTGGCCATGCCCGTGATCGCGTTCACTCCGAGATGAGGCTTCGACGTATGAGCCGGTACACCCTGAACCTCGATTTGCCAGCGGACAGAACCCATGTGAGCTACAACGAGCTCTAATTCGGTGGGTTCACCGACTACCGCACCCTCATAAGCGACACCGGAATCGGCTATAGCGCGGGCGCCAAGTTTGCGGTACTCTTCGTCAATGCTGGCTGCCACAACAACCGTGGCCCGGGGCTGCCGTTCACCAAGTGAGCTAAGCGCAATCAACATAGCTGCAAGTGAGCCTTTTGTGTCGCAGCTACCTCGCCCATATATTCGCCCGTCCCGTTGCTCACCCGAGAATGGATCTGATTCCCACCTATCGATAGGAACGGTATCCATATGAGCAATGAATAGAATACGCCTATCGGGTTCTTTCCCAGGTACCCAGGTCAGGAAATTCGAGCGACCATCGGCCACCTCCTGTATCCCGTAAGCCAGCTTCCGCTCCTTGCAAAAACCCTCGAGGAACTTGGCTACACCTTGCTCTCCACTACCTTTTGGCGACAGCGATGGATTGATGCTCTCGATCTTTATAAGATCTTGGAGAAGTCCGATAGTCTCGGCGCTCTGGGTCGACATGTACTCTCCTGTGTGCATGAACTAGCCGTGTCGCTCTTACTTCGACCAGCTCTTGGCCAGATTGATTACGCGATCGACTTCATCGGCGGTGTTGTAAAGATGCAGGGAAAACCGGAGCATGCCTCTGCGTATTGAGACGATTACCCCGTTCTTCGTGAAATGCTCGTGAAGCGACCGAATGCGGGCGTCGACTGGGCGCCCTTCAACAAGATCGCTGGAATCGCCAACGGCTACGATACTTCCAGTGTGAGCGCCTGGTGGCCCGCCGCAGACCGGAAGCCCGATATCTAAGAGACCAGTGGCCATACGTTTTGCGAGTGAGGTAACGCTCTGGTCGATCGCCTCGGTTCCGATATCAAGTAGCTGGCCCATTGATGCATATGCAGCCAACATGCCAGGGAAGTTGTAATGCCCGATATCAAAGCGGGGCGCGCCAGAGCGCAACTTTACAAAACTAGGTACCGGAGCTGATTCTGGCGCGTTTCCGAAATCTACGCTGAAGCGCGCAAGATAGGCCGGGCTCAGCCGATCGGCCCATTCTTTACGGCAATATAAAAAACCCGATCCATAAAGACCCATCAAACCCTTCACAGTGGACACTGCTACACCGTCTACGCCAAGTCGATTGACGTCGGTGTGGAGTATCCCAACAGATTGCGTCGCGTCCGCCAAAAGAAATGCACCGTAGTGCCTACAGGCTTCGGATATCTGCTCCATGACGGTCCGAAACCCCGGAACCATCGTCACCGTCGCCAAGGCAACAACGCGGGTATGAGAATCAATCGCCTTTACGAATGCATCAGGGGGAATTGAGCCGTTATCCGGCTCTACGACTCGCAACTCGACATTGTAGCGGTCTCTGATCTGAATCCATGGCAAGATATTATTTGCGTGTTCCAATTTTGGGCATAGAACGACGTTGTCTCCATCTCTCCAATCGATCGCATTAGCGATGATGTTGATGCCTTCCGATGCATTCTTGGTAATTGCAATTTCATCGTGATCTGAATTGATAAATTGTGCGAACCTAGCGCGAGTACGCTCGACGTGTTCGAGCATTCTTTCTTCGTCGTTTAGGCCATGCAGCCGATTGTTCAAATGAGGCTCGATTGAAGCCAATGTTGTGCTTGATATGAGGCCCTGGTTCGCGACATCCATGTAGATGGCGTTTGCTGTGGCTGGAAACTCCTTTCGGAGGATGTCCAAGGGAAGCATATGGCTTTCTCTCCTGGGAGTGCGGACGGCGGTTGAGCTACCTTGTTCAGGCGATCGTTCCGGCAAGGGTAAGAATGCCGCCAGACTGGTCTGCGCTGACCTGCCCATTTTACACGGTGCTCGTGCCGACTTTGGTCTAACATTCGGTCTCCCACGCCGCATTCCTGCGCCAAACCGCGATTCACGCAGAGATCGCGAGCCATTCTCGCGGATCACTGAAGCGTCTCGACGGAATGCAGCTGCAACAACTGCCTCACGAGAGATCAATTTGGGTAATTCTCAGACCGCGGATAGGGCTTCTTACCAGTGCTTGGAGCGACGTTAGCCTGACTGAGCCGACGACCTTCTCCTCCAGCCCCACACCCATGCGGATCATAGTTCACTCGCGGCCGACGCGCGAGGGCCGTAAGGCATCCGAAAGCCGGGGCCGGTTCATAGCCTGACTCTCATGGTCTCCGATTTATGCTGCAACGCCGACACCCTTGGTGATGTCGCTCCCTAACACGCTTGCCTCGAACTGATGCGAGCGTGCTGCAACTCATGTTTTCTGCGCCTGAGCAACGAGATCGGTAGGATCTTTTCGACCGGGGATCGCCCCCACCCGATCGAATCTGCCGTTCTTGCGCTGGCCCGCAACTGCTCACCAGCAACGCCCATCGATTCAGCGGCACCCCTCAGATAGTTATACTATGCCGGTATTGTGCGCAGATGGCGAAAGAAACGCCGATTTTCTGCGACTTGGACCGACTTTAGCGCCGAGAGGGCGTTTGGCACTTGCTACATTTTGGACGTACGGACTGGCGGCCTTGGCATTGGCCGATATCATCATGAGCAGAGATTGTGAATGGATCTGGATCGAATTGACCGGAAGATTCTCAACGTCGTGCAGCGCAACAATCGCCTTACGACAGAGGAATTGGGCGAACTTGCCGGACTATCGGCTACCGCTTGTCAGCGGAGATTAAAGCGACTTCGAGACGCTGGCGTCATCGAAGCGGACGTTGCCATAGTTTCACCGGAAGCCGTCGGTCGGCCCCTGCTCCTGCTGGTATCCATCACTCTCGAGCGCGATCGCGCCGATATCATCGATCGTTTCAAGCAGGCAATTCGGCGGACGCCTGAGATCATGAACGCTTACTACGTTACGGGTGAAGCGGATTTTATTATTACGGTCTCTGCTCAGGACATGGCCGAGTACGAGGCGTTTACCCGTCGTTTTTTTTACGAACATCTTGAAGTAAAGGGGTTCAAGACAATCGTTGTAATGGATCGGATCAAGGCGTCGTTTGCTCTGCCAATTGCTGAAGAGTAGCCTTCAAAAGAGCCCGCCCAGGCAACCACCACGCGCCTTCCGCGGGTCGCAGTTGTCCCGCACTTCTGAATGTCGGCTGTCCTATTTTGAATGGTCCCGCATATATACCAGGGCACCTCCTCTCAGCCTGCAGGTGTTATGCGCCAATGACCAAAAAACGATGATATTCTGCGGGACCAAGGCGCCCTTCGCGCAACCAAGCTCTTTGGCACTTGCTACATTCTGGGCGGAGCGGAATTCAGGATTGTCGGTCCCCGGCTAATTGGAGCGGCTTCAGTCGGCGGAATAGCTGGGGTGCCTACGTCGCACAGAGGATGCTGTGCTCCCGGCAGCGCGGAAACGGGTCTCCCGGCTCTCGCAAGGACAAAGCGTGAAATTCGCCTGCAACCGGCAAGAAAGGAAAGTCCCCGTGGCAATTCTCAATAGCGTCGCAGAGTTTCTCCCCGAGATAGTGGCTTGGCGCCGGGACATCCATGCACATCCCGAACTGGGCTTCGACATCCCCCGTACTTCGGCATTTGTCGCCGAGCGCCTGCGCGAATTCGGCTGCGACGCCGTCGCGACCGGCATCGGCAAAACCGGCGTCGTTGGCGTCATCAAGGGCAACGGCGTCGTGAGCGACGGTAACCCAAAGGTTATCGGATTGCGCGCTGACATGGATGCGCTGCCGATCAACGAAGCGACCGATCTGCCCTATGCGTCCAAGAACAAGGGCTTGATGCATGCGTGTGGGCATGACGGCCACACCGCGATGCTGTTGGGTGCCGCGCGCTATCTTGCCGATACTCGGAATTTCGCTGGAACGGCGGTCATGATCTTCCAACCTGCCGAGGAGATCGGTACCGGCGCCGTTGCCATGCTAGATGACGGTTTGATGGAGCGGTTCGGCATCGAGCACATCTACGGAATGCACAATCGTCCGGGCTTGCCGGTAGGTGTCTTCGGAATCCGGCAAGGTCCAGTGATGGCGGCAACTGATAGCATAGAAATTAGCATTGAAGGGCGAGGGGGGCACCCTGGAAGGCCTCATGAATGCATCGATCCGATTCTGGTCGGCGCTCAGCTTGTGACGGCCCTGCAGCATATCCTGGCTCAGAACATTGACCCTGTCGACTCGGCAGGAATTTCGTTCCACCAGTTCCAGTCCGGGCAGAGACTAGTCCCCGTCGTTCCGCAAACAGCGGAGTTGGTGGGCACCATGCGGACGCTAAAGCCGGAGGTGCGCAAGTTCGTGAAGGAGCGGGTGGGCGAAGTGGTCGCCGGCATCGCCCAGATAACCGGCGCGAAGATAGATATTAAATTTCAGAGCTTCGACGCAATTCTCTTCAATGAGGTCCAGCAGACCGACCTTGCGAGAAGCGCGGCCAAGGGCGTGGCCGGTGAAAACAATGTGCTCGAGACGCCACCGGTAATGGGGGGGGAAGATTTCTCCTTCCTGGCGCAGGCGCGGCCGGGTGCTTTCGTCTGGTGCGGGAACGGTGACAGCGCCGGCCTGCATCACCCTGCCTACAATTTCAACGACGAGGCGATTCCTTATGGAACATCGTACTGGATCAAGCTCGTAGAGAACACGTTGGGATCCCGTCCGACGTCTTGATGATCGGTCTGACAAGGGCCGCAGAACGAATGAATAACTGCCGTCTTATGCCAGGCTTGAATGTAGCGGACCTCGTAAAATGAAAACTCGTTCATCCGTGCCAACATCTCTTGAGGGTCTGTCGGCGTGCGAATGCCTGGAACTCTACCGAAGGCGGCAGCTCTCGCCTGTTGAAGTCGTCGATGACTGTCTCAGCCGCATCGACGCCAACAACCCGGCGCTGAACGCATTTTGCCTCGTCGACCACGAAGGGGCCAGGTCTGCTGCCCGGGCCTCGGAGGGTCGATGGATGAAGGGGGAACCAGCCGGAGTACTAGATGGCATTCCGGCCACCATCAAAGACCTCACCTTGACACGAGGCTGGCCGACAAGACGTGGCTCATTGTCCGGCAGCACCGAGGGACCCTGGACTGAAGACGCCCCTGTTCCAGCCCGTATCCGTGAGACCGGTGGCGTTATCCTGGGCAAGACAACCACTCCAGAATTTGGCTGGAAAGGGGTAACAGACAGCCCGGTCTACGGGATCACCCGCAATCCCTGGAATCCTGACCTGACACCAGGCGGGTCGTCGGGAGGGGCGGCAGTTGCGGCTGCGCTCAACCTTGGCTTTCTTCATCAGGGTAGCGACGGCGGGGGATCAATCCGGATACCGGCGAGCTTCACGGGGACCTTCGGCTTCAAGCCAACCTTCGGCATCGTTCCGCAATGGCCAGCTAGCGCCATGACAACGCTGTCTCATTTGGGGCCGGTGACCCGCACCGTTGCGGATGCGATCCTGATGATGAATGTGATTGCACGAAAGGACGCTCGCGATGGCTATGCGGGTCCGGCGTACCTAGGTCTCGACCCCGATCCAGCAAAGACCACCATCAGGGGCCTGCGGATCGGCTACAGTCGGAACCTCGGCTATGTCAAGGTGGCGCGAGATATCCAAAACGTTACCGATAATGCGATCGACCAGCTTCGAGCTCTTGGGGCCGAGGTGGCCGAAGTCAATCCGGGATTTGCGGATCCGGTGGAGGTGTTTTCTACATTCTGGTTCGCTGGCGCCGCCCGTATTGTGTCACGAATGAACAAACAGCAAAGACAATTACTAGATCCTGGCTTTCTGGAAGGTGCCGAACGCGGGCTGAAGATCACCCTTACCGAATTTCAGGAAGCTGAGGCGATGCGGTTCGAGCTCTCCGCTCTGATGGCGAAGTTCCACGAAAATTACGATCTCTTGGTCACACCGACGATGCCTATCGCGCCGTTCCCCGTCGGGCGAAATGTGCCGGATGATAGTTACAAGGGGTGGGTGGACTGGACGCCCTTCACCTACCCTTTCAACTTGACCCAGCAACCAGCAGCATCGATTCCATCGGGCCTGGATGATCAAGGGCTGCCCGTCGGGCTACAACTGGTCGGCGCGCGCTATTCCGACACCTCCGTCCTAGCCGCGGCATATACGATCGAAAGTCGCCTGGGGCTTCCTTCTTTCGCGAGGAGCAGATTCCACGCTGCCACCCCTTAAAACTTGAGACTGCCGCGCTCAAGCACCTGACGGCCTCCAAGCGGTCAAGCCACGGACGCGAATGTCATTCGATAAAGGGGCGCGGCGTCATAGATGGGCAGTCCTGTCCTACGACGGATTGCTGACGTCACCATCGGGGACAATGTACATTCAAATAGGAGTGCGTCAATCTTGGGATGTGCGGCGCGAAGTCGCGACACAGACTGCAACCCGGGGACTCCATTTCGGTAACACTAGCCGGCCGCGTATTACCTTCGATGCCGCCGATGGCTACTCTTGCCCCTGCGGATGAATCCATGCCCAGCAGCTCTTCGCCGCAGTGTCTTGAGTCTGCGGCCAGACGGCGAGCTTTGCGCCGGCCGGAAGCTGCCGGAGGAGCGTGGGCGCCAGTAGCAGGCTCGACATGGCCACGGGAAGTTTGACAGACGTGGCCAGTGCAGCCTGGCACCAGATACTGAAGCCGCAGTCCCTGGTTATCGCGACGGCTCCGCGCTCAACCAACCGCCTGGCAGCTGCAATGTAGGCCGGCTCGAGAGAGGCATCGCCAGGACTGACCCTCTCCGCCAAAGCCCCGGCCGCGGTCTCTATTATAATTGGGAAGTCGAAGTTGCCGGGTTGAAGACCGACCCCGATGCGGTGGCGGAAATTCACCAGGGCGCAAGTCCGATCTCCAGCCTGTGATTTTTGCAACACTGGCCATCCAATGAGGATCCAACTGCCGTCTGATCGTGACAATTCAGCTGCGTCAAATGCCTTTGCCGCCAAGATGGCGCGTATCGTCAGGTTGTGCTGACCAAGCTGGGACGCTCTACGAGCGCAGGAATCCTGCATTCGCCTGACGCTTCCGGCTCGGTTGCAAGGCTCGGGAATAGTAATGACGAAACAGTGGATCAGCACGCCGTAAGCCCAGTGCAAAAAATGCGGGCTTCGTGCCGAACCTTTTTTTGGAACGGCGGGCGCGGATCTCATCATTGAGATTACCGGAAAGCCTGTCCGGACTTTTCCGAAGCCGCACTGTTATCCTGTTCGAGAGCGACGCATCGATGGTTCCTTTCCCCGCCTCATCGACAAGCTCACCCGTGTCCACTTGGCTCATCCACGACGACTTCGGCAACCATGCTCTCTCCGATCAGCAGCGCTTCCACCTCTTCGAAAATCGTCGAGGAGCGCTATCAGAGAAAATCCACCCTGATCACCGCCCAGGTCCCCGTGGCAAGCTGGCACGACCTTATTAACGACAGCACGGTCGCCGACGCTATACACGACCGCTCGTGCACAATGCACACCGCATCGCCCTTCAGGGCGAGAGCATCCGAAGAAAAAAGCCTCGGCCCTCTTGACCGACTCCGAGAACACCGAAATCAATCAGCCCTACAGCAACCAGGCTGCCGAGGACCAACCTCGACGAACTGTCGGACTTTTGTGAAAACGCTGTCCGGGAATTAGCGGAATCGCTGTCCAGCTTTTGAAGCGCGCAATAACACTATGGCCGTCATCGAAATGAGCAAGGCGAAGTGCTGATTGCCGCGTTTGTTCCGGGATTAAGCGCCAGCCTCTCAAGAAGATTTATGCCGACTCGCCATCATTGTTGAAACTGCTGCAGCGCTCGCACGTTGAAGCCGGCCAGGCCGGGCATACGATTATGCGGATCGCCTTCGCCCAACTTCAATTCTGGACGCCAGGGCTCGATGTAAGGGACCGGCGAGCGTCAAAAGACTGCGGATGGGTCGCCGCTCGTCCCCTGGGATACGATCTCTGTCGGATTTTGTCGCGCCTGCGACATAGTGGTTGTGCGGGCCAGTTTAGTACCTGATATGACCGTAAGTTTGATATCAAACTCAAAGCACTGGCCGACGTGCATTTTGCGAGGTTGGCACGGTTTTTGAAGCGATCATTTCGCGTCGGAGCGCTCTCATCCGCCGGTTATCATCTGTTTTGGCATAAACCCTGCATAAGGCTTTATTGATGGTACCGCAACCCAACTCGCCGTCTTTCGAGCTACTTGGGCAAAAAGAGCACCGCCAGCGGAAAGGGTCGGGAACCGGAGAGGGAACCGGGTGGTGGACCTATGTTTGTGGAGGGGGTTGTGAAAAGGGTCAGCCATGGTGCTTCGAGCCTCTTGTACTCGTGCAGGTCGTCAATGTTGATATAGCGGTTGGCCTCCATCCAGTTTTCATTGGTTTCGTGACAGCAGACAAACGTCAAAGGAGATAGCTCATGCGAGTAGCCATCGTAACGAACAGTGATTTCAACGGTGTGATTAACCGGTTCGGTCAGCCTTGTCCGCAGCCGCCGCAGCCTTGGCCGCATAGCGGCACGTTGGAAGATGTGGTGGCGGCACTTCAAGAGGGCGGCCACGAGACGGTAGTGTGTGAAGGCGATAAAGGACTGCTCGCCAGTCTCGAGCGGTTCATGCCACCTGATCCGCAAGGTCGCCCCTCGGGAATGGTCTTCAACTTGGCGGAGGGAATTCAGGGCGAAAAGCGTTACACTCATGTTCCTGCCATGCTTGAGATGGCCGGTGTTCCATACACTGGATGTAGCCCCTTCGGGATTGGGCTGACGGGAGACAAAGTCATTACCAAAATGCTCATCCGCGATCAGGGCGTGCCGACTCCGAACTTTCGCGTGATGCGTCGCGGCACCGAGAACACCGGCGACCTGAGATTCCCAGTGGTAGTGAAGCCGCGGGAGGAGGACTGCAGCTTCGGATTGCAGATCATACATGAACACTCTAAGTTGCGGCAGGCCGTCGAAGTGATCGTCACGCAGCATGCTCAGGATGCGCTAGTGGAGGAATACATCGAGGGGCGGGAAATCTGCGTTGCGTTGCTCGGAAACGGGGAGCCCGAAGTTTTGCCTCTAGTGGAGCAGGACTTCGGTGACCGCGAAACGCGTGTTATGAATTGGGATGCGAAGTACGTGGCGGCCGCAGCGGTGCCCAAGATTTGCCCGGCGAAAATCGAGAGCGGGCTTGAGACGATGTTACGGGATATTTCGGTTGCGACCTTCCGTGCCTGCCACTGCCGGGACTATGCCCGCGTCGATTTCCGGATCGATCGCTCAGGCCAACCGTTTGTCCTAGAGATGAACTCGGTGCCGGCCCTTGGTATACACTCCAGTTATGGCACAGCTGCAACGGCCGGCGGACACAGCTTCGTAAGCTTGATCAATCGCATCCTCAATGTCGCCCACACCCGCTATTTCGGAATCGGCGTCTCATAGTGGATTGATCGGATCAAAAGAGTCCGATTTCGGGATTCCGTTTTGCGGTTTGGCGTGCGAGTTAGATGCATGCGCAATAGCATCCCCCTTCACCGTTTTGGCCAGCGACCGTCAGCGCCTGCAAGCGCTCGTCGCGGCGCCAGGAAGCCCGCAAGCACGTTCGGGGGCCGCATCGTCGCGCTGTGCTTCGAACCACGAAGCCAAAGCATACTTGGACCACCGGCTAGGTCGAGCGAATGAACCGCACCATCAAGGACGCGACGGGCAAGCGTTTCCACTACGACGATCATGACCAACTGCGTCGGCATCTTGCCGACTTTGTTGCGGCCTACAAATTTCGGCCGCAGGCTGAAGGCCCTCAAAGGTCTCACCCTACGAGTTCATCTGCAAGGCATGGGCTTCCCAGCCCGAGCGCTTCACTCTCAATCCGCTCCACCAAATGCCTGGACTTGTCTATTCGGCGTGTTGAAGTCAATCCCATTCAAGCTTCCTAGGCTGACCTGCCGACGCGATTATCCTAGCCTGATTGATGTAACCGCGGCGTCAAACCGAGATACGGCCCCACGTCCTTCGAATTCCTGAAGGGGGCAGGAATATCGACCGTGGCGTTGAAACCCAGTGCAACGATAGGGCCGACGCCCAGCACGGTCATCAACCGCCTGCAAACCGTGTCACCCCTCACGATCGACAACAGTCTTTCGTGTAGCACCGTGAACTGCTCGCAAAGTTTCCGACGGGCGGTGAGCAACGTCTCCATGATGTCTCGAGTTCCGGAATGTCACCGGAAGGGTCCCGGATGCGATCCGCGAATTTGCCGGCCGTCGACAATGCCAACTTTGAGACCGAAGTTACGAAACAGGCCACGGATGTCGTTCTCGATGGCGATGGCCTTTTCCTGAAGCGACTTGAGGGCCGTCAGCAGCGCCCGGCGATTCTGGGTCGTCAGCGTCTTGACAGTAAGACCGTATGTCCGCCTCTGCCGATGAGGTGGCTCGCCCTACACTGCGCGTCCGAGGGTTGCTCGGACGGGCCGAGCCGATCCTCACCACAGGAGGACGAGCCGTGGCGGATTATAGAGAAGCATTTGTCGGAATCGATGTTGCGAAGCTTAAGAACGCTATTGCGATTGCGGAGGCAGGCCGGGAAGGAGAGGTTCGGTTCTTCGGTGAGGTCGACGCGTCGGCGACCAGCATGCGGCGGGTCATAGGCCGGATCGCCAGCCGCTTTGATTACGTGCATTTCTGCTATGAGGCTGGGCCGACCGGGTACGGCCTTTATCGCCTGATCCGGTCGCTCGGGCACGAGTGCACCGTGGTTGCACCATCATTGATACCAAGGAAGCCCGGCGATCGGGTGAAGACGAACCGTCGAGACGCCATTTCCCTTGCCCGACTATTGCGCGCCGGCGAGCTGACCGCGGTGTGGGTTCCCGATGAAGGGCACGAGTCCATACGGGATCTTGTTCGCGCGCGGGCGGGCGCGGTCGAGACGCTGCGGGTCCATCGCCAGCAGGTGAGCGCATTCATGCTCAAGCACGGCCGTAGCTATCCGCGAAAGAAGAGCTGGACGATGCGCTATCTACGCTGGCTTCAGGAACAAGGTTCGATCATCCCGCGCATCAGATCGCACTCCAGGAGATGGTCGAGGCGGTGCGCGTCTCGAAAGAGCGGGTCGAGCGGCTGGAGCGTGTGATCGAAGAGTTCGTCCCGGCCTGGTCGCTGGCACCGATCGTGTGGGCGCTTCAGACATTGCGTGGGGTAGACCTAATTGTCGCCGTGACGTTCGTCACCGAAGTCGGCGACGCCAGCCGGTTCGAAAGCCCACGCCAGCTCATGGGATATCTCGGTCGGGTCCCCGGCGAGCGCTCAACCGGGGAGACAGTCCGGCGCGGCGGCATCACAAAGGCAGGCAACGGTCGGGTTCGCCACATGTTGGTCGAGAGCGCCTGGACCTATCGACATCCGCCCAAGGTCGGGAAGGCGAAGCTATACCGGTTGGAGCAGGCGTCACCGAAGGTGCGTGAGATCGCCTGGAAGGCGCAGTCCCGCCTGACAGCCCGCTACCGCATGCTGAGCGCTCGGGGCAAACGGACAACGGTCGTCTGCACCGCGATCGCCCGTGAACTGGTCGGCTTTATGTGGGCAGTCGCAAGGGAGGCGCGCGTCACCTGATCGCTCGCCGCGATGGCGCACATATCGCGCATGGGCGGAGGCGGGACCACGGCAGGGGAATGCCCGTCAGACGCTTTGTGGCCGGCAAATCGACCGACGCCCGCAGTAAGATAGGAACAGCCCCGGACGCACAATCGGGAATGCGGTAGCCAACCCGCGCATCAGA
This sequence comes from Mesorhizobium sp. WSM4312, assembly GCF_002294875.1. Classification (NCBI taxonomy): domain Bacteria; kingdom Pseudomonadati; phylum Pseudomonadota; class Alphaproteobacteria; order Hyphomicrobiales; family Phyllobacteriaceae; genus Mesorhizobium; species Mesorhizobium sp. WSM4312. The sequence continues at coordinate 9,618 of NZ_NSFU01000016.1, read as the reverse complement.
GCTTGATCACCGACGTCCTTCAGTTCCGCCTCCCCACCCATGCGCGATCATCAGAATGAGCAGCCGTTCCTCGGATCGGGCGACCTCATGCGTTCCAAACCTTGACAGCGGACATCAGAGCGGTGTTTCCGGACCACCTTTCGGGAGTGGTCGCGATCTGTGAGGTTGCCGATCCTGTATTGGGATCGGAGATCGGCTTGTGTCTGGACTTGACCTTACGCTTGACCCGGAGCGGCAGCTTCGGCGTTTCGAGGTGATCAACGGTGCCGGCGGTCGGCGTCACTGGTCGGTGGATGACAAGGCGCGGATCATCGCAGAGACGCTGGAGCCGAATGCGATCATTTCCGAGGTCGCCCGCCGTTATGGTCTCAGGCCGCAGCAGGTCTTCGCCTGGCGCCGCGAAGCGCGCAAACAGGCCGCTTCGGTGCAGCAAGATTCTCCTGCCTTTGTGCCGGCGGTTGTGGCGGCGGCGGAACCTGCAGCCAGCCGTTCACCGAAGCAGCGGAAACGGCAAGCCACCCGAGATGCCGGCATGATCGAGCTTGAGATCGACGGCATCGCGATGCGCGTCGGCCGGGGCGCCGATACCAAGACGGTGGCCGCAGTGATCCGCGCGCTGAAGGCGACGTCGTGATCGGGCCGACGGGTGCGGTCAAGGTCATGGTGGCGACGAAGCCCGTCGACTTCCGCAAGGGTGCGGAGGGATTGGCGGCGCTGGTGCGAGAGACAATGGGGGCCGATCCGTTCAGCGGGGCCGTCTACGTCTTCCGGGCGAAGCGGACTGACCGGATCAAGCTGATCTTCTGGGATGGCACCGGGGTTTGCCTGCTAAGCGTTTGGAGGATGGGGAGTTCCGCTGGCCGAAAGTGCATGACGGCATGATGCGGCTGACGGCCGCGCAGCTCTCGGCGCTACTCGAAGGTCTCGACTGGCGGCGAGTCCATGAGGCGCGCCGGACCCGCGTGCCAGCCCAGGCGGGCTGACCCGCGACGAAGTGAATCAGCCTAGATTCCGCTGTCGCGGGCTGTCGGCGAATATGGTCTGATCCGTTCATGGCGATGACGGCTGACCAGCTTCCCGACGATCCGGACGCGCTGAAGGCGATGGTCCTGGCGCACGACGTCGAGAATGCCCGTCTGATTCAGATCATCAAGGAATTGCAGCGTCACCGCTTCGGCCGGCGTGCCGAGACGCTCCCCGAGGATCAATTGCTGCTGGGGCTCGAAGAGGCGGAGCAGATCGAGGCCGCCGGTGAGGAAGAGAAGGAGCAATCTGCTCCCGCCGAGCGGCAAGCAAAGGCCACGAGGCGCCGGGCCAACCGGGGCGCGCTGCCACCCCATCTGCCGCGCGTGGAGATGGTCGTCGACATCGAGGACCATGCCTGCCCATGCTGCCGCAATGGCTTGCATCGGATCGGCGAGGACGTGAGCGAGCGGCTCGACATCGTTCCGGCGCAGCTGCGTGTAATCGTCGTGCGCCGGCCCAAATATGCCTGCCGCGCCTGCGAGGACGTCGTGGTTCAGGCTTCCGGCGCCGGCCCGGCTGATCGAGGGTGGTCTTCCGACCGAGGCAACGGTCGCCCAGGTGCTGGTCTCAAAATATGCCGATCACCTTCCGCTCTATCGTCAGGCGCAAATCTACGCCCGGCAGGGTATCAATCTCGATCGCTCTACGCTCGCCGACTGGGTCGGCCGCGCCGCCTGGCACCTGCGTCCGGTGCATGAGCGGCTGCTTGGCAAGCTGAAGTCCTCGGCAAAACTCTTCGCCGACGAGACGACCGCGCCGGTGCTCGATCCCGGCCGCGGCAAGACTAAGACAGGTCAACTCTGGGCCTATGCCCGCGATGACCGACGATGGGAGGGGAGCGACCCGCCGGGCGTCGCCTATGTCTATGCGCCGGACCGAAAGGCCGAGCGTCCGATCGCTCATCTCGCAGGCTTCACCGGAATCTTGCAGGTCGACGGCTATGGCGGCTATCGCGTGCTGGCCGACAAAAGCGGCGTCACGCTCGCCTTCTGCTGGGCGCATGTCCGTCGGCGCTTTTATGAACTGGCAGCAGCCGGTCCCGCGCCGATCGCCAGTGACGCGCTGAGACGGATCGCCGAACTCTACAAGATCGAGGATGACATCCGTGGCCGATCGGCCAACGAGCGCCGCGCGATGCGTCAGGACAAAAGCCGCGCCATCGTCGCCGATCTCGAACCCTGGCTGCGTGAGAAGCTCGGCCTGATCAGTCAGAAGACCAAGCTCGCAGAGGCAATCCGCTACACGCTCTCACGCTGGGAAGGCCTCTCGCACTTCCTTGACGACGGCCGCATCGAGATCGACAGCAACACCGTCGAACGCTCGATCCGTCCGATCGCAATCTCGGGGTCATTCTGCCCATGTTGGGCAGGAGGTCGAAGTCCCGTGCGCAGCAATGGATCTGGGCTCCCCGCGCGCGTCGCTTGCTGCACTGCTTGAACTGAACAAGCTCTTGATCCAGCGCCGTTTCCGGCGAGGCTCTCCGGATGGTTTCATCATCGGGGAGACTCAAAATGAGAACCTTGCCGCCACCGACACGATCTCTCGTGATCGTTCGCCAGCTCAGCATGCGCTCGACTCGCACAAGCTAGTCGGGCTGAGCGCAGCGCAACGAACGATCGTGATCGCCCGGCTCGCCAATGTGCTGATGGCCGCCGCCGGTATCGTGACGGAGGAGAGCCGCGATGACGAGCCGTAATCTGATTCCGGCCACCATCCTCAAGCGCAAGGCCGTTGTCTATGTACGTCAGTCCACGCAGGCGCAAGTGCAGCTCAATCTTGAGAGCCAGCGTCGGCAATATGAGCTGGTCGACGTCGCGCGGCGCTGGGGATTCCGCAAGGTTGAGGTGATCGACGAGGACTTGGGACGCACCGCAAGTGGAGCTGTGGAACGTCCCGGTTTCGAACGCCTGGTCGACGATCTGTGCACCGGTCATGTGGGCGCTGTGCTTTGCCTGGAGGCGTCCCGCCTGTCTCGCAACGGACCGGACTGGCATCGGCTGCTCGAGTTGTGCGGCGAAGTCGATGCACGGGTGATCGATCTGGACGGAGTCTACGATCCGGGACTGCCGAACGATCGCCTGCTGCTCGGCATGAAGGGGAGCATAAGCGAGTTCGAACTCGGGGTGCTGCGTGCTCGCATGTACGAAGCTGACCGCGCCAAGGCACAGCGCGGCGAACTGCGCATCTCTGTGCCCTTCGGCTACGTCTGGCACCGGGATTACGGTCTCGGGTTCGATCCCGATATACGCCTGCAGGAGACCATTCGCCTGATATTCGCGCGTTTCCGCGAACTCGGCAGTGCCCGCCAGGTCCTGATCTCGATGATCGACGATGGCGTGCATTTCCCCAGACCCTCCGACGGCAAGAAGATGGTGTCCTTCGCCTGGGTTCCGGTCCGCTACCGCAACGTGATCTCCGTCCTGAAGAACCCGTTCTACGCCGGCGCTTATGTCTATGGTAAGAGCGAGAAGCGCACCGAGATCGTGGATGGCCGCGTCCGCAAGAGCTATGGTCATTACAAGCCGGCCAGCGATTGGGCGGTGGTGCTCAAGGAGCATCACGAAGGCTATATCGGATGGAGCGAGTACGAACGGAACCAGGAACTTCTCGCCGCCAACGCCTATGGCAAAGCCGGCGGCGTCAAGTCGGGCCGCGGCGGTCGCGCGTTGCTCCCGGGTCTTCTCTCCTGTGGTCGATGCGGGCGAAGACTGGTTGTCACGTATGCCGGACGTGGCCAAGGTTACCCGGTCTATCGTTGCGAGAACACCATGATGGCGCAGGCGCGATGCATGTCGTTCAACGGCTTTCGCACCGATGCGGCGGTGGCCCGCGAAGCCTTGGAGGCGGTTGCGCCGATGGCGATCGAGGCGGCGTTGGAGGCTGAACAGATGCAGCTGGAGAGCGAAGCCAGGCGGCGGCAGATGATCGAGATGGACCTGCAGCAGGCACGCTATGAGGCATCGCTCGCCGAGCGCCGCTACGCCGCCTGCGACCCGGAGAACCGGCTTATAGCGGCCCAGCTCGAGAGGAACTGGGAAGCTAGGCTCAGGCGCGTGGAGACCTGCGAGGCCCGGCTCAGTGAAGTCCAGCGTATGGAGCCTGTCGACGCGATCCCTGACTTCACCGGCCTCGCCCAGGATCTCGAAGCCGCCTGGAATGCGCCGGGTGTCGATATGCGGTTCCGTCAGCAACTGCTGCGCGCGCTCATCAAGGACATTGTGGCGGACGTCGATGACGACGCGCGCGATGTGATCCTGACCATCCATTGGCATGGGGGCCAGCATTCCCAGGTAAGGGTTCGCAAGTCCAAATCCGGAGAGCATGGCCAGAGTACGCCTGAGGAGGCTCTGGCGGTCATGCGATCCATGGCAACGCGATGGTCGGATGCCGAAATCGCCGCCACACTCAACCGCATGGGCATGAAGACGGGTCAGGGAAAGACCTGGACGGCGCGACGCGTCCAATCCCTGCGCACGGTGCACAAGATCAGCGGCTATCGGTCTTCCGACAAGAACGGCGAGTGGCTTACCATGTCGGACGCGGCCGCGAAGCTTGGCGTGTCGCACGTCAAAATCCGCCGGTTCGTCAGGGACGGCATATTACCAGCCGAGCAGGTCATGCGCGGCGCGCCCTACCAGATCCGCGCCAGCGACCTTGAAGATGAACGGATCAAGGCCGATTTGGCGCGCAAATCTCCGCGTATCATCAACGACGATAATCAGAAATCGCTGTTTCCCGCCATTTGAAGAGGGGGTGCATAATGAATCAGTCTTCGCGCTCAACCGCAAGAACGCGCTCTTCGCAGGCTCTGACGGCGGCGCCGAACACTGGGCAGTCATCGCCTCGCTGATCGAAACCTGCAAGCTCAATGGTGTCGAACCGCTCGGCTTATCTCGCCGATGTCCTCACCAGGATCGTCAACGGCCACCCCAACAGCCAGATCGACGATCTCCTGCCTTGGGTCTACATCAACAAGCTCGAGCTCAAGGCCGTGGCCCGAGAATACCGCTTACTCTTGACATGCACGGGCCGGAACAGGTTAACCCGCATATCTGCGCGATGCCGCGAGCATGGTTGCGGTCGGTCTTGTTGACCTGTGCCTTGAGAACGCCTTGGAATGACGGGGCTCGATACAGGTCACGTAGTCCGGCTGCCGCCAGACCAACCATTGGGATAAGGGGCCGGCTTCAAGCCTGATCCGGGCGAGATTCCATGCGGGGTTCTTCAATGCGTCAGCAAGATCGTCCGGATGACTAGCAACCTTCATCTCTCGGCAAATTCGGCGCCCTTCTCACGATGCAAACGGTGGTCTCTTTCACGGAGACGTCCAGTCCGGCATAATTTTTCATGCTGCGCTTCCTTTCCTGATGCTTGTGGCTGTTCACACAGACCACGTTTTGTCATCATCTCGAAGCGCAGCACTTCAAAACAACCCGTTCAAGGCGGGGGGCAAAGCCGAATACCACAATCTAAACACCTAGCGATGCTGTTCAAATTCGCCTTGCCGGCATGGGACCCCATCGCTGTCATCACAGGAAGCAGTACGTGGGAGGGGAACTGCTCGCAGTGATGAATCGTGTTCCGAGCCACTACCCATTCAGTTTCGTCCCAGTTGTTACCTCCCGTATTCAGGTTGCGGTCGAACCGCGGGAAGGCCGAACTAGTGATTTCCAGGCGAATTTGATGGCCGGCCGGAAACCAATTACTTGTGGCGTCGAGATCAATCTCGATTTTGCATATAACGCTCGGTTCCATGAAAACAGCCCGATCAAAGCCCTCGCGATAGCGGACGCGCAGTATCCCGTCCACCACGTCAATCGCACGGCCATCGGGATGTACGTCCAACAGTCTGGCCACGAAGTCCGTGTCCGGGGCCGAAGAAGAGACGAAGAGGACCGCCCGGACAAATCCGGTAACCTCCATGCCCTCTGTGAGGGGCGGTGAAGTGAAGCAGAGGACGTCTGGACGAAGCTGGACGTCCTGGTAATCGCGGGGTCCTATAGTAGTTCCACTTGACTTCCCGCCGTCCATCCCCAAGAACGGCGCCGGATCCCCAGGGTCGTAGGTAAACGTGTCAGCCGGCTCGTCGGCGCTCGGAGCCTCTACATAAAGAGACCCGTCGCCTAGACGGGTCGCGGCATTCCCGCCGCTGCGGAGGAACCAGTGCTGCAGTTCCACACCAAGAGGGGGCCATTCTGACGCGGCACGCCACTCGTTGCGACCCATCACGTAGTACTGGACGCGGGGCATTCCCTCGATCCGGTCGGGCTTGTCGTTCAGCCAGCAGTCGAACCAGTCCAGGTAGATCTGCCAGCAATCCAGGCGCGCGTCGCCCAGCTCGCGCTCGCCGATAACCGTCGGGGCTTTGAGACTCTCGGTGCCACAATGCGTGGCTGGCGACAGAATGATATGTTGGTGATCGCGTGCCGCCGGGCTCAATCCGCGAGCACTAAAAACGCGCTGCTGGTGAAGCGCGTCGGCAGCCCCCACGTCGTACCACGAGTTCACGAACAGGGCTGGGACGTCGATGGTCGAGTCCTCGCTAAGCATCCCATTCCGATCCCCCCAGGGATCGCCTGGGTCACGCGAGACCCAGTCCTCCCAGTCAGTCGGCGGTCCCCCAAGGCTCTTAAGCATGTTGACGAGCGGCAGCGACGCGAAAGCCCGCTGATACTCCTCATCGCTTTTCGGTTGCACTCGGGACCGGTCCTTCGCTGCGGTTTGGTGGAACCAGGGGACAAACGCGGCAACCTCCACCGCACCGCCGAGACGGAGATCCCCGTTGCGATATCGCCCTCCGGCAGAGCCGTTCGCGCCGCCCGATCCCTGCGCAATTGCGCATCGGTGGGCTGGATGGCACAACTGCGCCAGCAAAACCTGCGCGATACCAAGCGCCGAGCACCCATATGTGCCCACGCGTCCATTCGACCATGGCTGCTGCGAAATCCAGGACAGCGTGTCATAACCGTCGTCCCTTTCATTCTCCATAGGGTATACGCCGCCGGAATCGAAGACTCCACGAAGCTCCTGCACAAGTACGGCGAAGCCTTGTCCAGCAAACATTCTTGCCACTTTGTGGCGAGGCTCAACCGGACAGCGATAGGGCGTCTTACCGTATTGAGTTCGGATAAGGATTGACCCGAGTTCCCCAGTGTAACCAATAGGCCGATACAGGTCCGTGGCGAGCTCAACGCCGTCCCGCATTGGAACGCGCAAGCCGGTCTGCAAAACCACTTCGTATCGCGGCGTTGGCGGTTTAATCGGGCCTAGTTCATTACACACTTCAGAGTGCCTCCCAGACATTGAGACTGATTCAAGATGGAGTGGCCAATTTCGACGGGTCTCAGCATTCTATCTGCACGGTGGTGTGTTCGTCGCATTCACAGTACAACGATGAACTCTGTGCCGTTGCTAAGTTGTTTGAAAAGAAACTCAACCGTGCTTCTCTAGCAGGTCCGGCACTCAATGATGGCGCGTTGCCACCCCAATTTCCCTATTGCTTAAATCAATGTGACAGCGCGCCTACGCCGCTGTGCAAAACATCAATTGTGAGTCTCACCGCCATTATGTGCCGATCCATGGACCCCCATTCCATGCTGATTGACGCGGGCCGATGGGGCAAGCTGCTTGATGTGAGAAGCGACGGGCTCCCCGACCGATCGCAGCTTGTTATCACCGTTTGTTTGAAATAGTGGAGGTAGGCTAGCCAGGCGGCAAGCTGTTCAAATTCGCCTTGCCGGCATGGGACCCCATCGCTGTCATCACAGGAAGCAGTACGTGGGAGGGGAACTGCTCGCAGTGATGAATCGTGTTCCGAGCCACTACCCATTCAGTTTCGTCCCAGTTGTTACCTCCCGTATTCAGGTTGCGGTCGAACCGCGGGAAGGCCGAACTAGTGATTTCCAGGCGAATTTGATGGCCGGCCGGAAACCAATTACTTGTGGCGTCGAGATCAATCTCGATTTTGCATATAACGCTCGGTTCCATGAAAACAGCCCGATCAAAGCCCTCGCGATAGCGGACGCGCAGTATCCCGTCCACCACGTCAATCGCACGGCCATCGGGATGTACGTCCAACAGTCTGGCCACGAAGTCCGTGTCCGGGGCCGAAGAAGAGACGAAGAGGACCGCCCGGACAAATCCGGTAACCTCCATGCCCTCTGTGAGGGGCGGTGAAGTGAAGCAGAGGACGTCTGGACGAAGCTGGACGTCCTGGTAATCGCGGGGTCCTATAGTAGTTCCACTTGACTTCCCGCCGTCCATCCCCAAGAACGGCGCCGGATCCCCAGGGTCGTAGGTAAACGTGTCAGCCGGCTCGTCGGCACTCGGAGGCTCTACATCAAGAGTCCCGTCGCCTAGACGGGTCGCGGCATTCCCGCCGCTGCGGAGGAACCAGTGCTGCAGTTCCACACCAAGAGGGGGCCATTCTGACGCGGCACGCCACTCGTTGCGACCCATCACGTAGTACTGGACGCGGGGCATTCCCTCGATCCGGTCGGGCTTGTCGTTCAGCCAGCAGTCGAACCAGTCCAGGTAGATCTGCCAGCAATCCAGGCGCGCGTCGCCCAGCTCGCGCTCGCCGATAACCGTCGGGGCTTTGAGACTCTCGGTGCCACAATGCGTGGCTGGCGACAGAATGATATGTTGGTGATCGCGTGCCGCCGGGCTCAATCCGCGAGCACTAAAAACGCGCTGCTGGTGAAGCGCGTCGGCAGCCCCCACGTCGTACCACGAGTTCACGAACAGGGCTGGGACGTCGATGGTCGAGTCCTCGCTAAGCATCCCATTCCGATCCCCCCAGGGATCGCCTGGGTCACGCGAGACCCAGTCCTCCCAGTCAGTCGGCGGTCCCCCAAGGCTCTTAAGCATGTTGACGAGCGGCAGCGACGCGAAAGCCCGCTGATACTCCTCATCGCTTTTCGGTTGCACTCGGGACCGGTCCTTCGCTGCGGTTTGGTGGAACCAGGGGACAAACGCGGCAACCTCCACCGCACCGCCGAGACGGAGATCCCCGTTGCGATATCGCCCTCCGGCAGAGCCGTTCGCGCCGCCCGATCCCTGCGCAATTGCGCATCGGTGGGCTGGATGGCACAACTGCGCCAGCAAAACCTGCGCGATACCAAGCGCCGAGCACCCATATGTGCCCACGCGTCCATTCGACCATGGCTGCTGCGAAATCCAGGACAGCGTGTCATAACCGTCGTCCCCTATATGTTCCCTAGCGTATACGCCGCCGGAATCGAAGACGCCACGACGCTCCTGCACAAGTACAGCGAACCCTTGTCCAGCAAACATTCTTGCCACTTTGTGGCGAGGCTCAACCGGACAGCGATAGGGCGTCTTACCGTATGGAGTTCGGATAAGGATTGACCCGAGTTCCCCAGTGTAACCAATAGGCCGATACAGGTCCGTGGCGAGCTCAACGCCGTCCCGCATTGGAACGCGCAAGCCGGTCTGCAAAACCACTTCGTATCGCGGCGTTGGCGGTTTAATCGGGCCTAGTTCATTACACACTTCAGAGTGCCTCCCAGACATTGAGACTGATTCAAGATGGAGTGGCCAATTTCGACGGGTCTCAGCATTCTATCTGCA
>NZ_NSFU01000015.1:0-214026 GCF_002294875.1 Mesorhizobium sp. WSM4312 | reverse complement strand
CGCCGAATTTCACGACGCCGGCGACTACCGCGTCGCGAACCTGATCGGTAACGGACACGTCGACCGTTTGCACCAGCGCATCCGCTCCGGCCTTGGCAAGGCTTTCCTGCATGGCGGCATTGGCGGCCCTGTCGATGCCGCAGGCGACGATCGCCGCACCTCCCTGCGCCAGCCGCCTCGCGGTGGCGAGCGCGATGCCGGTCGTCCCCGTCACCAATGCCACCTTGTTTTCAAAGTCAGACATTGTGCAAATCCTTGGAAGAAGTCGGGCCTGGCATTGCCGGCGAGGTCCGTGCGTTTTGGAGGTCGTCGGGAACGAAGCGCAGCCCGAAGTCGAGATGCCGGCTCATCAAATAGCTATAGGCAATGCGGTCGCGCGCGTGAAGCGCGGCAATGATCTCGGCATGGGCGTGGCGCGTTTCTTTCAGCACCGGCCGGATCGATTTGCCGGTTGTCATGATGTGCAGGATGACCGGCGACAGAAAATGGTAGGTCTGCACCAGCATGCGGTTGCCGGCGAGCTTCATCAGCGCCAGGTGGAAGTCGAAATCGCGCTGCGCGGCTTTCTGGACATCCTTGCTGGTTTCGATCAGGCCGTTGACCTCGTCCAGGGCGTCGAGTTCAGCGGCGCTGGCATTGAGGATGATGTGGTCGTCAATGCTCACCTCGATGATGCGGCGGGACCCCTGTATGTCGTGAAACGAGGTCCTCGAAATATCCATCTGCGCGGCGAAGAAATTCTGGGTCGCGACATTCTGGCGGTCCGCCAGCACCGCGCCGACACGCGGCTTGGGATCGATAAGGCAATAGGTGCGGATGGAGCGCAGCGCTTCGCGGATCGTGTTGCGGCTCGCGCCGAACAGTTCGCCAAGTTCCCGTTCGGTGGGCAGGACGTCGCCCACCGACATGGCGCGGGTGCTAATAGGGTCGAGGATCTGCCGGACAGTCTGGTCGACAGCCGAACTGTTGCTCCCGGGATCTTCCGCCGCTTTTTGCTCCTTGCCGCATAAACGTCAAGGAGGCTTCATGTCAGGCAGGCTGGTGCCACCGGCGCGCCAAGGCAGGTGGGAATTTGCAACCAAGTGGTCGATCCCGCCTGACGCCCGAGACTACGGAAGGAACAATTTTAGCGAGCGATGATTGCATAGGTCAGTCAGCCATGGGAGGCGCTCTTGACCCGACGACTGATGGACAAAGAGCGCTTCGAGCGCGCTGATCGAGAGGCTAAGCTATTCGTCGAAGCAGAGACGAGAGCATGCAATGCAAAGACGGCACGGTTGCGGGAACTCCGTCTTTCGGCACAGCCGACGGAGGTCAGCTCCGGTTCAAAGGCGCCGGCCGCCCGCCAAAAAGCCGTAGGGGAAGCTACGGATGGTCAAGCCGGGCCTGATGAGCAGGCCGATTTTTTTGGAGGTGGAGTTTAGCCAGATCACCGAAGCGCCGGACGAGAGATTTGCGGCATGCTTCCCTCCAGGACTGTGGGGAGGAATATCATGCCAATCCGGCGAAAGGCGCCTGACGCCGGTAGATTCGACGAAACCGAATTGGCACTTCTCGGCAGGGTTTTCGACAAGCTGAAACTTGAGCAACGGTCACCGGACACCCTCGATTCGATCGCATCGCGGATTATCGCAAACTATATGGCCTGCATCTAGACGAGGCTGAACTCGTCTCGCTTTCGCTCCGTCGCTAGGATTGTCAAGACGGCCCGGCCAGCCTTCAGGTTGACACAGGGCGACTAGCCGGGCCGTGCCGGCCATTTGAGGAAGCCGGGCGAAGAGTAATCCTACTCTCCCGTCATCTCATTTCAATTGAAAATGAATGTACGATTTTTACCGAGTTGTGATTACCTAAGACGGCTTACCCGCGCGCATCATGGCCCTGGCAATGGCAAGCTGTGTTCCGTCCTAGCATTCTCTTTCTGGGTCATGTTGTCCCCCGCGATCAGCCGCTTCAATGACCGCAGCGTTTCGCCCCGCGACCACCCCGCCTCCAGCATGCAGTCGACGATGGCTTGGAAGCCGGGCTCCATCGCATCCTGGCAGTCGATGACGCGGTTTCGATAATCGTTCTCTTCCCTTGGTCGACTTATCATCTCGCCCCCGCCAAATAGCTGTCGCCGTGTTCGCGATGATCGAAACAGAACCAGTGCAACGACCTCGATAGCAATTCAAATGGATGTTAGGACGGCCCGGCGGCCATGGCTTTGACGGGGACACAGTGCACAACCGGGCCTGGGCGAGGAAGCAGCCCGCCTTACCCCTAAATACCACCTCTCACGAACAATTGCATCTGGAAACACTTCGCGAACCGTGGGGCGCTTGGAAGATCGGTTGTGGGGAGGGAATCCTTGGCTGGCCGACTTTCAAGTCAAAAATCTAGCGCCAAACTCTCCTCGCCAAGCTGGAGTCTCAAGTTTCTGTCGCCTGTTGAGCGATCGCCAAGCGCCGAGCCAACCAGGGCATCGTCAATCCCTGGACAAAAATCGAGAAGGCGACGACGGCGAACGCCACTACAATGATTTCGCCCCGCTCGCGAATATCGGACGGGAGCGCTAGCGCCAAGGCGAGTGCGAGAGCCCCACGTAGCCCGCCCCATACCAGTAGGTGCTGATATCTCAGGTCCACTCTCAGCCGCGTCGGAGCCACTAGCCCACAAAGCGGATAGATCGCGGCAGCCCGGCCGATCAGCACGACGACAATAGCGAGCGCTGAGCTGCCAACGAATATCCCAAGAGGCTGTTGCGCTTCGTGTCCACCGATCAAGATGAATATGATCGAATTCGCTAGAAAAGCCGCATATTCCCAGAAGGCTAAAACATGCGGTCGTCCGGCGGTGGAAATTGCGCCTCTCCAGCCGACATTCCCGACAAGAAGGCCAGCTGTAAGCGTGGCGAGGACGCCCGACATGCTAAAATTCTCCGCGACCAAAAAGGAGCCGTAGGCAGCAATCGTCGTGAGCGTGATCTCGACCAGGTGGTCTTCGGTCCGGCCAGCGATGAGAAGCAAGAGGGCTGATGTCAGAGTCCCAACGACGACACCACCCGCAACGGTCCATGCGAAGGACCCGACGACGGCTAAGGGCGTCGCGCCCGCGCCCGTTGCGGCTGCCAGCAGGATAGTGAAGCCGACTGCTGCGGCTCCGTCGTTCAGTAGGCTTTCCGATTCGACAAGCAGCCCCAGACGTGGCTGGACCTTCATCTCTTTGAAGGCCGCCAGAACGGATACTGGATCCGTGGCGGCTATCAGAACTCCGAACAATCCGGCTCCGATCCAACTCCAACCCAGCGCCAGATGCATGGCGACGGTAACCACCACTGCCGCAATCGCCACCCCGGGGAACGCAAGCAACGCACTCACGGGCAGGTTAACACGAAAATGGCGCCACTCGATCTCGAGCGCCGCTTGGAAAATGAGGGGCGGCAGGAACACGGTGAAGATCAGATCTCGGCTTAGCGGGAATTCAGCGACGCCAGGAAAAAACCCGAGCGCTATACCTGCAGAAACAAGACCAACGCTATAAGGCAGACGGAGGCGCCGCGAGATTATCGCCACCATTGAAGCGGTAAGCAGGATTATACCCACCGCAAGAACTGAACGCTCACTCATGAAAGGCTGGTCTAGCACCAGCGCGATATGCTCGCGTCAGATTGGACATGCTTGTCCCCGTCGATGGTATCAAAGGTAACTATGAAGGTCCGCGAGTATCAACGGGCTTTCAAGATTGCCCGACGGATTGGCGGCCGGAAGAGCACCCGTGATTACATCGCGTCCTATCGAATGTATCCTCTATAACAGAGGATTGCTGCATGGCAACATGCGGCCGCGCGCCATCCGCGCAACAATCGAGCGCAGGGAAATCTTCCGAGCCCATTCCTTCGACGTGGCCTGCGCCCGCAACGATATGGAGCACCGTCTGCGGAGCCGAACCATCCGTGGACGAATGGTCAGGTCGAAAGGATGAACCGCACGATCAAGGAAGCCACCGTGCGACGCTACTACTATGAAAACCATGATCAGCTGCGTGCCCCCCCCGGGCAACATTCCTCGACGCCTACAATTTCGCCAAACGCCTGAAGATCCTTAGCTGCCTAACCCCCTTCGAGCATATTTGCAAAATCTGGACTGAGCAGCCGCAAAGGTTCAGGCTAAATCCAATCCATCGCATGGCGGGTCCGAACATCTAGCCAAAATCGAGCCGTTCAAGGAACAATCGTCTGGCCGGTTCAGGGTTGGCGACAAGTTACTGACGTTTGGCGACGAGCTTCGATCGATGCAGAAGTAATTACGTCTCGTTGAAAGCCGCGATGTCATGACATGCCACCTCCTATATACCAAGGCCAGTGCCAGGTGGGCCCGCGCGCCACAACTTTGCCCCAACAATCACTGTATCCCAGCGAGACCCTATTGGGGAATGTCGATATGGAGCAATAGAATGGATAAGTGTTCGTACCTCGTTGCGTTTTCGATCGCGGTACTCACCTCAAGTGGCTCTATTGCGAAGGCCGACGGGTTTGCTGAGAAGGCGCAGGCTTCATTCGAACCCGTGGTAAAGGAATACGATATTCCCGGACTCGTCGTTGGAGTTACCAGGAACGGCAAACATGAGTTTTTTGCGGTCGGGTTGGCATCGCGGGCCGACAACCGTCCGGCCACCCCTGATACGCTGTTTGAGCTTGGCTCGATAAGCAAAATTTTCAACGCCACGCTTGCGGCGTTGGCCGAAGAACGCGGAAAGCTAAGCCTCAGTGATACGGTGGCACATCACGTCTGTGTCGACGGATGTTCAATTGGCGACAAGCTTACACTCATGGATTTGGCAACACACCATTCGGGCGGACTACCATTGCAGGTGCCGGACAACGTTTCGAATGTAGATGGGTTGGTGAGCTGGCTGATGGATTGGCAGCCGCCGCAACCGGGAACTCGAAGCTACTCTAACGTTAGCATTGGGATGCTCGGCTACATATCTGGCAAAGCCATGGGCTCAAACTACAAGCAAGCCGTGGAGGGCGTGCTCTTCCCTGCGTTCGGGCTCCGCCATACGTGGATAGACGTTCCTAAGAGTGACATGAGCCAGTACGCTTTCGGCTATGACCGAAAGACCAATGCGCCAATTCGGGTGAGCCCTGGGGTTTTGGACTCGGAGGCCTATGGCGTGAAGTCGAGCGTCCGAGACATGCTAACAGTTCTTGATGTGGAGCTGGGTCACGGGAAGGCCCCCGACGAATTGCGCAAGGCGGTCGCGAGAACCCATGAAGGTCAGTACAAAACTGCTTTTTTCACCCAGGATATGGTTTGGGAGCAGTACCCATGGCCCATCGACCTGCAGACAATGAAGTCTGGCAATGGCTATGATTTCATCATGAAGCCACAGCCAGCCGAAAGAATCAGCCCATCGCTTCCTCCCCAGAAGAATGTGATCCTGAATAAGACCGGCTCGACGAACGGGTTTGGCGGTTACATCGCTATGGTGCCAAGCGAGGACATCGGCGTGGTTGTGCTCGCTAACAAGAACTACCCAAACGAAGCCCGCGTGAAGGCGACCTACTCCCTGATCGAAGCGCTACTCTCCAAAAAGTAGATGTCATTTTTGACCAACAGGACTCGACCTAAAGGTCCGCTTCGGCCGAATTGCATCTTCCCTGCGCGCCATTATGCCGAGCTTTCATTCCTGGATTGCCGTTAGGGAATCGGCGTAGTTTCAGGCCCGGATACATCCCCTTATGCCGAGTGCGGCATAAGGAAAGGTAGATGTCCCGGGTGCGAAGCCCCTTGGGTGGCAGCTCGCGCGGATCGGGTCCCGAGCCGCCATTGCGCACCTGGTCGCCGCAGGCATGCGGCACCCGGAAGCTCCTCTCGCGCTCGCCGACGCTTGCCAGTTCATGCGAGAGATCGGCAATCTGCCGTGCCACGAGGTGGACGACGTCGTCCTCGCAGGACGTTGAGTTGGCTTTGGGGCGTCCCAGAAGTGCAACTACGAAGTGTTTCGTTTCTCATTCTGTATGGGCTACGGTCGGCCCAACTGTCGGAGAGCTAATGCCTGATGCCGGACATGTTGTATGGTTTCGAAAGTAAAGTTGAGACATAACGTTTGAATTAGCTACCAGGAGAGAATCAGATGGTGAGGATCAACTTCGAGGCGCCTCCGGTGGATGGTTCCTCCCTCGACGTCCCGGCCTGCACGCGCGGCTGCTTGGCAAGCTGAAGGCTTCGCCGAAACCGTTTGCCGATGAGACGACGGCGCCCGTGCTCGATCCCGGCCGCGGCAAAACGAAGACCGGCCAGCTCTGGGCCTATGCCCAAGACGATCGGCCATGCGACGGAGCCGATCCGCCCGGCGTCGCCTATGTCTACGCGCCCGACCGCAAGGCGGAGCGTCCGATCGCCCATCTGGCAGGCTTCACGGCATCCTGCAGGTTGATGGATATGGCGGCTATCGCGTGCTCGCCGACAAGAGCGGGGTAACGCTCGCATTCTGCTGGACGCATGTGCGCCGGCGCTTCTATGAACCGGCCGCCGCAGGGTCCGCGCCGTTGGGGAGGCCTCTCGCGCTTCCTTGACGATGGCCGCACTGAGATCGACAGCAACGTGGTCGAGCGCTCCATCCGTCCGATTGCTCTCAATCGCAAAAACGCCCTCTTTGCAGGCTCGGACGGGGGCGCCAAGCACTGGGCAGTCAACGCCTCCCTGGTCGAAACCTGCAAACTAGCTGTGTCGAGCCGCTCGGCTATCTCGCCGACGTACTCACCAGGATCGTCAACGGCCACCCCAACAGCCAGATCGACGCCCTGCTGCCTTGGGCCTATATCCGGGCGGCCGAGCTAAAAAGCCCTGGCTTGAGAACATCGCTTACACAAGCCTGCGCCGCAGAGCAGTCCAAGTTGCAGCCAGTCCATCGGGCAGGAAACGCGCCCCGCGCTCGGCCGCGTGACAACTGACGCCAGGGCGGTACAGTCTTGCTTAGCTCCATTTATCCGCCTTCTTGGGAGACACCCATGATGATCTATGGGTGCCGCCCAGAGAGCGCTCGGGAGGTGCAGCGAATGTCAGTGGGCGTTGGCAGACGGCGCAGTCTTGCCCGTGGTCGCCGCCGACGGCATTGTCCTGAGCGAAGCACCTGTCTGCGTGTCGGTGGCCGACACGGTATGTTGCTCGGCACCGGACAGCGGACTACCCTGGCCGGGCACCGTATCGGCGGTCGGAGCGCTGTTGTTTTTGCCGTTATGGAAGGGTTGGCTTGAGGTCGTCAAACCGCCTGCCGATGTGGCGGTGAAGAGGTGGTCGGCTGCTGATGCGGGGCCAGCAAGCAGCGAAAACGCTGCAAAAATAATTTTAGTTCGCATAAGGGTTCTCCAATCGTTGCAAGGAGTTCAACATCCCGTCCGATGCGCGACCTTAAGGTGCTCGGGAGGTCAATAGCGGCGGGGACGGCTGTCCCTTCAATGTCTTCAGGATCGATAATCGAATGGGGGAAATTGTAGCTCGGGATCGAGACGCTTACGCGGTCTTCGGTGACGCGCTTAAGCACCGTCGCCATTATTGCCACCTCGTCGCCGACCTTGATGCTGAATGCAAGGATTCTGGTGCGGCATCCGAAAGCGGCAAGGATTAGCGGATGCTAAATTAATCTCGTTCGACCGAGAATTTGAAAACCGCCCGCCGTCCCTGATCCACCACGCGGAACCAATGAGCCTGCACGGTTCGAATTACGAACGGCCCGGCGGTGACCTTGTTAATGGCCTCCAAGGCAGTCGATCCGTGCGCAATGTGCAGGGCCAGCAACTTTTCGCCCTGCATTTCGTCGATATGGTATTTCGTGGTCATGGGCTTCACCGTAGCGCTTGAACCCCAACTTCATTGACCAGCAGAGGTTCCTCGCGGCTCAATTGCCCTGCAAGCGCGGCTCCTATATTGGCTGGGCGCATCTGGCCTTTAGGTTCGCGGGCAATTGTCACTGTCCGTTCGCTGTCGCATATGACGCAGCGTCCACGATATCGGGCAAAATCCGAAGTGGTCCCCAACGCCTCAGTGGTTTGCGCGGCGTGCGCGTGAGAACTGAGGCGCAAGGCTTCGGCAATACACCTATCGCAAACGGCACCGGGATGCAGCAGCGTCACGAAATCGTTTATCATCTGCGCGACGATCATGGTGGCAGCACCCCTCACAGTTTGAAAACTGAACTATGCGCTCTTGGCGACGCGGCGCTTTGAAAGGCCCGCCACAAGCCCACCTCTTCCTGCGTCCCATCATCAAAAATTTGGAAGACTTCGGCAGCCAGGTCTTCGCGTTGTTCCCAGTCTTTGCTAGCCGGCGTTCCTCGCACAGCCGGTCAAACACGCGCTGGAGCATGTCCAGGTCAGCGGGGCAATAGACTTCACAGCAAAGCGGTAACGACATGGCCGTCGCCTTAAAGCGAGCCTTATTAGGATTATCTCATATAACCGGTTTAGATGCGAAGAGAATCCGTGTGCCATTGTCGAACGAATTTCACGTCCGGGAATTTTTAACCAAGTGGTCGATCCTCCTGGGGTGCACCCGCTCCGATGAGAAAGCCCGTCGCTTTAGCCGCGACGGGCTTTCTATTGACACGCTCGCGAGGCCAGCGAAGCGCGCCCAATGGGCGTCGTCCCTGGTCCTTGTGCTTGAAGACGAAGAGTTGATCAGGCGGGACCTGGATGTCTCGCTGGCGGAAGATGGGTAAGTCAAGCCTGCTGGAGCGCTCGACATCGTCGCGGCGGTCACGAAATTGGCTGCGGGAAGGCCAGCGAAAGGAACAATTCTAACGAGCGATAATTTCATAGGTCAGTTAGCCAAGGGAGGCTCTCGTGACCCGAAGACTGGTAGACAAAGAGCGCTTTGAGCGCGCTGATCGAGAGGCTAAACTATTAGTCGAAGCCGAAACGAAAGCACGAAATGCAAAGACGGCGCGGTTGCGGGAGCTCCGTCTTTCGGCGGAGAAGTCAGCTCCGGTTAAAAGGCGCCGGCCGCCCGCCAAAAAGCCGTCGCCTCCCTAGAAGACTTTCCGGACCGCATCATGGCCCGAGCAATGGCAAGCTGTGTTTCCGTCCTAGCGTTCTCTTTCTGGTCATGTTGTCCGCCGCGATCAGCCGCTTCAATGACCGCAGCGTTTCGCCGCGCGACCATCCGGCCTCCAGCATGCAATCAACGATGGCTTGGAAGCCGGGCTCCATTGCCTCCTGGCAGTCGATGACTCGGTCTGGATAATCGTCCGCTTCTCTTGGTCGACTAATCATCTCGCCCCCGCCAAATATCTGTCGCCGTGTTCGCGATGCCCGTGGCAGAACCACGCTACATCGTCTTCGGCTGGGCGCGATGGTTGTCTGGGGTTTGCAAATCCGAACGGTGCGGGCTTCCCGCACTCGTCAAACTCGCAGACGTGATTTCGATCCGTCCAGCTCGCCGATGCACTGCCGTATGCCACGCGATCCGATCTAAAGCCATCGCTTAACTCGACTGCAATCAACGCGTGCTATTCGTGACCGATGCATCCTGATCTAAAGCCTTATCTGTCGCCAATCGCTTTAGCCTCTTACGCGATTGTCATTGCAAGCCTTCTGCTACGTCCTGTCTATCCCAAAAGCATACTTGTGGGGCTCTTTGTAGGGTGCGTTTTGATCGCGACATACGGGACTTGGATATGCTTCGAGGGCTGGCAGCGATCGACTTCCATCCGCCAAAAGGGCGCCATTGTAGCGCTGCTTTCAATGTTCCTCGGGCTAAGCGCATGGGGCGGATACATGTCGTTGAGGGACATTCTCAGGTGAACCTGGAAGTTTTCGGCCGGGGGCTCAAGGCCCCTTTCCCTCGCCGTGAACGGTAGCGTCTGCGGCGAGCCTGATCGGTTCGTCACTCATAGCGGATTGATCGGTCCGACTAGGGCGGGGTGGTCGTTCGGTTGCTTGTTGATGACGGTCGAATTGACGTCGCGCCCGACACGGTTGAATTGCAACTGACTGCCGATATCGTGGCTGAGAATGTCTTTCAGGTATTCCTTCGGCGTCGACGGGTCGAGCCATGCGTCGTAATAGGCCTGGTCGAGAATGACCGGCTGCCGGTCGTGCAGATTCTTCATCGGCTCGCCGGCCGGCTGGGTGATGATTGTGCAGCTGGTGACATCGAGATTGGTGTTGTACGCCCAGAGCCCGGCGAACGAAAAAGGCGCGTGGCCCGGCAGGTAGATGTGCCAAGGATCCTTCTTGCCGTCGGCCGGCGAGATCGTCCATTCGTAGAAGCCATCGGCCGGGATCAGGCAGCGTTTCGACTTGAAGGCGTCCCGGAAAGCCGGTGCGGTATCGATGCCTTCAATCCTGGCGTTGAACATGGCCGCCCTGGGCATCTCCTTTGCCCAGAACGGGACGAGCCACCAGCGCCCCTCGCGCAATCGGTGGCTGCCGTTATCACCGGCGGTGACGAAAGGAACGTCCTCTGTCGGCGCGATGTTGTAGCGCGGCTGATCATTGCGGCCGATTTCCGCCGGCGCCGTCAGGCGGTAGAGCCGGTGGATTTCCGACCATGTTAGATATCGGGTGTAACGTCCGCACATGCTTTCATCTCAGTTGAGGGGCGCCGCGCCTTGCTTATCACGATACGCCCTCTTGCGCGTTGGAAGTTGAGAATGGCGGCTTCTACGCTGCGTGGTTATTAGGTTGTTGTGTTGCGCAGATATTAGGGTTTTGTGTTGGATAGAGTCGTAATCCAAGGCTTACGTAGCCCTTTTTTGAAGTCTTGCCTTTTCAGCGCTGCCGAAACCGCTCCTGCTCTGGTAGTTGGGAAACCTGCCAATCCATACGCTCTGATGATAGAGCCAAATCGCTCTACGAAATCACGATACATAGGGAGCTCTGGATCAGCATTGATTAGGGCGATTGTGACGTGCCCGAACGTGGCATGCAGCCTACGAATGCCGTCTAGGAGCTCGTCATCGGAGTATTTACGACGAGCAGGGAACGTATCGGCAATTGTCGATGATCGCTGAAGACAGCTTTTTCTTTCCCTTAAGAGCCGTCTAAGTCCCGCAATCATGTCACGCTTCGCAAGAGCGTAGGTGCGTGTGTCGCCCCGGCATTGCTTCGCTGAACTGGATGCGGCCACCGGTCGGGATCAGCGCCTGGAGGATGTCACGGCGGTCTTCCACCGGCATGTCGCGCAAATCGTGCCCGTTGAGGTGTAGAAGATCGAACGCCGCCAGATACAGGTCGCTGGATGGCTTGCGGCTGGTGACGGCTGATTGCAGTGCGTGGAAGTCGGACAGGCCCGCCTCATTGATGGTGATCGTCTCGCCGTCGATGATGAAGTCTTTCGCTTCGATCGCCTCTGCCTCGCCAGCAAGCTGGATATAACGGCCCGTCCAGTCGTAGCCATCCTTCGTGATCAGCCGGATCCCATCATCATCCTTGATGATCTGGGTCCTGTACCCGTCGTATTGATCTCGTGGATCCAGTCCGCGCTTTGCGGCGGGGTATCGACCAGTTCAGGCTCCATCGGCTTGATGAATTTCAGACGCATACCCAGGACTCGCAAACACGCGATTCAATTAGCTTGCGCTAAAATAGTTCCAGAACATTTTAGCTAAGTTGAATGTCTCACTCGCCGCAACATGAGGCACCGTATGTCGCGAGCGCCGAAAGTTGGAGACGAGATCACGTTGACAGCCACCATCCTGAAAGTGATGGAGAGCGGCGTGTCGAGCGTAAGCCTTCCGAGTTACAACTTCCCACTTGCGGTCGACTCGCCGGCAAAGGCCACAGCAGGTCAGAAAATAGAAGTCAGGGGATTTGCCACCCGGGTCGACAAGGAGGATGGTAAAGTTACCGTCCGCATCGATGGCGGCGGCCTCGTCACGGGGGATGCCGATTCAATCACGAACGTGTCGGCGACATCGCGGGTCAGCGTGCGCCAATAGCTATGGAGATGCTCGAACGCCCGCCCTAGGACTTCGGTTGAAATCCAAATGAAGGAAGTCGGTTCTGCGCGCGCTCGGGACGTCTCTTAAGGTTCCCTTCTGCGAACAGCCCGTCTCGCACCCAACCACCCGAGACGGGCTTGGAAGCTTCGGGGACAGGGTCACAACCCTTGACTTCCGGCGCCATAACTCAGGAAAGCAGAAAATGTTCCCTGCTGAGCCCAGGAACTTTCACCCAGGCGGATCGTTCGAACCGGCATGCACGAACCTTCCCGATCTTGGACCGCCTATTCCCGGCAAGCGACATGGCGCCGAGCCGGCACGGGTGGAGGACAATTTCTACGCCTGCTCCTACTGTGGGCAGTTGGTCGACCAGCGACTTGCGCCAGGTGTTCTGGCACGAGGAGCCGGGGCACCAGGCGCTGCGCCGGGTCCGCGAATAGACGAAGGCCGTCTTCACCCCGTTGGCGTAGTTGATCTCCTTGGTCTGGCCGTCAGCCTCATAGAGCGTCGAGGTGATGAAGGCGGGGGCGGAGATCTTGGTGCAGCCCGCGCGTATCAACGCGTCGCGGTGCAGATCGAGGTTCTGGTCATCCGTCGAAACGCGCGCGTGATGGTGCTGGCGGGCCTTCGCCCCTCGGACGCGCAAGGGGCTGCCGCGCCGAACCCGGCCAACTTTGTCCGCACCCTGCTTGATGCGCCCGCAGCCGGGATGGACTTTGGCCGGGCAAAGCTGGCGATCGACAAGTTCGTCGATCCCTCGACCGATGATGTTGCCGCCTTGCCGAGATCGACAGCATGCTCGTTACGGTCAAAAAATGATCGCGACACTTCGGCCCGAAGCTGCCTCGACCAGCATGGAGAAGATGAAGGCTCTGCGCACCTTCCTCTACGAGGGCGGCTGCTGGAACAATAGCCGGCCGTTCGAATACGACCTGTCCGATTCCTATGGCCAAAAGCCCGGCTCTCAGTCGCTGGTCAACTACCTCGCGACCCGGAAAGGCAATTGTGTCTCGATGCCGGCGCTGTTCGTCACTCTCGGGTAGCGGCTCGGCCTCAATGTCACGCTGTCGACGGCGCCGCTGCATGTGTTCGTCAAGTTCACCGACGATGCCACGGCAAGACCTGGAACCTCGAGACGACCAGCGGCGCGGGATTCACGCGTGACGCGTGGTGTCGGCAAAAGCTCGAGATGACCGACGAGGCGATAGCCAATGGCGTCTATCTCAAGACGCTGTCCTGGCTGCATCCGGAACTCAAGAAACTCGGCCTTCCGGCCGTCTGCCTGGAGACGCGGCACGTGCGCGCCGCAATGTCGGCGCAGCGCAACAAAACCGACAAGGCCGATGCGCTCGGAATCGCCCACATCATGCGCACCGGCTGGTTCCGGCAGGCCCATATCAAGTCGGAAAGCTGCTACCGCACGAAGCTTCTGCAGACGCACCGGCGCAATCTGAAAGCCAAGTTCCGCGACCTGGAGAACGCCATCCGCCATCCACTGAAGGCATTCGGCATCCGACTGGGCAGGTCGGGCGAGGGGGCTTTCGAGCAGGCGGTGCGCACCGCGGTGGCGGACGATCCGCTGTCGTCCGAGCTGATGGACGCCATGCTGGCGGCGCGCGCAGCGACGTGGAGACAGTATTGCCGGCTGCACGATCTGGTCGTGAAAATGGTGGCACGCAGCGAACTGTGCCGACGCTTCATGGCAATCCCCGGTGTCGGCCCCATCACAGCACTTTCGTTCATGACGGCGATCGACGATCCGTCGCGCTTCCGTCGCTCACGCGACGTCGCGGCCTACTTCGGACTGACCTCGCGGCGCTGGCAGTCGGGCACCTCGATCGACGTTCAGGGCCGAATATCGGAGGCTGGCGATGCTGATGTGCGACGCTCGCTTTACGAGGCGGCATCGGGGCTGATGACGCGCTTCGAGGGCTCGGACAAGGTCAAGAGCTGGGGCCGGGCGATCGCCAAACGATCATGCCACCGCAAGGCCTGTGTCGCCGTGGCGCGCAAGCTGACCGACGGAGCGTTCTATGTCGGCGATTCCGCGGCGACCCGGAGAGATGTCGCCCGGCGCGCTCATCGCAAGGATCGCAGGCCGCTGGGGCGCATCGATGAGCGGTGCAACGGAAATTGAAACGCATGACGCCGACACGCTGACGGGCGCCACCTGACACAAGAGATCCGCTCCAGCGGATGAGGACCGATGCAGACCAGGAACGACGGAACGCACGCTATCTTTCCTGCGGCCGCGCCGATCGCGAGACGGCCGGACCGCGCCGGATTGCCTGTGACGCTGCCCCCCAGTCCGATGGAAAAGTACGCCACGACGGTTCCAGTGCTGCTTTCATGCAACTGGCAGACCCCGTCGCAGATCGCGGAAGACTGCACGGCGCATCGGGGGTCGACGCCAGAATACGGATCGTGACATAGAGCATAGAATAGTGTATTATCGTAGCATAGAGGAGGAACGACGATAGATAGCAAGTCTCGCAAAGTACGACCGATTTAGATGGCAAGATAAAAGACCGCACATACGGCGGTCGGTCGGTTGTATTCTCTGGGTTTTTCGCCCCTTGCTGCACATTGCGCGCTTTTGCTACAATGTGCGATTTGATATTAAGATATTGATTTCATGTTGGAATCTACAAGGTGCGCAGTGCATCCGCTGGCAAACACTGGGCTCGCAGCGTGCTCTTCAACGTCTGGCCTTGGCCAAAAGCGACCTGTCAGCTTGTTGCCGGACAGTTGAAATTCCGACACGTTTCCTGGACACGCCAACGACAGAATATGCGGCTCGGAGTTGGTGTTGGGCGATGTTTAGCAAACGGTCGTTTGGCGGACATCGCGGTGTGCATATTGGCCATCACGGCGACGTCGCCCTCGTGCTTCGAGTGCAGGCTTTGTGCCTCATGGGGTTGGGACCGGCTTTGCCAACTCCTGCAAGCAGGCATTGCTGGCGGTGAACGCTAGGGTGAATGGATGGGCCAGGGCCACGCATCGCACGAGACCAGCTTCTAAGTCTCTGCTGAAAAGCAATGTGCGGAGTCGTGACACCAACGTGTCAATTGAGTGCTGCCCATCCAGTCACAAGTAGGAGAAGAAGGGTGACGAGTGCGCCAGAGACGTACAGGATCGTCCTGATGCTGCCTCCCTTAGCGGCATTTCCGCCACGCAAGTAGACTCCCAGATGGAGCAGGCGTATCCCCAGGTGGGCGCCCACAAGCGCCGCCAAAATGGTCGGTTTGACGCCAACCATCATCGCTAGCACCGCGGGCACGACAAAGGGCGCCAGTGCCTCGACCGAATTCATGTGGACGCGATCGATCCTATAGAGCAGATTTTCGTCGTCTGCCGGGATCACCGGCCCGGAAAGTGCCCCCGCAAATCCCTTTGACGAACCAGAATAGATTGCCAACACCACCGACAGCAAACAGAGGGTGAGCACGCCGAGGATGCTTAACCAATAGACTTCCATTTTGTCTCCACTCCCAAGAATCGCGGTGGGTCCAACCGAGCTTCCGGGTCACGCCCCTTAACCGGCTGCGTTGTCAGGCCGCTCGACGGTGAAAAGGTCTTGGAACCGCTGCAGGTACAGCGGCCAGCCCTGATCGCTATCAACTCCACCGCGCACACCTTCCCAGCCTTCGCCGTGGCGTTCGAAATTCCGATGTTCGATCTCAACCAGGGTTCTTTTTTCTGTCTCGGCCGTGAACCGGACTTCCCATTCGCTGGTCTTGTTCAGGTTGGTCTCGATCTGCCATCGAGGGCTGATGTCCCAGCTCAGAACCAGCCGGTGAGGTGGATCGTAGGCCAGTACGCGGGCCCAGCGGCACTCGCTGCCGTCCACGCCGCGATCGTAGACGTGACCGCCGACCCGACGCTCGAAGATCGTCTCGGCGATAGGTACCGCGAGCAGATTGTGCTCGCGCGGTTTGAAGCTGCCGAAATCCTCGGTGAACACTTTGAAGGCGCGCGCGATTGTCGCTTCGACGACCACGGAATGCCTAACGGGAGCGGGCCCTGGTTGCTTGATCATGTCTCGTCCTTAGTCGGTTCCTCGACGGCCAGCTTGTAGCCCGCGAGCGTCTTCACCCAGAACTGGTCGATCTCTGCCCGAAAGGCCGCGAGGCCATCCGGATCAATCCGGTAGATGCGTTCCTTGCCGGAGCGCGTGTCGGCGACCAGCCCGGCATCCTTGAGGACCCTCAGGTGTTGCGAGACCGCCGGCCTTGTCACGGGCAGCGCATTGGCCAGCCCGCTGACCGAACTGGGCTGGTCGACCAGCAGTTCGAAGATCGTGCGCCGTGTGGGGTCACCGAGCGCTGCCCAATATTTCGCGTTAGTAGCCACTAACGCGAACTTAGATCGACGGGGTCCCTTTTGTCAACCTGAGCAGTCGACGCTATGGAACCTTCCCTGACGCCGGGTGCCAGCATCACGCCCAAAAAGCGGTGAAACGCGCTCTCGAACTCGATGCCGACGCCACTCTCGAAAAATGGACCGATCCGATGCTCGCGCCCTATGGTGATGCCACTTACCTTGCGCGTTTTTCGCAAAAATCTGCGCAGGGTGGCCTGCCAGGGCTCACCTTTAAGGCCAAATCAGTAACCGAGCGCCGACACCGTGCACTGGAACAGGGCCAGCGAAGCTGTCGCGCCGTCAGCTTCGCCCTTCACAAAATCCCCGTCGATCCGCGTGTTCCATGCGCCATGAGATACCACAACTGTCTGCGCCGACGTCAGCCGTGCCTGTTGAGGGCAGGGGGGTCTGCAACTCGAATTAAACGAGAGCCGCCCGGGTACGACTTTCGAGCGCGGGCAGCCCGGCAGCTCGGCCATCCCGTCGGCAATGCATTCAACCTTTCTCGGATGGATCTCAAATCCCGCCACCTAGCAACGGCCGTCAAATACGGCTGCTCAGTGCGCAAAGCCGCCGCTCGTTCGCTACGGCGCCTGTTTTGAGGCGCGCTCGCGAGCGGCTATGCGCGGCCCCTAATCTTAATGACCGCTCTGCGATTTACGAATGAGAGCTTCGAGCCCCATTCCGAGCGCATCGGCGATGCGTCCGAGAACCGTGACACTGGCCGAAACGTCAAAATCGGCCGTCGGACACGATAGTGGGTTTGAAGTGGTAGCGGGAGGCCGTTTTGTCCCGACCCCCGGTTCAAACGTCGACACTCTACGCGAGAAACTCGCGCGTCCTCCGGAATGTCAGATTCAGCGCGTTATCGTATCGGGGCTGGGTTCGGCCGCACCGGCACGCACACTCTGAACTTGGCGCTTGAAATGCTCGGGTTCGGATCGTGCCATACATGGAGGACGTCAACTCTAACCCAGAGCACCGCGACCTGATCCGCGCCGCCGGGCGTGGCGAGCCGGTGGATTGGGACGTCGTCTATGTCGGTTACAAGTCGGCAGTCGACTGGCCGACGGCCTATTTCTGGCGCGAACTCGCTGAAAATTTCCCCGACGCCAAGCTCATCCTCACCGTTCGCAACCCCGAGGACTGGTACAGGAGCGCACGCGCCACGATCTTCAACACCATGGGCGAGACCTCCGACCCGCAAAGTTTTGGCAGGGCCGTCATAGAGACGAAAATTTTCGGCGGTCGTCTCTACGACGAAACCCATGCTATCGAAGTGCTCGAAGCCCACAACGCCGAAGTGATCTCGGCTTTCCCGCCGTCGCGCCTGCTGGTCTATCAGGTGGCCGAAGGCTGGCCGAACCTTTGCGCCTTTCTCGGCGTCCCGATCCCGGCCGAAACCTTCCCACACAGCAACACCACTACCGAATTCCGAAGCCGCTTCGCCAAATAAGCCCCGCACCGAGTTCGAGGCCGCGGCCCGGGTAACGCGCGTAGCAGCCTGTCTACGCCCGCTCCGATGCTTGAAACCAATAGAAGCGGGTGCATCATCAGGGGGAGGATGACCGCTGTTGGGCGCGAAGGTGCCATTGCGGCTAGCGGCTCGGATGTCCGCTTCTGGACGGCGGTCATGATAAGTTCAATGGCCAACTTGGCGGCCCAATGCTGACCGGCAGATTGGGCGCCGTATCCAGCCCGTCCGGTTTTGGACAAGCTTGGCCACACTCTCCAACGGATCTTGGAACAGCTGCGGTTGGCTTTGCCGGCCGGGCGAGTGCATTGTTGCCCACTAACGCTTGCGCAAGAAAACCGGTACGACGTGGTGAAAAGCGATTCCCTCATCGCGGTGTTCACCCCCGGTAATCGCTGCAAACCATGCTGCCGCAGCGCCAAGCGCTGAGCCTGCAGCAGTCGCGAAGCTAAAAATGGCAGTTATGTGGGCTGAAAGGCGCACCGTACTTTCGTTGAGTGGCGCGTCAGGGCGATTGACCACGGCGGCCGCGCCGTGTCCACCAATCATCGCCAAGAAAAACGCGGCTCCAAGTGTCGCTAGGGCCCAGACTGCGATGCCGTGTATGCCATCGCGGAATTCGCTTTCACTTTCGTTGCTATCTTCCCAGCGCGTGCGCATTCGTCCAGCTACATAACCGCCGGCTGCGGAACTTGCTATAGCAACGATAACTACCCACAGCCCGGCCACCAGCACATTCCAGGAGGCGCCACCGTTGGGAAGAGTCGGAGAACCCAGCGCCAAACCAACGCTCGACCCGAATTGCAGAAGAACCACCGAAACGGCGCAAGCGATTACACCCCCGCCAAATATGCCTCCCCACTCAAGATAGGACGATGTAGCCACTTTTGGGGGCACTGCGGCGCTTTCCGTTGGGGCTATTTTGGCCATGATCTTACCGAAGTCCAAGAAATGACAGAATGAACAAAACGATCACGACGAGGCCAACAAGATAGATTATTCCGTTCACGGCATCCTCCTCCTGATTGCTGACCGAAACACAACGTCTCCGGGATGTTTTGGTTGCAAAAGAGCCTGGCCCGGAAATCTGGACATTGACGATAGGTGGAAATTCCGCCTGAGCTCGGCATTCCCAATGATGTACGCATTTAAGCAGCGGCGAAGCTGATTCAATGCATCCGTTGCCCTGCTTGGACCGGAATGGAGCCGCAGAACGAACCCGCTACGCGGGAGGGCGCGAGCGGTTGAGGTAAAGATCAAGAACCGGTCGTTGCGCTCGCGTTGAGCGTGGTCCGGCGGGGGCAGAGCATGACGGGCTTCTTCAACAAGGAGCCTGACCATGCCCCATTCAGTTCTCGAAGCTCCGATCAGCCCGTTGCGCCAACGGCTGATCGACGACATGAACATGCGGCGTTTCTCACGCGAGACGCAGCGCAACTACCTTCGCGACATCGGACGCCTGGCGACATTCCTCGGGCGTTCACCAGACGCTGCTACCGCCGACGACCTGCGCCGGTTCCAGATCGAGCAGCACGACGACGGCGTTCCGGTGCCGACCATGAACGGCATCGTGTCGGCACTGCGCTTCTTCTTCACCCACACGCTCGACCCCCCGGACCTGGCGCGAAGGCTTGTCCGGCTGGCGCATCCGCGCAACCTGCCCGTGGTGCTCAGCCGCGACGAGGTGGCCCGGCTGCTCAACGCCACCACGTGTCTCAAGCACCAGCCGCATTATCAGTCGCCTATGGCGCGGGCCTGCGTGTGGCGGAGGTGTCGACGCTGAAGGTCGCCGACGTCGATAGCGAGCGCATGCTGCTACGGGTCGAGCGCGGCAAGGGCGGGCGCTACCGCAACGCCATCCTCGGAGGACCTGCTCACGCTTCTGCGTGAGTGGTGAAAGGTCGGACCATGGAGCAACCCAGCATACCGCGCGCGCTGGCAATCTGCCGCAAGCAAGGCTGGAAGTTCGACATTGATGAAACGGTTCGGCTATCGTGCCGCCTTCGCCGGCGGCGTCGAGGCGACCGCTTCGATGGGTGGCCAGATCATGCCGCCGGTGATGGGCGCCGTCGCCTTCATAATGGCCGAGACCCTCGGTATCGAGTATCGTGAGGTGGTGCAGGCGGCGATCATTCCAGCCGTACTCTATTTCGCGTCGGCCTTCTGGATGGTTCATCTCGAAGCGGGTCGCGCCGGCCTGATGGGGCTGCCGCGTTCGCAACTGCCGTCACCACTTGCCGCGCTTAGAGAACGCTGGTTCCTGATCCTGCCGCTGGCAGCGCTCGTCTATCTGTTGTTTTCCGGCTACACGCCGCTTTATGCGGGCACCATTGGCTTCGCGATGACTGCGCTGCTGATCCTCGGCGGTTCAGTTGCACTTGGCCTGCCTTCACAGGCGTTTGGTGTCATATTCTGGATCCTGCTCGGCGTCGCGGCTGCCAGTTTCTTCAAGTTCGGCATCGGCATCGTGCTGGTGACGGCCGGAGCGCTCATCTTCGTCAACTTGTTTGTCAAGGGCGGCATGGACACGCTTAATGCCTGTCGCGATGCACTTGCTCAGGGCGCTAAGTCTGCGCTTCCGGTTGGTATCGCCTGTGCCATTGTCGGCATAATCGTGGGCACTATGACATTGACCGGTATCGCTAACACATTCGGCGACTACATCGTCTCGGTCGGCCGCGATAGCTTGATCCTATCGTTGATATTGACGATGATCACCTGCCTCGTTCTTGGCATGGGCATTCCGACGATCCCCAACTATATCATCACGTCGACGATCGCCGGACCGGCATTGCTGGCGCTGGGTATTCCGCTACTCGTCAGTCACATGTTCGTTTTCTATTTCGGAATTATGGCCGACCTTACACCGCCAGTGGCACTTGCCTGTTTTGCTGCGGCACCCATCGCGAAGGAAAGCGGGCTAAAGATTTCGATTGAGGCTATCAAGGTCGCTGCCGCCGGTTTCGTGATTCCCTTTATGGCGGTCTACACGCCGGCTCTGATGCTGCAGCCCGGCGGAGCTTTGGCCAACGAAATAGGCTTCTATCCCGCCGTTGTCTATATCGTGTTCAAGACAGCTCTTGCCATCTCGCTTTGGGGCGCTGCGGTCGTGGGCTTCCTCAAAACTCACATCGCTTGGTGGGAAAGACTTCTCGCAACGGCTGCGGCGTTTGCGCTGGTTGCGGCGGTCCCGATATCGGATCAGCTAGGGTTTGCGCTCGCCGTGACCTTCTTCGGCCAACATTGGTATCGCACCCGGATAGCCGTCGGAACCGTGGACCGATGAGCCTTTGCATCCTTGCTGCCGGCAAAATCACGGTGCTCGTCGGTGCCACCTTCACGTTGTCATGGACGCATTCGGTGGAAAAGACCCCTGGGAAGAAAAGTGGCGGGCGACATCTGCTGGATTGCAAATCGTCGAGGCGCGCATCCAAGGCTCTGGCGCCGGGATGGACCCGCCAGAAGGGTCGCGGTTTGAGAAGGGTTGGTGGGTCTATGCGCCCGACAGGAAAGCACTTCCCCGGCTCGTGCTTGCTGCATCGGGAGCGACAGGCGAGGGCTGGACCATCTGCGACAACGGTACGTGCATGGTTTTTGGGAACGCAGCCGATGACCCTGTGGCTTTGCGAGCATTCAATAACTCGATCCGGTAGGAACACCGCCGACCTATGCCGCTGCGCTATTACAGCTGTTGGTGACGCCTGAAATCCGCCAGGCGCGCCATTGTTTTCGATCAGTTGAGAAAATCGGCACGGTGCGGCGTAAAGCTGTCGACCAGCCGTCCCGCTTCCAGCGCCTTGACGCCATGCACCAGACCGGACGGCACGATGAAGCTGCCGCCGGCCTCGAGAATTTCCGTCCGCCCGTCGATGGTCACCTCGAAACGGCCCTCGGCGACATAGCTTGACTGGACATGCGGGTGCGAATGCAAGGCGCCGACGCCACCCTTGTCGAAGCCGAATTCAACCAGCATCAGCTCATCGGTGGAGAGGAGAACGCGCCGCCTGTTGCCGTCTGCCGTCGGCGTCCAGGCGCCCTCGCCGGCATGCGCGAAGATCTTGGTCTTGGTCATGTCCTCTCCTCAGCGCGCCAGCCAGCCGCCATCCACCGGAACCGCGGCGCCATGCATATAGTCGGAAGCCCGTGCCAGCAGGAAGACGGCGGCATCGCCAATGTCCGACGGCTCGCCCCACCGCCCCGCTGGAATGCGCCCGAGAATGGCGGCACTTCGCTCGGGGTCGGCCCGCAGCGCCTGCGGCGGCGTAGGACAGCGGGCAGAGGGAAACGCGCGCTGGCGGCGCCTTCTACCGGTTTTGCTGGCGGCACCGCCGAACGAACGGAACATGAGCGGACATCGTCAGTTTATTGTTGTTCGCATTCGTCAAAAAAGGCCGCTGCCATGTCCCGTACCGTTGGTGATTTCGTCGTTTCGCGACTCCATGAATGGGGCGTGCGCCGGATGTTCGGATATCCAGGAGACGGGATCAACGGAGTTTTCGGTGCCCTCAACCGTGCGAGGGGCAAGATCGAATTTATCCAAGCTCGGCATGAGGAAATGGCAGCCTTTATGGCCTGCGCCTATGCAAAATTCTCCGGCGAACTGGGCGTATGCATAGCGACGGCCGGCCCCGGTGCGACGCATCTGCTTACGGGTCTCTATGATGCCCGTATGGACCACCAGCCGGTCCTGGCCATCGTCGGACAGCAGGCACGCAGCGCCATCGGCGGTCACTATCAGCAGGAGGTCGATCTTGCGGCGCTTTTCAAGGACGTGGCGGGAGCGTTCGTGCACCAGGCCTCGGCCCCCGCGCAACTGCGCCACCTTGTCGACCGCGCCATTCGCATTGCGCTGGCGCACCGGACGGTCACGGCGCTTATCTTGCCGAATGATCTCCAGGAGATGGGCTATGAAGAGCCACCGCGGGCCCACGGCACCCTACATTCCGGAGTAGGCTATCGACCCCCAACGGTAGCACCGCACGCCGATGACCTGAAGAAAGCAGCGGATGTTCTCAACGCCGGGAAGCGGATAGCCATGTTGGTTGGCGCTGGCGCTCTCGGCGCGACGCAGCAGGTGATCGAGGTTGCAGACCGGCTGGGCGCCGGTGCCGCCAAGGCATTGCTGGGCAAGGCGGTCTTGCCAGATTCCCTTCCATGGGTAACCGGATCGATTGGACTGCTGGGCACCGAGCCGTCCTGGAACCTCATGCGCGACTGCGACACGTTGCTGATGATCGGCTCGGGCTTTCCCTACGCCGAGTTTCTGCCAAAGGAAGGCCAAGCCAAAGGCGTCCAGATCGACCTCGAACCAGGCATGATGTCGCTGCGCTATCCGATGGACGTCAATCTCGTCGGCGAAGCTGCCGAAACACTCGAGGCCTTGCTGCCGCTGCTGAAGCAGAAGAAGGACACATGGCGCAAGCAGATCGCAAAGGACACGGTCTCTTGGTGGAAGCTCCTCGAGAGCCGGGCGCATGTCAAGGCCGACCCAGTCAACCCGCAGTTGGTCGCATGGGAACTGTCGTCGCGATTGCCCGACAATGTCATCCTGACCAGCGACTCCGGATCCTGCGCCAACTGGTATGCACGCGACATCAAGATCAGACACGGCATGAGCGCCTCGCTGTCAGGCGGTCTGGCGTCCATGGGCGCGGCGGTTCCCTATGCGATTGCCGCGAAATTCGCCTATTCGCACCGAGCGGTCGTCGGCCTTGTCGGCGACGGCGCCATGCAGATGAACAACATGGCGGAGCTGATCACCGTCGCGAAATACTGGAAGAACTGGGCGGACAGCCGCCTTGTCATCTGCGTTTTCAACAATCAGGATCTCAACCAGGTGACGTGGGAACAGCGTGTCATGGAAGGCGACCCGAAATTCGAGGCCTCGCAGCAAATTCCCGACGTGCCCTATCATCGCTTTGCGGACCTGATCGGGCTGAAGGGGCTGTTCGTCGATCGCCCCGAAGAACTTGGCGGAGCCTGGGACGAAGCCCTCGCATCCGATCGCCCGGTCGTCCTCGAGGTCAAAACCGATCCAGAAGTGCCGCCACTCCCCCCGCACTTCACTTTTGACCAGATCAGGAACCTGACCTCGTCCCTCGCCAAGGGCGACCCCGAAGAGATGGGCGTCATCGGGGGAACTGTCCGACAGGTGCTAAGTTCTATATTGCCGGGGCAAGACTGAATGGTCGGCGATTGGATGTTCGGCACGTCAAAGAATGATGCGAGACCGAGCGTCGTCTACGCGAGCGAGGCGGAAATGCCGACCATATGAGGGACCCGCTGGCGGCTGGAGGTCGGCGAAATCAGTCGCAGCGATTAACGCGAGAGAACATGTCGTCTTGCGGACCCAAAGCTCCTTTCGAGCCAGAACAAGCCTGAAGGATAGATGTGCGTCAGCTGCGCCTGGGCAAAGTCTTCTCAACCACATCCGCTTGAGTTCTGTGAAAATGGCGCCAAGGCTACTGCGCGGGAGTCGACATCGCGTCGAGCCGGTTGGCCATTTTTTGCCAACCACACGCTGGGCGAGTTGAAGACCTGGTCGGATCGCAACCTGGAAGAACGAGCTCGCTTGACGCATCCCACTCCTCTTCGTCCATCATCGTTCGTCCACTGCTAAGGACGATCTGCTTGATGAAGGCGAAATTTGTGCGCAAGTTCGGGAGCAGGCAGATCGAAATCGGTCAAACCGATCATGTCACTGGTCTTGTCCCGCCACACTTCGGGCGCGCGCGAGCCGCGCCTCACCTGCCAAAGCCGCCCAGCGCGGTCGACTGATTGGAGCTGCCATCGATAGCCGCTCGCCGCGGCAATGACCGACACGGATCATTCGCGTACAGCGGCTAACAATTCTTAAGAGGGAGGGCGCACTAGTTCTCGCCCAGTATGAAATCGGCGCAGCGGTCGCCGATCATGATTGCTGGCGCGTTGGTGTTGCCGCTGGTCAGCCTGGGCATGATCGATGCATCCGCGACGCGCAGGCGCGGCACACCGCGCACGCGAAGCTGCGGATCGACCACAGCCTGATCGTCCGTTCCCATCCGACAGGTGCCGCAGGGGTGATAGACCGTCTTGGCGTGGCGGATGATGTGGTCGACTATTGCCGCGTCGCCGAGATCGTCGGCATGGCCGGGCGCGAGCTCCTCGGCAACGACCTCGCGCAGCGCCGGCTGGCGCACGATGGCGCGCGCGACCTTCATGCCGGCGAGCAGCAAAGCTAGATCGTCGGTGTGCGAAAGGAAGCCGGTGGTGAAGCGGATCGGATCGCTTGAATCGCGCGAGCGCAGCAGCACCGAGCCGCGCGATTTCGGCCTCAGCACGCATGGGTTTAGCTCCATGCCGTGGCGTTCGATTGAGCCGTGCTCGGCGCTTTCGATCATCACCGGCAGTACATGGAACTGCACATCGGGCCGGCCGTCGCCGTCGGTGTCGAAGAAGCCGCCGCTTTCGACCACGTTGGAGGTGAGCAGACCTCGCCGGAACATGAGATATTCGATGCCGTGCCGAAGCGCTTTGAAGCCGCGATCCTCGCCGAGCAGCGAGACAGGCTTGCGGGTCAGCGCGTAGAGCGGGGCCGCGACATGATCCTGCAGATCCTGGCCGATCGCCGGCATATCACGGATGACTGGTATGCCCATTTCCGCGAGATGCGCCGCCGGCCCGAGGCCGGACAGCATCATCAGCTTCGGCGTGGCAAGCGCACCGGCGGCCAGGATGACTTCGGCCTTCGCGGAAGCTGTATGGCTCTGCCCGTCCGGCGTTGTGTAGGTCAGGCCGGTCGCCGCGCCATTCTCCAGCGTCAGCCCGGTCACCAGCGCATCTGTGACTATTTTGAGATTGGCATTGCCGGCAAGTGGCCGCAAAAACACTTTCGCTGCCGACTGCCTTTCACCGTTTGCGGTCGTCGTCTGGTAAAACCCGACGCCCTCCTGCCGCTCGCCGTTGAAGTCGTCATTGAAGCGATAGCCGGCCTGCTGCGCGGCTCGCACATAGGCGAGCGACAGCGGATGCCGGTAGCGCGCATCCGAAACCGGCAGCGGACCGTCTATGCCATGCCGTTCGCCGGCCAGCCTTTCGTTGCGCTCCAGCCGCTTGTAGACCGGCAGCACGTCGTCCCAGCCCCAGCCCGGGCAGCCGAGATCGCGCCAGCCGTCATAGTCCTCCGGCTGACCCCTTATGTAGAGCATGGCGTTGATCGACGAGCCGCCGCCGAGCGTGCGTCCTTGTGGGATCGGCAGCGAGCGGCCGCCGACGCTCGGCTCCGGCTCCGACTGGTAGATCCAACTTCGCGCCGTGCCGATCACCTTGGCGAAGGTGGCGGGCATGTCGATGAAGCGCGTGTTGTCGGCCGGACCCGCCTCGACGATGAGTACGCGCTTGCCCGCCGCGACCAGCCGGTTCGCCACGGTGCAGCCGGCGGATCCGGCGCCGGCAACGATGTAGTCATAAACCTCGGCCATCTGGTCAGGCGTAGCGCATGATGGCGGTTTTGGCCTCGAGGTAGCCCTCGATCGCCGCACGGCCATGCTCGCGGCCGATGCCGGACTGTTTGAAGCCGCCGAAGGGGGCCGCGGGGTCGAGCGTGTTGTGCGAGTTGACCCATACCGTGCCGGCCTTGAGGCCGTGGATGGCGGTCATCGCTTTGCCCATGTCGCGGGTCCAGATCGAGGCCGACAGCCCATAGCGCGTGTCGTTGGCAATGCGGATAGCCTCATCGAGATCGGCGACCGGCATTGCCACCACCACCGGTCCGAACACCTCTTCGCGCACGATCTCCATGTCGGGCCGGACGTGATGCAGGATAGTCGGCGCCACATAGTGTCCCTTGGCCGGAACCGCCCGCGCGCCACTCACGCGTTCGACGCCTGCCGCAAGGCTGCGCTCGACAAAGCCCTGGACGCTGTTGCGATGCTTGGCCGAGACCAGCGGGTTGATCTGTGCCTCTGCGTCGCGGCCGGCGCCTATCGTCATGCCGTCGGCGATCTCGGCCAACCGCGCCAGCGTGCGATCATAGATCGACTTCTCGATCAACAATCTCGCCGCCGAGGTGCAGACCTGGCCCTGGTTGAAGAACATGCCGAGCCCGGCCAGCAGCAGCTCGATGCCGTCTTCCATGTCGGACAACAGGATCATCGGCGACTTCGAGCCGAGCTCTAGCGTGAACCGCGCGACACGGTCGACCGCGGCGTGGCCGACGCGTTTTCCCACTTCCGTCGAGCCGGTGAAGGTGAGCTTGTCGATGCCGGGATGGCGGATCAGCGCTTCGCCGGTGACGGAGCCGCTGCCGGTGACGATGTTGACGACGCCGGGCGGGAAGCCGACCGCCTCGATCAGCTCAGCGAGCCTGAGCAGGCCAAGCGGCGTTTCCTGCGGCGGCTTCAAGACGACCGTGCAGCCGCAGGCGAGCGCCGGGGCGATCTTCCACATGCCGATCAGCAGCGGAAAATTCCACGGCACGATGGCACCGACGACGCCGACCGGCTCCATGACGGTCATCGCATGGTGCTTGGCGCCGGGGGGCACCGGAATCGAGACCTGGAAGGTCGAGCCCTCGATCTTGGTCGCCCAGCCGGCATAGTAGCGCAGCCAGTCGACCGTGCCGCCGGCGCTGAGCATGCGGGCGACGCCGAGCGACTTGCCGTTCTCGATACTCTCGATCTCGGCGAGAAGATCGGCGTCGGCCTCGACCGCGTCGGCAAGCCTCAGCATCAGGTTCTGGCGGTCGACCGGCCGCATCGAGGCCCATGGGCCTTCGAGCGCTGCCCGGGCAGCGCGCACCGCCTGGTCGACGAGTTCGGGGCCACTTTCGGGCACATGCGCGACGATCTCGCCCGAGGCGGAATCGTCAACAGCGAGACCGTCGCCGGCGAGGCCGTCGACGAAATGGCCATTGATGAAGGGCCGGTGCGAGCGCGACAGGAATGCGGCGGCGGCGGTGCTGATCGGCGGCACGGTTCTCTCGTTCACGCCATTCCTCCTCGAAAATCCGATGAACAGTCTTGAGAGGGTTATGGAGCGTGCCGACGCGCTTCAAGCCGCTGTGGGCGTGAGTGCGCTTTCAGTCAAAACAAAGTTCCCGCTCGGACAAGACGGCTCGCCTTTGACCAATCAAGATTGGACAACGAGATCGGCCACGCTGGTACGTTCTTGATCGGTCTTGGAGGCGGCGGCGGTTGAGCGCGATTCTCGGCAATGCGATGGTCATTACTGCGGCACTGCCGCTATTGTTCGGCATCGTCCTGGCCCTGCTTTCACGGTTTGCCGTGCCGGCGTCATCGCCGGTGCTCACGCTGCTCTGGGCCGCACTGCTCCTGTTCTTCTATTGGGATACGCTCGGCCCGCCCGTCATGCCGCCGGTTGCCGCCAGCCAGAAGCTGGTCTATCTCGCCTTTGCCGGCACCGTCATCTGTATCCTGCCTGAGCGGATCCTGGCAGGCCGGACGGCAAGCGTTCTCGCCGTTGTTGCCCTGGCGGCAGCATTCCTCTGGCTCGGCTGGCGTCGCATTGCCGCCGGCTCGCTCGACCTGCAGATGATCGCAGCACTCGCCGTTGCCCTGCTGGCGCTCATCGGTGCGGCGATGCTCATGGCGCGGCCATCCTCGCCATCGCCTTCGGCCGAGGAGCCGTTCCTGGCGCCGGCTGCCGCCCTATCCATGTCGCTCTCCGGCGCCATCGTCTCGGTGCTTGGCGCATCGATCGTCACCGGGCAATTGCTCGGCTCGCTCGCCGCGCTGACCGGCGGCTGGTGCCTTGTCAAGTATCTCGCGACTTTGCGCGGTGGCGCAGCCTCCGCTTGGAGCAAAGGCGTGGAATTCCTGCTGCTCTACGCTGCCGTCACGGTGCTGATCCAGGTGGCACTGCTCGCCCCCAAGGCTAATCCCTTGGCCCTCATCCTATCATCCTTGCCGCTGCTCGCCGCCGTGCTCGTGGGCGACCGGCTGCAAGGCCTCCTTCCCGGCGCACGGCCCTTGCGGCCGCTGATTGCCGGTCTCGTGATCGCCCTTCCGGCGATGCTGGCCATCGTGACGGCGATCGTCTGGGCGCCGCACGGGGCCGCTCTTGGCTTTTCCTGAGCCGCTTCAACAACCACAAATAGGGAGAGATATATGAGTACGAAGAGATTGATTGCCGCGCTCGCTTTTGCTGGCGCCTCCATGCTGGCATCGGCCGCCTATGCCGACAATTACGAGATCGACGGCCAGCACGCCTGGGTCTCCTTCACCATCAAGCACGGCATTTACAGCGTCGCGCACGGCCAGTTCGACGCGGTCAAGGGCGCGATCGTAATGGACAAGGCTGACGTCACCAAGAGCAGCGTCAAGGCAGAGCTCGACGTCGGCGCCATCCACACCGCTTTCGATCAGCGCGACAGCGACCTGAAGGGGCCCGATTTCTTCAACGCAGCCGAATTCCCGACGATCTCCTTCGAAAGCACCAAGGTCGAGAAGATCGACGATAAGACCGGCAAGGTCACCGGCAACCTCACCATCAGCGGCGTCAGCAAGGAAGTCACGCTCGACGTCAAGCTGCTCAACGAGGCCCCGGCGCCGTGGGATGCGACACTGACCAAGGCGGCCTTCAGCGCCACCGGCAAACTGAGCACCGCGGACTTCCCGATGGCCAAGGCCGCCGACGGGTTCGGCCTTGGGCCTGAAGTAGACATTGCCATCGATCTGGAAGCGATCAAGAAGTAGATCACTGCAGTCGGCGGACCTGTGGTGGCCGCCGCGCGGCTCAGATGTCGCGCGGCGCTTCGCCAGGTGGTTCTGAAGTGCGCGTTCAGTCAAAACAAAGTTCCCGCTCGGACAAGACTGCGGAACGGCTTCGGCGCAATATCCTCAGAGAAGATCGGCACATGGCCAACACCGGCCTTTAGCCGGCGCGACAGCACCACTCGGGATGGACCAATGAGATTTTCCGGCAAGACGGCACTCATCACCGGCGGCGGCACCGGCATCGGCGCGGCCGTCGCCCGGCGCATGGCAGCAGACGGCGCCAGGGTGGTGCTGATGGGCCGGCGGCGCGAACCGCTCGAAGCCGTTGTCAGGGATATTGGCGGGCTGGTTGTGCAGGGCGATGCCGCCGACGCCAAATCCGTGCGCGCGGCCCTTGCGCAAGTGCATGACAAATTCGGTCCGGTCGACATTCTCGTCGCCAATGCCGGCGGCCACGGCGTCGGCCCGACTGTATCGATGAGCGACGAGACCTGGGCGCTGGCGACGCGTCTCAACCTCGACACCACTTTCGTCTGTGCCCGCGAGTGCCTGCCGGACCTGATCGCGCAGAAGGGAAACATCGTCGTCGTCGCCTCGATCGCCGGCCTGTTCGCCGGCCCGGCGGCGGCCGGCTACGTCACCATGAAGCACGCCTGCGTCGGCCTCGGCAAATCGCTGGCGCGCGACTATGGCCGCCAGGGCGTGCGCACCAACATCATCTGCCCCGGCTGGGTGGCGACCGACATGGCCGACGAGCAGATGCAGGTCGTCGTCGAAAAACACGGCCTCGACTCTATCGAGGAAGCCTATCGCATGGTCACCAGGGATGTGCCGCTCGGCCGCCCGGCGACGCCAGAAGAAGTGTCCAACGTCATCTGCTTCGTTGCTTCAGGCGAGGCGGCGATGATGAACGGTTCGATCCTGACCATCGACGGCGGCGCCACCGTCGTTGACCTGCCAACGCTTGCTTTTGTCGATTGATTTGGAGATGGCGATGAACGACCAGAACAGACCTGCCGACTGGAAGCACTTCGACGATTTCGCCGCCGGCATCGCCACCAACCGTCTGCCGACGACGGACGCGTTGCGCGGCCAGACCTTCAAGATCACGCTGAACACCGGCCGCGTCATCGACCTCGCCTTCACATCGGCCGATACCGTGGCCTGGAGCGAAGGCAGCGATGCCGGTGCCGACTGGTACGAGGCGCTGGAAGTGGCGCCACAGGTCTTCTTCATCAACATGGTTTTCGCCACGCGGCTGACGGAAGATGAGGCCTTCATCATCGACATCGGAACGCGGCGTGTGCTTTCGGTGCGCGAGCGGGTGCGTGAGCCTGGCGAGGCGCCCGGCGAGCCGCGCGTCGCGCAGGTCTATTCTGCAGGTGTGCTTGGCGATCCCTCGGTTCCGCCTGCCGGTACCGAACCCGCGCCGACCCGCGATCTGATCGGTCTGACCGCGCACTACACATACAGCCCCAACCACGTCTACGAGCACATCTATCTGAGCTCTGAACGCTATGCCTGGCAGAACCTCGTCGGCGTCCAGCGCGGCCATGGCGATGTCGATCTCGCCACCACCTGGAAGTTCGCCGAAGGTCTCTACGTCTTCGGCTTCCGCGAGTTCATCATCCCGGTCGCCTCGCTGTTCTTCTACAATTGGGAGACGATGCGCTCGACCGGCAAATTCCTTGGCGTCACCAGCCAGGGCAAGATCGAGAACAAGCCGGCCGGCGCCTTCATCGAGAAGAAATCCACAACCGTCTACGGCCCGGGCAAGGCGCCCGTCTAAGCAAACAGGTGAGTAGTATGAGCAGGAATTACGAGGTCATCAAGGCGCACTATGCCGGCTCCGACGCCAAAGATCTGGCGGCGATGATGGCGCCAGTCACCGACAAGACGGCTTGGACCGAAATGGCGGGCTTCCCTTATGCCGGAACTTATGTCGGTGGCGACGCCATCATATCAGGCGTCTTCAAGCGTATCGGAGAGGAGTGGGAGGGCTATGCCCTGAAGGTCGACAAACTGGTCGACGGCGGCAGCACCATCGTCGGCATCGGCACCTATTCGGGCATCTACAAAAAGACAGGCAAAGCGATGTCGGCGCGCGTCGTTCATGTCTGGGAAATGCAGGACGGCAAGGCCGTCAGCTTCGAGCAGTTCACCGACACCAAGCTGGTGGCAGCCGCGATGGGCTGAAGCATTGGCGCTGTGAATGCGGGCCTCGCCCTGATGCGTTGGCCCGATGAACCTGGGAGGATGGAATGGAAATCACTTTGAAGGGAATGCTGGCCGGCCTGTTGCTGTCCACCGCGCTCAGTGCCGCCGGCACGGTCGCCGCCAATGCCGGCGACACCGAAATCGTCATCGGCGCGCCGATCTCGCTGACCGGGCCGCTGGCCGGCGACGGCAAGGAACAGAAATGGGCCTATGAGCAGGCGGTCGCCGACATCAACAAGGCCGGCGGCATCATGGTCAAGTCCGCCGGCAAGAAGCTGCCGGTGCGCCTCGTCGTCGCCGACGACGAAAGCTCTGAAGGCAAGGTGGCGTCAGCCCTGGAGAACCTGATCAAGGTGCAGAAGGTCGATGCGCTGCTGTCGACCCATTCCGGGCCGATGAACATCGCCGGCGCCATCGTCGCCGAGAAGTACAAGAAGTTCTACATGATCACGACGGCCTTCCCGTTCGAATGGCAGCCGTTGAAGCTCAAATACTCGGCGCTTTTCTTTTTCCATCCTGGTCCCGGCGCCGAGGTGCCGTTCGAGGTATGGGACAAACTGCCAGCCGGCGAGAAGCCGAAGCACCCGGCCCTGGTCACCGAAGATTCGCCTGACGGCAAGGGCTTTGGCGGCGCCTTCCAGGCGGCGGCGAAGAAATACGGCTACAGCTTTGCCGTCGACGATCCCTGGGCGATCGGCGCCACCGACTATTCGGCGCTGATCACCAAGCTCAAGGCCGCCGATGTCGACGCCATGCTGGTCTTCGGCTCGCCCGCCGACACCATCACGCTGCTCAGGCAAATGAAGGAACTCGGCTTCTCCGTGCCATATTTCCACGGCTGGAAAGGCACCTGGACCGGCGAATTCCATGAAGCGCTGGGACCGGACTCCGACTACATCATGACCGACGGCTTCTGGTCGGCGAGCTACCCCTACAAGGGCGCCAAGGAACTCGGCGAACGCTACGAGGCCGAGTACAAGAAGGACTCCGTCACCGTCGGCGCCTTCTATGCCAATGCGCAAGTGTTGGCGCAGTCGATCGAGAAGGCCGGCAGCACCGATGCCGCGGCGATCCACGACGCGATCTTCGGCCAGGAGTTCAAGGACACCGTGGTCGGCGACCTGAAGTTCGACGAGACCGGCTTCGCGCTGATCCCGAGCGTCGCCACGCAATGGTGGCAGGGCAAGCACCAGCTCATCTATCCGGACGGCACCTGGACCTACAAGCCGGCCCCGGCCTGGGACAAGCGCTGACAGGCGGGGGCAGGGCGTTCGCAAGGGGAGGCACCCCTACGAACGTTGGCGCTGCCCCTCATTGCCCCGCTGGGCTTTTCTCCCCGCATAGTGACGGAGAGACAGGGCTGGCCACAGGGCCTCGCGTATCCTGGCAGCTTCCCACACCCAATTGCGCTCACCGGAGAAACGGAAACACGATGCAGCCTAACGAAACCCTGCTTCGCCTCGAGGCGGTCCAGAAGCGGTTCGGCGGGCTCGTCGTGCTCAACAATGTCGACATCGCCGTCGGCCGCAACGAACTGATCGGGCTGATCGGCCCCAACGGCGCTGGCAAATCGACGCTGTTCAACGTCATCACCGCCATCTATGCGCCGACGCAAGGGCGGGTGCTGTTTCGCGGCAACGACATCACCGGTATCGCACCGCACCGCATCTCCAGGCTTGGCATCGCCCGCACCTTCCAGCTGGTGCGCACCTTCCTGACCATGACCGCCTTCGAGAACGTCATGGTCGGCGCCGTCTACGGGGCAGGGGGCCGCGTCAAGCATGCGACCGAGGCGGCGAATGCCGCGCTCGAACTGGTCGGCCTCACCGCCCGGCGCGACATGCGCACTGCGCATATGACACTTTCCGACCGCCGCATGCTGGAGATCGCGCGCGCGGTTGCCTCAGACCCAGCGCTGCTGCTCCTCGACGAGCCGATGGCGGGCCTCAACCCGACCGAGATCAAGCGCATGGTCGACGTCATTCGCCGCGTGCGCGCCGAGCTTGGTCTTTCGATGCTCTGGGTCGAGCACAAGGTCGACGCCATCATGAAAGTATGCAGCCGCGTTATCGTCCTCGACCATGGCGAAAAGATCGCCGACGGCACGCCGCGCGAAGTCACCCAGAACCGCAAAGTCATAGAGGCCTATCTTGGCGAACCGGCTGCTTGAAGTAAGCGATCTCCAGGTCGCCTATGGCGACGTCGGCGCGCTGTGGGGCGTCTCGCTCCATGTCGACCCCGGCACCATTGTCGCCATCGTCGGCGCCAATGGCGCCGGCAAGACGACGCTGCTCAGGACCGTCTCCGGCCTGCTCAAGCCGAAAAGCGGCGATATCAGGCTGGCCGGCCAATCGCTGGTCGGCAAGGCGCCGCAGGAGATTGCCTCCATGGGCATCGCGCATGTGCCGGAAGGCCGCGGCCTGTTCCGCCAGATGACTGTGCTAGAAAATCTTGAACTCGGCGCCTTCCAGCCCAAGGCGCGGCCGCGCACCAAGGTATTGCTCGACAAGGCCTATGCGCTGTTTCCGCGCCTCAAGGAGCGCGTCCATCAGAAGGCCGGTTCGCTCTCCGGCGGCGAGCAGCAGATGCTGGCGATCGCGCGGGCCACGATGTCGGAGCCGTCGCTGCTCATCCTTGACGAACCGTCGCTGGGTCTCAGCCCGCTGGTCGTGCAGCAGATGTTTTCGCTCATCCAGACCTTACACGCTCAGGGCGTCACCATCCTGCTCGTCGAGCAGAACATCCACCAGGCCCTGAAGGTCGCCGACTATGCCTTCGTGCTCCAGACCGGCTCGCTCGCCATGCAAGGCACCGGCGCCGAGCTGATCGCCGATCCCGAAATCCAGAAAGCCTATATGGGCGTGTTGGAGTAGATCAGATGTTCAAATTGCCCCCTCCCGACATCCTGCTCCAGCTCTCGCTCAACGGCGCGCTCGGCGGCGCCATGTACGGTGTCGCCGCCGTGGGCCTCAGCCTCATCTTCGGCACCATGCGGCTGATTTTCCTCGCCCAGGGCGC
Source organism: Mesorhizobium sp. WSM4312 (assembly GCF_002294875.1). NCBI lineage: Bacteria > Pseudomonadati > Pseudomonadota > Alphaproteobacteria > Hyphomicrobiales > Phyllobacteriaceae > Mesorhizobium > Mesorhizobium sp. WSM4312. The sequence goes on along the minus strand of NZ_NSFU01000015.1, from coordinate 179,313 downwards.
GATGATCATTTTGGCCGCCTATTTCGTGCGGGCGCTGTTCTACGGTCTCGGCATCGACCCGTTCCTGTCGCTGCTCATTGTCGTGCCGGTCGGGCTCGGTGTCGGCTGGCTGATGTATCAGGGCCTGTTCCGCAAGGCGGCTGCCGAGGAAGACCGCAACGTTTCGCTGCTGATCGCCGTCGGCCTGATGTTCCTGGTGCAGAACCTGATGACCGTGGTCTGGGGCGGCAACACCGCCGGCGTGGTGACGAGCTATACGGCGACCGGCATCGAGCTGCTGGGCGTCCGCACCTCGTTCACCCGCACGATGGGTTTCCTGATCGCGCTTGCCGGCACCGGGCTGGTGATGCTCTTCCTGCGCAAGACCATTGTCGGCAAGGCGGTGCGCGCCGCTTCGGAAGACATGGACGCGGCGACGCTGATGGGCATCAGCCCGCACCGCGTCAACGCCATTGCCTTCGCCATCGGCATTTCGCTGGCGGGCGCAGCCGGTGTGGCCGTCGCCACCACCTTCCCGTTCAACCCCTTCGCCGGTTTCATCTTCAGCCTGAAGGCGCTGGTGGCGCTGGCACTGGGCGGCATCGGCAACGTCACCGGTGCGCTCGCCGGCGGCATCCTGCTCGGCCTGATCGAAGCCTACGTCCAGTTCTTCATTTCCGGGGGCTGGACCAACGCCATCGCCTACGGCGTGTTCCTGGCCGTGCTGATGTTCAAGCCGGAAGGCCTGTTCAGCCGGCCCTACAAGAAGGCTTGAGAGATGATCAAAGCCTTCAAATGGATCGCTATTGTGGTCGTCGCGGCGCTCGCGCTGCTGCCGCTCCTGCCAGGTGCTGTCGACGCCTATTATTTCTCGTTCCTGTTCTTCGTCTTCCTCTACGCCATCATGGCGCAGAGCTGGAACCTTGTTGCCGGTTACGGCGGCCAGATCAGCCTCGGTAGCCACGCCTTCTTCGGGCTGGGCGCCTACACCACCGCCATCCTGTGGACCGGCAACTATATCTGGGGCTCGCTCTATGACACGCACCCCGGCATCTATTATTTCGATCCGGTGACGATGGCGCTGGGCGGCGTGGTGGCGGCCCTTGCAGCGGCCATCATCGGCGTGCCGCTGCTGTCCAAGCTGCGCGGCGACTATTTCGCACTGGGCACGCTCGGCTTCGGTGAGATCGTCAAGGTGCTGTTCGTCAATGGCGGCGACTTCACCGGCAGCGCCTTCGGCATCGTCGCGCCCGCCGGCCTGTTCGACACGCTGCGTCCGCATTACTGGGTCGCGCTCGGGCTGATGGTCGGCACCGCGCTCGCCATCCGCGCTCTGATGCGCTCACGTTATGGGCTGGCGCTGATCGCGGTGCGCGACGACGAGATGGCGGCGTCGGCCAACGGCATCGATGTGCTGAAGGTCAAGGTGGCGGCCTTCGCCGGCAGCGCCTTCATCGCCGGCGTCGCCGGCAGCCTCTACACCTTTTACATTTTCCATGTCGGCCCGGACTCGGTCTTCGATCTCGACTGGATGCTGCTGCCGCTGATGATGACGGTGGTCGGCGGCACCGGCACGCTGCTCGGCCCCATCCTCGGCGCGCTGGTCATGTACGCCGTCTTCGACCTCGCGCGCATTGTGGTGCCGGACTATCACCCGGTGGTCTCGGGGCTGACCATCATCCTGGCGATGCTGTTTTTACCGAAGGGGCTGATGCGCAGCTTTGCGGGCAAGGCAAAGCTGGCGTAGGCGATAAGCTTCCCGATGAATGCAGCGCCCGAACTCCGCCGTTCAGACCCACGCGCCTAATGCACCGCCGTCCTTAACCTCTCCCTCAGTTCCCTCGGCGCGACATCATACTTGCTCTTGAACGCCCTTGAAAAATGCGCGCTGGAATTGAACCCACAGGCGAAGGCGATTTCCGAAATCGAGGCCGAGGCGCGGGCAGGGGACAAAAGCTCCTCCTTGCTGCGCTCCAGCCGCCTGTCCCAGACGAAACGTTCCAGTGTCATGCCTTCGCCTTCGAAGGCGCGGTGCAGGTAGCGGCGGGAGCAGCCCATGTGGCGGGCTATGTCCTCGGCCGAGAGATTGCTGCGCGCCAGGTTGGCGTCAATATAGGCGACGATGCGCTCGCGCAGCGCTTCCAGCGGCGAGCGGCGGAACGCCGGCGCCATGGGCTTCGCCTGTATCAGCCCGTTGACGAGCTGAATCAGGCTTTCGCCGACGCGGCGGCAGCCGGCTTCGTCGAGCTTGTGTGCCTCGCCAATCGCCATCTGCATCAGACCGGACACGATATGAGTCAGGCTGTCGCCCTCGCCAGGCAGCGGCACCGGCACCGAAAGGCGCGCCAGCGTCTCGTCGCCAAAGGTCGAGCGCGGTACCTGCAGGATGAGCTGATCGACATCGGAGAGGTTCTGCAACGAATAGGCTCGCACCGGATCGTAGATGATCGCCGCGCGCGGCCCGAGATCTATCGCCGTCTGCTGCTGCTCAAAGCGGCTGCGGCCCTTGAGCTGCATCAGGATCTTGATCGCGTCCGGATCGAAGCTGCGCCAAAAAGCGCGGTCGTTGACGACTAGGTGGGACTTCGCCCTGATTTCCGAGAGCCGGCAGGAGCCCAGATCGACCGAGATCAGCTTCGGCAGGGAGGGCGCCTCGCCGCGCGAGAAGCGCTGCGTGATAGGGCCGAACAGCATCCGCGAAGCGGACAGGAAAGCCTCGCCGTCGGCGATGCTCACGTGGTGGTCGAGCATAGTCTCCTCCATCTTCATTTCGTCTCCCGTCTTGATGCGGGATTTGCGATGCAACGGCAGCGCCGATGCAACGGCCAGGAACTTAACATGCTAACTATATTCGCCGCAACGGCGAGAACGCATCAATCAGCCGCTTTAGAAGCGGCGCCTTCCGGGCGGGCGAGGGTCAAAGCAAGCGGCCGGAATTCCCACATTCTCCGGCCGCTCGAGATTGCATCTCACCTCAGCCCCACTTCATCTCGCCTTTGGCAACCTTCGAGCCGATGTCGAGAGCGACGCCCATGCCGAGGTTCGGAAAGCGGGCCTCCATGGCGGCCTTCAGCGCGGCGGCGTCGGCAGCCTTGGCCAACTCTTCCTCGAAGGCCTGCAGGTAGGTCTTTGTGTGCTCTATGGCCGAGATATCGGTAGCAGACTCCGGCATCAGGTGCCCTGGCACGACGACAGCGGGCTTCCTGGCGGCGATCTTGTCGAGATTGTCGATCCAGGCTGCACGCAATTCCCTGGTCGGGGTGTCCGCCGTCCACACATGCACGCCGGCAAAGATCAGTACGCCGCCGAAAACCGCGTTGATCGAAGGCGCCCACAGATATCGACGGTTGGCAAGACCTGCAGCCGCAACGATCTCAACCGTTTCGCCGTCGACTGTCAGCGATGGACCATCAAAAGCTTCAGGCATGACGATATCGGCCAGTACCTGCGGGCCATTCTCCTTGAGCTGCGGGCCCCAGACGGCGAGCTTCTTGTCGACCGAGCCTTTAATTGCCGCCACCGTTTCCGAGGCCGCAATGACCTTCGCATCTGGAAAAGCCTCACGGATCGGCTTCAGGCTGAAGTAATAGTCAGGGTCCGATTGGCTGACATAAATTGCCGTCAGCTTCTTGCCGTTGGCCTTTATTGCGTCTGCCAGGAAACGCCCGTCCGGATAGCTGAAGCCGCCGTCGATCAGCAACGCTTCGGATGATCCCGACAGCAGGACTGGAGCGCGGAAGAAGCCGTTCGAGCCGGCGGGAAAGTGCTTCCAGACGAGTCCGGTCCCGCTTGCGCGGCCTAGATCGGCGGGAGCAAAAGCGGCCGCGGCGATGGCAGCGGAAGTTTTCATGATCTGTCTCCTGGTGAGCATTTTGAAACTCCTTTTGTGATGGGCAAAGAAATCGGTCTGCGCGCTCGAGGCCAGGACTACGTCAACCGGGCCCAAGTGCCGGACAAATTGAGGAAGCTGCGATCGGGCTTGGTGATGTTGGTATGGATGACCCCATTCTCGAAATCCTCGACGTGGGTCACGGTCGTCCCGTCAGCCTCAATCCAGGTCACCATGAACACGCCCTGCCGAATGGGGATTGCCCGATAGGTCACTGCCTCCGCCTTGGCGAAGTTGTCCATTTGCTCAGGGGCAAACCGCATGGTTTCCCCGTCGCTATCGAACTTTAAATGAAACGCGAGTTCGCCAAAGCGGGCCTCATAGAGGTGGCCGATAGCCGGAAACATTTTCGCCGTCGTCATGCGGGGACCCTTCGAATGCTGGGCAGATCAGCCGGCGGCTGAACTCAATGCGCAAAAGATGCATTGTCTTGATTGGTCGATAAATCCCGACGAGTTGGATTCAATGTAAGCTATAGACACACAATCCTGCGGAGCGACGACCATGGAAACGATCAATCTCAATAGGCTGGCCTACTTCGCCGCGGTGGTGGAGGCAGCTTCCTTCACCCGAGCGGCGGAGCGTCTCGGCATTACCAAGACTGTCGTGAGCCAGCAGGTGGCGCGACTTGAACAGGAACTCAAGACAAGCCTTCTGCTTCGCACGACGCGGCGGGTTGAGCCGACCGAGGCAGGCCGGCAGCTTCACGCGCGATGCGCCATGATTCTGCGGGAGGCCGAGGCGGCCTTCAACGAGCTAGCCCAAACAAACGCTCAGCCAATGGGAGTTCTGCGGGTCACTGCGCCGAACGATTATGGCACAACCACCATCGCGCCGCTTGCAGCCCGGTTTTGTCGCACCTATCCGGCATGTCGTGTCGAACTGATGCTTTCGGACATCAGGATCGATCTGATTGCGAACCAGATCGATCTGTCGATCCGCGCGGGCTGGCTGGTGGATTCGAGTCTTCAGGCACGCAGGATCGGTTCCTTTCAGCAGATTCTCGTGGCGGTGCCTGATCTGGCGAGGAGCCTATCGCCCGCCGAACCCGAGGATCTATCCGAGTTGCCCTTCATCGCGAATGTCGCGCTGAAAGAGCCGCTCGTATGGCGTTTCACGCGAGGTGAACACGATCGGCGCACAGTGCGGATGAAGCTTGGGCTGACAATCAACGCCACCCCGGCCGTGCTGGAGGCGACCCTGGCCGGCGGCGGAATGTCCATCCTTCCAGACTTTGCCCTTGGCGACCACCTCGCGGCCGGCCGGCTGGTGCCCGTTTTACCCGCGTGGAACCTACCCTCCGGCGGCATCCATGCTGTGTATCCGGCCGCCCGCTTCCGGCCGCCCAAGGTGACGCGATTTGTGGAGATGCTCGCCCAAGCCGAGAGGGTCAGTGTCGGCACCTGATCGCGCTAAAGGCAGTCCATGTGACCGCCCGCGTGGCCGCTAGCTGCGACGTCTACGCAAGGTAAATTTGATGCTCGTGGTCCCCATCTTGAGCAATCCGCCTTTTGTGGTTGAGATCGGCAAGGGCGACAGAATCGGTCAGGAAGCCTCCCACCCCGGCGAATGCGAGCGGGGAGTCCCAATTGTCGATCTGTCGACCGCGCCCACGAGGGTCGTCGTTGATGGTCATTTCACCTGACATAACTCGCCTCAACTTGGATGCGAGCGGTAGGAGAGGTTTCTCATCGGAACCTCCACCGCCAACCGGGCAGCCACATGACCCGAGGGCCGGCGGAGGAGCTTCAGCGTCACCGCTAAGGTGGCGGCGTGGGGCTTCAGCCTATGCGCCGCCGAGGAAAAATTGGTGGTCGCATACAGGCTCGGCCGTTATCGTCCAGTCGACATCGACGCCAGGGAGGCGGCTTTGTGCGCAGCGCACCCATATTCGAGGAGACCTCGCCTCTTAGGTAGGCGTCCTCCCGACAGGATGATAGCTGTTTCGATCCACGCCGAATTTCTGCAGAGTTGTCTCGCATGCGAGGAACGAACCAAACTTCCATGCATTTAGCAGGGGCTGCATTCGTACACTCTTCTTCGGGGAGCTGGACCCTTGTCATCCGAAGGCTACATTTCGGCCGATCAGGAAACCAATGAAGTTTCCATAGTTGGGCTCATACCGGCCATGCGGGCTTTCGCACGTACCTTCTGTCGCGTGCCCGACGATGCCGACGATCTGGTACAGGAGACGCTGACCAAGGGTCTCGCCAATATCGACAAGTTCGAACCTGGCACACGCATGAAGTCGTGGCTCTTCACCATCATGCGCAATACGTATTATACGCGGATCAAGATTGCCGCCCGGGAAGCGCCAGGCCTGCTCGACTGCGCGTCATCCAGGCCGTTTTTGGAAGCCACCCAGGAATGGAGCGTTCAGAGCAGGGAAGTGCATTGCGCCATCCAAAAGCTACCGGAGCACCAACGCGAGGTTCTGATGCTGATTGGCGTTCTGGGAGTAAGCTATGAGGAAGCGGCCGAGATATGCGGCTGCGCGGTAGGGACGGTCAAAAGTCGGCTGAACCGCGCGCGCGCCAATATTCTCGAGTTGCTTGGGGAGAGTTCGCTGCAGACATTGATGGAAAGACGAAATCATCTATCCGATGGGCAACTCGGTATGGACAGCCGCAGATAGTCAGTTCTTCAGGTCACGTCGACGCTTCTCGATCAGCGCGTTTTGCAGCTCCATTGCCAGCCTGGTCAGCCGGTCTGGAATGCTTTCCCGCTCTATGGCATCGAGGAGAGAAGCGATCTCTCGATCCATGGCCAGACCAAACTGGGAGTCGATCATATCATCCCTCGAACGAGACATCCGAATTCTCTTGATAAGAGCGGTTCCTTGAACTCAGTGTGGCGACAAATGCCCGAGATTACAAGGGGATGTCTGCCGCCGGCATGATTGCCAGTGGCCCTTGCACAGGTTTATTCCCTTGGCCTGATATCGCTGGGGGCCAAAATGCGATGTGACAGCGTTCAATCCTCAGGCAATTAGTTCGCGGCATGGTCCTCATATTGGTCGGACTTGAGGCGATTGCCATCAGGTCCGCGCACTTTGCTTTGCTGTTTTTTGTCGCGATTGGCGAATCACGTTTTCTCCGACCTTGTCTTTGGTACGGTCATCGCGTCAGCCCGGTTCCCTTGCGCTTGCCGGATGCCATAGTTTCCTCTTCGGGTCGGTGACGGTCTTCAGCCTCTTGGTTCGACGTCGGAACTGGCGGCGCGCGGTAATGTTCCACCGCGGCGAGCGAGCAGGAATGCGTCTCCATCCCATGACCGGAATGGCTTCTCGCCGTTGATGACAACCCGCAATTGGTGAGTTTCCGCCAGACGGCCGATGTCGGCGCGGTCCAAAAAAAGAGATCCGCGATAGGAATAGTTCAGAAGGGCCAGCCAGCCCGACCGTTTCAGGACGCGTGCGATCTCATCGAAGTGCCGCTCGGCCATGCCGGCCAGAACCAGATAGGGAAAGCTGTCGACCGCCAGCACGCAATCGAAACTACCATCGTCGAATTCGGTCAGATCGAGACCGGAGGTTTGCCGCAACTCGACATTGCCCAGCGCGGCGCATCGTTCGGAGGCGATGGAAATCATCCGTGAGGATATATCGATGCCGACTATCCGATTGAATGATTTGGAAAGCGCGCGCTCGAAACGGCCGATGCCGCAACCAATGTCCAGAATATCCCGGTCGGTTCCAGTGAAGTCCTGCTCCTTGAGCCATGCAGCGACGTCCTCGGTCATGGCCAACAGCCTTCCGTCATCGCCGAGCGATGCGAGCTGGACACTCGCTGCTTCCGAAATAGCCGCGGCCGCATCGAAGCTCGTGGCCAGCCGCGTGACGACAGCGGCACCGGTCTCATGGTGATCGCGTACGTGCCGAACGGCCTCGCCCGTCGCCCGCAACTTGGCAAACGCGCCGGGTTCGCGGCGAAGCAGCCCGGCCACGTCCTGCAGCCTTTCCGCGTCTCGCGAATCGGAGGGAACGACCTCCCGCACGATCTCCGCCAATTCCGCCACCGCGACTTCCACCTGCAGATGAAGCGCCAGCCTGGCTACGACGGCTTCGGCGCAAACAGCGTCCGCCATGCAGTCTTCTACGACCGCTTTAATCGATCTGCGGCGGTGGGCGGATTTTGACCCGGTTGCCCTCACCCTATCAACTCCGCGTCCAGATCCTGCGCATGGTCCACCTGTCGACGGCGCCCCAGCCATATTTGTAGGCCTCCTGACCACGCAGGAAATCGAACTCGCGGGCACCTTCGCGGATCGATTCCGCGATCGCGTGGCCGATTAAAATCGCGCCTGGACTCTCCTCGGAATAGGCAGGGTCGAAGCCCCCGAGATAGGCATAGGCACGACCGCGATCATGGAAGCCGTAATAGGCGCCGACGGTCCTGCCGTCGATCGCGAACAGCCAGCATCGGACCAAGCCGCGAGCGTCGAGCAAGGGAAGCGAGCGCCTGTGGAATTCTTCTACGGCGACTTTGGCCAACACGCCACCTCCGCGCCCGGTCCAGCGCGCGTCGTGCAGGCGTATTAGATGATCGAGGCAAGCCTGGGGATCGCCGCGTGCGGAGGACAACGCGGTCCGGCCGCGTCTGGACGCGGCCCGGCGCGCCCGCCGCAACTGGCGCCTGCGTCGGGAGGGCACAGAGCCCGTAAGAGTTTCGTCGCCGGCAAGGGCGAGCACGGGGCAAGCGCTATGAGCGACTGGCCGTCCGGCTTTCAGGTCAGGATGCGTGATCGCAAAACCGACACCCCCCTCCGGCAAATCTGACAAGATCCATTGAGACCATTCAACCGAGAGGATCTTGTCGACAACAGCAGCGAGGACCGGAGCCTCGGTGCCGGGAACACAAAGGATATCCAGGTAGTCGCTGAGCGAAATGCCGACCGGAAGCAATTTCGAGCCGTCGATCCCGTGCTCGAGATAGAGCGGCGCCAGCGCCATCAGATCGCCTCCGCGCCAAACCGCGACCATCGCTAGACCTCCGGGCGCGAATGTGCGCCACCATGGCACCAGCCAGGCGGGAGACTGAAACGGGGTCGCCGAAGAACTCTGCTCCCACAGTTTCCACCAGTGTGGCGCAAGCGTTTCGAATTGCGCCGGGTCATCGATGATCTCGCTGCGCAACAAAGCTTCGCTCACGGTGCGATGGCGAGGCGCCTGGCATCTGTGCCAAGTCGCGCCAGCGCATGATAGGCGTCCATGTAAGACGAGATCATTCGCTCCAGCGAAAACCGCCGCCGTGCCTCGGCCCGGCATGCCTCGGCGTCCAGGCTGGACGCCGCAATGATGGCTTGCGCCATCTCCTCGATCGTGTTGACGAGAAAGCCAGTCTTGCCATGCTCGATGACATCGGGCAGCGCACCATGCGGAAAGGCGACCACCGGTGTGCCGCAGGCCAGCGCCTCCATGGCGACAAGCGAACTGGTCTCGGCGGCAAGGCTCGGGATGACCAGACAGCGCGCCGCGTTGAGAAAGCGCCGCTTGGCGGTGAAACCGAGCGGACCAAGGAAGCGTCGGCGGCCGTCGAGGCGGGGTTGGACCTCATCGCGAAAGTAGCGCGTGTGCAGTTCATAGGAATAAACCTTACCGCCGACAACCAGCGGCACACCTGCTTGCTTGGCGGCATCCAGCGCTAGGTGGATGCCCTTTTCCGGACAGATACGGCTGAGAACCAGGGCGAAGTCGCGTTTCGCTTGCGGCAGGCCGAGCGCCTCGATGTCGACGCCGTTCGGAATTGGCGCCGCTAGCCTGGCGCCAGGTGGCGCGGTTTTCTGCTGGGCGGTCGAGACTGCATGAAGCCACACGTCGTCGCGCTTCGGGCGCAATGCCTCGGCCGGATACCAGTCCAGCGGCAGGTGAAGGGTCACCAAGGTCGGGCCGTCGTCTGGCAGATAAGCGTCGAAGTCGATACCATGCAGATGAACCACATCAATCGGCCAATTGGCGCGGGCGGCGGCGATCGCAGCGCGATGAGCCTGCTGCGCGCGGCTCTTGGCCGTTTCGTCGAGCACGCCGCTTTCAGCCGGTATTTCCACAAGCGTGCCGCTCGCGCTGGAGCCCCGGCAGCCGACGACGATTGATCGATTGCCCGCGCGAACCAGCGCTCGGTCAAGCAGCGACAGGACCTGTTCGGCACCCCCAACCGCATCCGGTCCGACAGGCGCGAGAGGATAGGCGACATTGAGGACGGTGAGCGTCATGGCCGGCTGAGCCACGGTGCCAGAGCCAGTGAATTGGTGGCGGAACCGTGAGCTTCTACTCCGGTCGGTTCATCTAATGACGGACCGGGTCGCATGAGGGCCTCACGCGAGGCCCGCTGCGTCGGGCGCGAGGCGGACGTCAGTCCGGGCGCGTATCGGCGGATCATCGTTGCACAGAACTCGGCGAATTCCTCGGGCACCAGGGGAGGGCTGGTGTGGTGAGGCATCATCCCCCGATGTTCGGGCGTGAAGCAGAAGGTGACCGTTACGTCGAAATCGGCGAGTGCCTCCATCTGTCGATCGAACCAGTCCAACGCATTCGGCCTGAAGCTGTCGGCCCAGGAAAGCCCTGTGCGCATGTTGGTAACGCCGAGCCTCTTCATCCAGGCAATAGAGTTGTCCAGTCGCGGGTCCTCGAAATGAAACCACTGCACCAGTCCCATTTCGGGTGTGTAGCGCGGGAATTCCTCAAGCGCCGGCTTCGGCGTGCCGTCCTGGCGCAGCAGCCCCATGTGGAAGTGACGATAATAGGAGGATCCCTCCGCTTCGCGATGCCGTGTCGTGGCTTCCCATTCACGCGGAAGGTCGTAGAGGCTGTACCACTGGATGCGGGGTGCGTTGCCGAGCAGCAATTCGGCGGTTCGCTTGAGGCCCCAGGCCTGTATTTCCTCGGCCCCGAAGGTCGACACGCCGACCTCGCTGACCCAGATGGGGAGATCGGTGACGGCCGCGATCTCACCGATCTTGTGCGGCCATTCCTGAATTTGCCACAGGTTCCAGTCGAGGGGGAAGCCGTGAACCGCGACGGCGTCGACATGGTCCAACACCCCGAATTCCTTCATGCGCGTGATAAAGCCGGGATCTATCGGCGAGATGCCGCCAAGCACTTTTGTCAGAGCTGGGTTCTCGGACGCGATCGCGTCCGCCGATAGGATTGCCATCCTGGCAAAGCGGCTCCAATCGGGGTCGAGCTCAGGGTCCCAATGCGATTTGTTGTTGGGCTCGTTCCAGATCATCGCGGCTTCAATCATGGAGCTTTCCTTTCGACGGATATATCGCGCCACCGCCGGCCGGATCGCCGGCAGCGCGGCAGAAATAGACCTCCTGCTCGGGATGCAGCACGATCTCGAAACCGGCACTGCGCAGCATCGCCTCGGTACAGGCCCGGTTCGGTATCCACCAATTGGTCGGATCGTCGGCATAGCGGTGTTCGATGAAATGCAGCTTGGGAAATTCCGACCGCTCAAACAAATCATGCGTCCAGAAATGATAGTTCTCTTCCAACTCGGGCAGATCCTTGCTGCCGCGTTGCATGGACTGGAAGATCATCAAGTCACCGGCGACGTGCTCACGGATCAGGTCGAGCGCGAGCAGGGGGTGGCGCAGATGGTAAAGCACCCCCATGAACAGCACGACATCGAATGTCTCGCGCAGGGCGCCGACGTCGTAGACCGAAAGTTTCCGGAATTCGATCTCGCAGTCCGCGATCTCGGCGGCAAAGCGGGCCTGTGCCAGATACGCCTCGTCGAAATCTATGCCGAGGACGCGTGTAGCGCCTCGCCGTTTCATCTCGATCGAATAGAAACCCGCATTGCAGCCAATATCCAGCACAGTTTTGCCGGCCAGATCCGCGGGTATGGCATCGGCGAATTTGCGCCATTTGATCAGCGGGTAGTTGCCGAGAAAGTGGTTAGGCGCGGTTTCGACGCCGGCCAGTTCCATGTTGTGGAACCAAGGGCCGAGCGCGTCGATGCGGCGGCGGATTTCGGCATGGGAATGCAACATGGTCACGCTCCTTCCCCCGGAACGACAGGTACATGCGAATGCGCCCCGGACATGATCGTAGTGGGCTGGTGACGAGCGGACGGAACGCCGTCTTCAAGCAACCGCAGGGCTGTGCGATAGCCGTTGAAAGTGCCGACATCGACATAAGCGGACCCTGCCTTGATCCCGTAGGCCACCCCCCCGGTCGCGAGATAGGCGTTGATCAACGTGCCAATATATTCGTCACGACCGTCGCGCTCGCGCCAGAGTGTGGCAAGCCGATGCAGGATCTGGCCAGGCATTTTGAACGCCCCCCAAACCCAATTCGTGGACGCGTCCTGTCGCTTGACCTGGATTTCGATAACGCGCTCGTCATCTTCGGTGACGACGGCGTCGAAGAACTCCGGGCGACCCACCGGGAATAGCAAAAATGAAAGCTGATCGTCAGGCAAATGACAGAACCCGTCCTCGGGAAACCAGATCGTATCCGGAAGGCCGACGAGGACGACCTCGTCGGCCGCGACGAGGGGCGCTGCTCGGAAAATCGCATCGCAGAGACCGACGGGGTTGGGCTGCACCACAAAGAGAGCCGCTGCCTCGCCATAACCGGCGGCGTAGTATTCGAGAATGTCGGATTTGCCCGATCCGATGATGAAGCAAATCTTGTCGACGCCGGCCTGGACCATGCGCCTCACCAGATACTCGCTTACGGCGCAAGGACGTTCGGTCTGACCGTCGATCCGGCTGCCAACCGGCAGCAGCTCCTTCGAGAAGCCGAGCGGTTGGATGCGGCTACCGCGCCCGGCGGCGGGCACAATGCCCAACATCAGACTGCTTCCTCCATCGGTTTGCTGACGGGATTTTGCAAGGCGTCGGCCAGGATTTTGTCCAGTTCCGCTGCACGCTTAGCGGAAGTGTGCTCGCTCAAGACCCGCTCGCGGGCGCGTCTTCGGATGCCGTCAAGTTCGTGCTCCGGCAATTCCAGCGCGGCGACTACGTCATCCGTCTCATGGGCTAGCAGGACTTCGCGGCCGGGTTCGAAGAAGTCCGAAAGGCCTGGCCATACGTCGGTGACGATGGCAGCCCCACACGCGGCCGCTTCGAAGAGGCGCCCCGACGGGCACCAGCCCTTTTGCGCCATAGCTTCCCGGGTGACGTTCAGCGTCAGCCGCGACGACGAGAAGAAGGCCGGATGATCGGCTGGCGGCAAATGCCTGACAAAGAAGATGTTGTCGCTCCACGGGAATTCCTGCGGATATTGCGCGCCGGCAATGATGAAGCGTTGATCAGGCAGGCGCATGGCCGGGCGGACCAGCAGCTTATCGACGCCGGCCTGGCGATCCGTCGCGTAGGTCCCGAGATAGGACAGACCACCGACGAATTCCGCCCGCTTCTCTGCCGGCCGGTGCCGGTCCGGATCAACATGGCCGTAGAGCGGCATCACGCGGCGCGCGCCGAGCACAGTCTTCAGCGCCTCGGTCGCCGGGCCGCCGGTGTAGCTCAGTACAAGGTCATAGTCAGCAAGTCCCTCTGGTCCGAAATAGGGCGGACGCTCGCCGTGCTCGAGGCGGGCAAGCGTCACCGGAGTATCGAGATCGTAAAAGACACGCAGTCCACGACTTGTATGCTGGGCCAGGCGCGAAGCCTCAACGGCGTCGGGACAGTAGGACGTGACGACGACGACGTCCGCTTGCTTCATCGCACGCTCCGCGACGCGGCGGATATCCTCCCAGTCCGGATAGATAACGACGTTGCCTCCATCGAGCTGATCCAGATCGCGGGTCCCGGCATAATAGGGAGTGTCGCATTCGAAAAAGGTGATAGACCAGCCCAGACGGGCGAGCGCGCGGATCAGTCCGCGCCAGAGCGTCGCATGGCCGTTCCCCCATGAAGATGTAACGGTGAGACCGAAAATGACCATCCGCATCGGGAACTTCCTCGTCAGGCAGCTTCATTTAATCGCACGAGCTTTGAGCCCCAGTCGCCCGACACAATCGTCGTGATCGAGGCGGGATCGATGTCGAAGCGAAAGCAGTCGCCGACCGGCAAGTTAAGCACCTTGCAAACGGCCGCCTTGATCACGTCGGCGTGGCTAACCAGGGCGACGCATTCGTTCTGATGCAGCTGGCGGACGCCGTTCATTAGAGAGACGATGCGGTGCTGGACATCCAGCATGGTCTCGCCGCTGGGCGTCCTGGCCTCCTGCCGCTGGTCGTTCCACGCGCGCCAACCGGCGTCGCTGCTCAATTGATCGAAGGTCTTGCCCGACCAGTCGCCGAAATCGATCTCGTCGAGTTCGGCGCAGATCGCGATTTCGCCGACACCGCAAGCGAGTGCGATTGGCAGCGCCGTCTCCTGGGTGCGTTCGCGCGGGCTGCATAGGATGGCCGCGATCGTCTCTCGGGCCATGCGCCCGCCAAGGTGCTCTGCTTGAGCCTTGCCGGACTCGCCGAGGTATACACCGGCCATGCGCCCGGCAAGATATGAGCCGACATTGTCGTGCGCCGCATGGCGGATTAAAAAGAACGTCGTCGTCATTCCGCGGCATCCAGCAGAGGATCGTCCTTGCCGGCGATGAAAGCGAGCGTGCGCTGGCGTGCTTCGGCGTCGGTGAACTGTTCGGGAGGCGACTTCATGAAATAGCTACAAGGGCCTGTCAGCGCGCCGGCGATGCCGCGGTCGAGGGCCAGCTTGGCGCAGCGCACTGCGTCGATCACCACGCCGGCGGAATTGGGCGAATCCCACACCTCCAGCTTCAGCTCGGCATTCAGCGGCACGCCGCCGAAGGTCGTGCCTTCAACGCGGATGTAGGCCCATTTTCGGTCAGTAAGCCAAGGCACATGATCGCTTGGTCCGACGTGAATGTTGCCCGGCTCCAGGGCAACATCGAGCTGGCTGGTTACCGATTGCGTCTTAGAGATCTTCTTCGATTCCAGCCGCTCGCGTTCCAGCATGTTGAGAAAATCGGTGTTGCCGCCGAAATTCAGCTGATAGGTTCGATCGACGCGCACGCCGCGCTCGCGAAAGAGATTGGCCAGCAGCCGGTGCACAATGGTCGCGCCGACCTGGCTCTTGATGTCGTCGCCGACCAGCGGCAGCCCGCGTTGTTCGAAACGCCGGCGCCATTCCGGACGTGAGGCGATGAAAACCGGTATGCAATTGACAAGGGCGCAGCCGGCCTCCAGAGCACATTCAGCATAGAAGCGCGTCGCCTCCTCCGAACCCACCGGAAGGTAGGAGACCACTACGTCGGCTCCGCTGTCGCGCAGGATATCGCTGACATTGGCAACCGGTTCAGGCGCTTCCTCGATTGCGTCGCGCAGGTATTTGCCGATCCCGTCAAGCGTCGGTCCGCGTTCGACGCGAACACCGGTAGTCGGCGCGTCGGCAAAGCGGAACGTGTTGTTCGGGGTGGCGTAGATCGCATCGGCGACGTCGCGGCCAACCTTGTTTTTGGCGACATCGAATGCGCAGACAATCTCGATGTCGTCGACGTGATAGCCACCGAGATCGGCATGCATCAGCCCCGGGATCGGTTCGTTGCTTTTTGCATCACGATAGTAGGAGAGTCCCTGCACCAGGGAGGATGCGCAATTGCCAAGCCCGACGATACCAACACGAACCTTTTTCGATCCCACGAAACTGCCGCCTTATGCTGTTCAAAGGTAAGTTCCTTGCGCCGAACCGCCACAGCGCCAGAATGTTCCTTGGTCTATCGAAAAATTGCGCGAGGCGGCATGGATCGAAGCTGCACCCGCCGCGTTGCCCGCACGACAAAAATCGGAAATCGGTCGATGATCGTCTACGGCGACAGCAAGCGGACCCAGAACGCAGCACAACTTCAAAAGACAGCGATCGAACTGGCCCAAAGCCTCGATCGGATGCCTTGCGGCATCCGGCGCCATGCTGCATTGGTCGGGTTATTCATCAGTGCGTCGGAGCTGGTTCAGGGGCTCGCCGATGCCGACTTCAAGGTCCTGGGCGTCGACACCAATTCGCCTTCACAACGGCTAGGCGCCGAGTTGCTGGTCGGACTTGCGGCAGAGGTGGCGAGATCGTGGCGAAGTGGGTTCGTCGTGGGCGCCGGCATCGATTCGCGACTTCTCCAATTGCTGGCCGGGCTCGATTGCAAGGCAGAAATTTTGACCGGCTCGGCCGAAGGCTACGCACATTATGCGCTTTATCCAGAGAGTTATCTCGGCGCGGGGCGGGAGTCGGGTCTCGATGCGAACACATGCGTGATCGGCATCCGCAGCATCGGCCTGGGGCTGGCGGCCATGGTGGCGGCCGCGATCGGTGCGCCGGCGCCCATTAGCGTGCGCCCGATCGGCCATCCTTTCGATCGGCGGGTCAATGCCGATCCGCGGCTGGTTGCTGCCTGGAGGAGTGAGCCCAGGGCTCGCTTCGCTGTCGTCGATGAAGGTCCCGGCCTGTCGGGAAGTTCGATCCACGCTGTCGTCGCGTGGCTGAGAAAACAGGGCATAGATACGGAGCGCATTCACCTGTTCCCCAGCCATTCGGGCGATCCGGGGGCCGAAGCGTCGCCGGATGTTCGGGAGACATGGGGACGCTGCCGCAAGCAAGTGGCGATGACGTTCGAACGCACCTTTCCCGAAAGCTCGCAAACGCTGCGCGATTGGGTAGCCGAGGTGGTTGGCAGTCCGAAATTGCGCTTGACCGAAATATCCGGCGGAGCGTGGCGCCCCCTTCACTACGCCGACGAAAGGCGCTGGCCACCGAGCGCACGCGGCACTGAACGGCGAAAGTTCCTGGCCTCCGCAGATCAAGATCGCTGGCTCGTCAAATTTGTCGGCCTCGGCAAAACTGGGCTGCGCAAGATGGAAGCCGCCAAGATGTTGCATCACGCCGGATTCGGATCGCAAGTCATGGGGTTCTGCCACGGTTTTCTGGTCGAACGGTGGACCGATGGCACCACGATGGATCAGCTACCGCTGTCCAGGCAGAGACTTGTCGCGGCGGTCACACGCTATCTGGCCTGGCGCGCGACCAGTCTGCGAACCAGCGAACCCGGTGCATCATTGCTCGCGCTGGCGGAGATGGCCGTTCACAATGCTTCCGAAGCCTTGGGCGAAAGCCAGGCGGCGAGACTGCGAACCTGGTTCTCGAAGCAGACGCCCACACAGGTATCGGAACGGGTCGAGATCGACGGCAGGCTGCATCCCTGGGAGTTTCTGGTCGGTTCCGATGGCACGCTGATCAAGACGGATGCTGTCGACCATTGCCGAGGACACGATCTGATCGGCTGCCAGCCGATAGAATGGGACCTTGCCGGCGCCTGCGTAGAATATGGGCTGTCCAAAGCCGAGGCGGCGACGTTGATCGGCGGCATGGGTAGCAGCGTTGACGCCGGACTCATCGATTATTTCAAACCTTGCTATTTGGCGTTTCAGCTCGGGTTGTGGAGCATGGCCGCTCAATCCGAAAATGGCCGGGAAAGAGCAAGGCTGGAAGAGACGGCAAACCGATATGAGGCAGGACTGACACAGTTCCTGGGCCAGGCCATGAAGGTATAGTCGCCGTCAATCCAGGCTTCGCAGCATGTCTGCTTCCTGCTCAAGAATACTGGCCACCTCCTCCCGCTGCAGATGCGTCATCATCAGGCTGACACAGCACTCCAGATAGGTGATCGAGGCTCGCCGCAGATACGCAGCCGTCTCTCGTTCCGCCATCTTGTCGATATCGGTCCGAGATTGCTTGGGGTACATGAGGAGGTCCTCCATTATGTGGTCCTCTCGTCAAACCAAAAGATTGCGCGGATGTTCCACGCGAATCGATGCGAAGATGTGACTGGGGTCCCGGCATCAGGCAGGGAGGTTCTGCAGCCCGCCTGACGTGGGTCTCGTCCTTGCCGAACGTCCTGCCATTTGATCGCCGATCGAGCCGCCTTCAAGCATGGCGAAATAGCTGATCGTCCGCGCGAGCCCCTCGTTGAGCGACACTCTTGGCGTCCAGCCGAGCAGCGCTTTTGCGCGCGAGATGTCGGGCTGCCGGCGTCGAGGATCATCCTGCGGCAGCGGCAGGAACGTCATATCCGATTTGGTGCCGGTCATAGCCTTCACCAATGCCGCCAGCCGCACAATGGTGAATTCGCCGGGGTTGCCCAAATTGACCGGCTTGCCCGGATTGGGGTTGATATCCATGAGACTCATCAACCCGTCGATTAGATCGGAGACGTAGCAGAAAGATCGCGTCTGCATGCCGTCGCCGAAAATCGTCAGCGGGCGCTTCTCGAGCGCCTGCATGATCAGGTTCGAAACGATGCGGCCGTCCGCCGGATCCATCCTCGGCCCGTAGGTGTTGAAGATACGCGCGACACGAACGTCGGCCTTCCCGGCTCGCAGATAATCGAAGCAGAGTGTCTCGGCCGTGCGCTTGCCCTCGTCGTAGCAGGCGCGTGGGCCGGTGCAGTTCACATGGCCGACATAGTCTTCCCTCTGCGGATGTTGCTCCGGATCGCCATACACTTCACTCGTAGAGGCCTGCAGCAATCCCGCGTCGTTGCGCGCGGCGAGTTCGAGCAGGTTCAACGTTCCGATGACGCAGGTTCGCGTGGTGTGGATCGGATCGGCCTGGTAACGCGGCGGCGAGGCGGCGCATGCCAGGTTGAAGATGCGATCCACCGGCTCGCCAAGGTCCAATGGACGGCAGATATCCTGCTCGATCAACCGGAAACTCGGCTGGTCCATGATCGCGTTGATGTTCTCCATGCGACCGGTAAGAAAATTGTCGGCGCAGATCACACGCCAGCCATCGCGTAACAATGCTTCGCAAAGATGCGAACCGAGGAAGCCCGCGCCACCGGCGACGAGCACCGTCTTTGCCCTTTGCGCCTTTTTTGATTGTCGCATCGCGATTTTCTCCTGTCTGCCAGTCATGCTGCACTTCCGATATCGAGATCGAGGACCACCGCCCCCTTTTGCGTAAGCGCCGTGATAAATTCGCAAGCCCGGGCCACACCGGTATGGGAAGCAAGGACGAGTTCGCGTGCCCGTTCGGCCATGGCCAGACGTGTCCGAGCCGATTCCCGCGATAGGATCGCGACGACCTTGTCCGCCTTCTTGGCCGTGTGGATCGTCGATGAGGGAAAGAAGCTGTCGAGGCCTGGCCAGCGGTCGCTGATGATCGGCGTGCCGCAAGCAGCGGCTTCGAAAAGGCGCACGCTGGGCGACCATCCCGCCGCAATCATGGAACTGCGTGTGACGTTCAGCGTGTAGCGCTGACGGCTGTAGAATGCGGCATGATCGGCCGGCGGCAAGTGTTCAATGCGCTCGACATTGTCGGGCCAGTCGATGTCGGACGGATATTGCGAGCCAGCCACGACAAAACGCCGATCCGGCATGCGCCGTGCCGGCTCGAGCAGAAGTGCATTGAGCGTGGCTTGCCGGTCGGCGCTGTAGGTGCCGAGATAGCCGAGGTCCCAGCCGATTGGATCGGCGGTGTGGTGATGTCGTTCCGGATCGACCGAACAGTAGAGCGGCTCGGCTCGGCGTGCGCCGAAGGTCTGTGTCAGATCGGTCAGCATCGGGCCACCGGCAAAAGAGAAATAGATGTCGAAGTAGGGGATCTGGCGCCAGCTCAGATAGTCGCAATCGTCCGCCGACAGCTTCGCCAGGGTCACGGGTGTGTCGATGTCGTAAAAGCAGAGTTGTCCTTTGCAAAGTGAAGCGACGGTGTCGATCACCGCGCGGCCTTCCGGCACGAAAGAGCCGATCACCACGACATCGGCCTGTTGCAGACACCGGCCGTAGTCGCGTTGCAGTGCCTGCACAGTTTCATAGTAGCGCAAGGCGCAGAAATCCGGATCGCGCAAATCGCGGTGATTGGCGTACCACGGCACATCGCGCTCCAGAAAAGTCACGCGATGGCCGAGTTGGTGGAGGCCTTTCAGCAGACCTCGAAAGGTGGTGGCATGACCGTTTCCCCAAGACGAGGAAAGCGACAGGCCGAGAAAGACAATGTCCAGCTGCTTGGTCATTCGGCCGCCTCCACGGTCCCGTGCGTCAAATGCCGTTTGAAGACCGCATCAGCCACGGCCGCCCGCAACGCGTAGGTATGATCGGCGAGAACGCGTCGAAGTGCGGCCTGGCCGATCGCCTTTGCCCGGACAGGCGTCAGCGCCTGCATGATTTCGGCGACATCGCCGCCGTCGCGCGCCACAAGGATCTCCTCGTCGGGTTTCAGGAACAGCTCGACGCCGAGCCAGGCATCGGTGATCAGGCAGGCGCCGGCGCCGGCCGCCTCGAAGACACGCGTGGCGGGTGAAAAGCCGTTCGCGGCCATGCTGTCGCGGCTGATGTTCAGCACCGCCTTTGGCGTGACATTGAAGGCGTTGTGATCACAGGTGCCGACATGGCCGAGCCAGTCGACATTGGCGGGGAGCGGCTTGTCGCCCCACCCAGATCCGCCGAGCAGAAAACGTTGTTCCGGCAGCCGGCTCGCAGGATCGAGGAAGAACGATCCCACGCGCGCTTCACGATCCGGCAGCCTGTTTCCGAGGAACGCCAGGTCGCAGGCAAAACGCGCATTGCTGGCGACCGGGTGGTGCGTTTCGGGATCGAGTGCATTGTAGATTGGCACGCACTCGTTCGCGCCCAGGGCGCGATAGGCCCAGACCACGGGATCGCCGCCGCCATAGGTCAGCACAAGATCGATTTCTTGCAGCGCACGATGCAGCGGATGGTCCGGCTCGTCGCGCAGCTGGGCGAGCGTCGCCGGCGCGTCGACGTCCCAGAACACGATGAGCGCATCGCTGCGGGCGTAGCCGAGCACGGCGCGCAGCAGCGCCTCATCCTCGAAGCCGACGCCACTCGCCTTGACAACGATATCGGCCTCGGCGGCACGCGCCGCAACCTGCATCAGGGCTTGATGGGTTGCCTCGTAGACGACGACAGAGCACCAGTTCGGCGCCTCGATGTCGCGGTTCTTCTGCCGGTCATAGACGTCAGGCTCGTAGAAAGTGATTTCGTAGCCCAGTTGCGAAAGCGCCTTCAGCAATCCTCGGTAATAGGTTGCGGCGCCGTTCCAATAGGAGGACAAAAGGCTCGATCCATAGAATGCGATCTTCATGCAACGGCTTCCTTTGCGGCGGTCAGCTCGGCGGTGTGCAGGGTCGTGCATTGCCAAAGCACGTCGAACAACTCGTCGACGCGGTGATGGCAGGTATGCCGCGAGCGGATGGTCTCAAGGCCCGAGGTCATTAGGGAAGCCGCAAAATCGGGATCGGCCAACACCGCCTGGAGGTGTTGCCGCATTTGCGATCCATCCTCGGCAAACAGGAAGTCGACGCCGGGTCTGAAAAGCTGCTCGACATCGGACCATGGCGCTGAAATCAGCGGGATGCCGCAGGCAAGTGCCTCGAACATGCGGATTGTCGGAATTCCGGGCAAGCCTTCACGATAAGGACGCCGCGGGACGTGCACCGTCACACGATGCGCGGCGAACGCCTTCGGCACGTCGGCATTGGCGATCCACCCTTCGTAGCGCAGACCGGCGGCAGCCAGATCGGCAAGTGCCCGTTCGGGATAGCGGACACCGTGAACAGTGGCCTGAAGACCCAGATCGCGCACCGGTCCGATCAGGAACTCCTTGAGTTCAGCCGTCCGCTCGTCGTCGCCCCAGTTTCCGATCCAGACCAGGTCGGACGTCGCGTGCATTTCCGGGTGCGGTTTGAACAGCCGATCGTCCGCCGCTTCATGCCAGGTGAAGACACGCTTGCCCCAGCCGGCGCGCAGATAGCTCTCGCGTAGCGCTTCGCCAAACGCGAGAACGCCATCATAATGTTCCAGGCGCAGCGCCGACATGGCCTCGGTGGCGGACACGGCGCGGTGATGTGTGTCGTGAAACAGCAAGGTGAATTTGCCGCCATCGGCCCGGGCACGGCCGATGCGAGCGACAAGCTCCGGGTCGGTCCATTCGTGGACGATCACCACGTCGGCCTCCGCGATCCATGCTTCATGGTCGAACCCGGCATCATAGGTCACCGGCATCAGTTCGGGGAAATCCTTGCGAAAACGTTCGATCGCGAAGGATCCCTTCTCGGCCAGCAAGTTCGATCGGCTCCAGCCGTCAGCCGGCTCCAGAGCGATGGCCTGATGCCGGCGCGCCACCAGTTCGCGCATGACGCCTCGAAGGAAATGGGCGTTGCCATGGTTCCAGTCGGAGACGAGCGAGTGGGTGTAGAATAAAAAGCGCATGATCAGCGCTCCGCAACGGCCAGCGCCGCCTTTTCGTAGACGTCACGCATGGCCGCTGCCTGTCTCGCCAGAGTGAACCCGCGGCTTCGGCGGAAGGCGGCGTGGCCGAGCTCTAACCTGTGCCCGGCATCACTGGAAAGGCGATTGATGCAGGCAGCGAGATCATGCGGGTCACGCGCGTCGAAGAACATCGCGGCACCGTCCCATAGTTCGCGATAGGTCGGGATGTCTGAGAGCACCAGGGGGGTTGCCGACATAGCCGCCTCCAGCGCCGCCAGACCGAACGGTTCGTACAGCGATGGCGATACAAAAATGCCGGCCCGGGCCATCAAGGAGCGCACCTCGTCATAGGGCAGCGCCCCGAGAGGAACGGCGTGGTCGACGGTGGCGCGCTCGCCGTTCGGGCCGTGAAGCGAACCGGCTGTAAAGAGAGGCCATTGCGTCAACGAGGCGGCCTGGTCGACCACCGCCACATTCTTTCCCTCGTCCCACCAGCGGGCGGCGGCGAAAACGAGCGGCTGGCGGGTTTCCGCTGGCGGGACTGGGCGTGCGGCATTTCCCACGACGTGAAGGCGTGCGATCGGGCCATAGCAGGTCTCGAGCATCTCGGCATGGCTGCGGCTCGGGGCGATGACTGCGTCGGCCCTGTCGAAGCCACGCCTGTTGCGCTCCTTCTGCCAGCTCCATGCGTTATCCAATGCCTGTCCCTTGACGCAATGGAACCAAGTCGTCACGCATGAATGCGAGACCGCTATGACTGGGCAAGGCGCATCCAACCCCACGGCCTGCGTCGGTCCGTTGAGATGGACAAGGTCGATCGCGTAGTCGCGTATCGGCGCACGCAATTCCAGCGGCAGACCGTCGAGGTCGCCGGTGCTTCGGGTCATCCAATCCAGAGGCGTATTCAGCCAGATGAGCGTCGCGAAAGTCCTTGCCTCATTGGCCTGTTGCCCAGATGGTTGCGGCCCCAGACCGGCGAACACAACCCCGTCGCCGCCATTGACCAATTCCCGGCCGAGATCAAGCGCATAGCGCCATACTCCGCCCATGGCATCGACGGTCATCAGGACGCGGCGTTTGCGTGGCGTCAGTGTCCGCAACATGCCGCCTCCAGTTCCGCCAGCGGGCGCGGGCGCTTTTCCTGGATGTCGCTGAACTTCTGGAACGATGCGAGGTAATGATCATGGGCGCGCTCCCAGGCAAGGTCGTCGGGTTCGCCCCAAAGCTCGCGATAGCTGGGCGAACTCGGATATGGATAAAGCGGTACCGGTTCATTGGCCCACACGCCATTGTCGATCAGGTGGGCTCGCCAGTGATCGACAAGGGCAGGATCGTCCTCGACGACGCCGATCAGATTGGCCTGAACGAAAGGAACGTGGCGTCTGGCCTTGACCAGCAGCGCGGCGAGTTCCTCGGTGTCCAGCCTACAGCGCTTCGCGAGCATGGCCCGCCCTTCCACCGTCAAGCTTTCGAGGCCGGCTTCGATGGAGACGCAGCCTGCCGCGCCGAGCAATTCCAGCATCTCAGGTTTCCACAGATCGATGCGGGTCTGGACGCCGAATTTCACATCGCGGCTTACCAACGCCTCCAGCAACGCCTTTTGCGGCAAAAAGATTTCGTCGATGAAGTAGATGTAGCCGGCACCTTGGGCGATCAGCCGATCGATTTCAGTCACCACCGCTTTGTGGTTGCGGCGGCGATAGGCATCGCGGAAATCGATCTTGGCGCAGAAGCTGCAATTGTAGGGGCAGCCGCGCGACGCTTCGACCTCGGCGCCGAATCCAAACTGTTGGTCATCGAACCGGTGATGATGATGCGAATGGGCGGCGATCCAGTCGGATGGCCATTCCAGCGGCGGGTGATCGACAAACGAACTGGAATGGACCCCGCCGTTCGAAACCAGCTTGGCGTCCAGCAGATAGGCGGTCGAGGGCACCGCGCTCCAATCGTCGCGTCGTGCAAGTTCGGCGACAATTTCCTCGCATTCGCCGCGCACGACGATGTCGGCGCCCAGCTTGCGCAAGGTCGGCGCCGGCGTCGCCGAGCCATGTGGGCCGACCGCGACCGTGCGGCCGCCACGCCCGGCCAGACGATTGAGGAAATCGGCCGGCACGCGCAACTCCGGCGGTGCGCAGCGCCAGAACAGATAGGTCGGGGCGGTGCTGACAACCGTCATTGCCGGCGCGAAATCAGCCACGCGTCCGCACAGCCCTGAGTTGTCGAGTTTCTGCAATTGCCCGTCCAGCAGCAGCACCTCATGGCCGGCCGCTTCGAGCAGGGCTTTCGAATAGCCGAGTTCCAGCGGCAGATGCGGTTGGCGGCAGCCGAAATAGATGCTGTCGTCATATGTCCAGGACGGGTTGACCAGGGCTATTCTCATGCCACGTACCTCACGGCTTCGGGGCGGGGCTCAAGCCGGTGGCGCTGCAGCCAGTCGGCGAGATCGCGAATGCCCTCGCGCCACGCAACCTGCGCCTTCCAGCCAAGCGCGGTCTGGATCTTGCGGGTATCGGCGACGAAGAAGGGCTGGTCGCCGGTCCGTTCCCCATCATGGCGGACCGAGAGTTCGCGGCCGGTCAGGCTGCCGATCTCGCTCAACAGCATACGCAGGCTGAGCGCATTTTCTGGTCCGCCGCCAAGGTTGAATGCCTGGCCCTCGGTAATGTCGATATGGTCCAGCACAGCCCTGTAGGCGGCGACCGCATCGGAAACGTGCAGGATGTCACGCACCTGCCTGCCGTCGCCGTAGACGGTGATGTCCCGTCCTGTCAGGGCGCTGAGCAGGAAGTGCGCTACCCAACCCTGGTCCTCCGTTCCAAACTGGCGCGGTCCGTAGATGCAGCTCATCCGCAGTACCGCCGTGGGCATGCCATAGGATTTGGCGTAGTCGAGCACATATTGGTCCGCCGCGCCCTTGGAGCAGCCATAGGGCGTGCAGAAATTCAGGCTGTGGGCTTCATCGATGCCGCTGGCCTGGATCGCGCTATCGCAAGGTATGTAGCAGTCGTCGTGCGGTTGAACCGCGACGTCGGGGAGGCTGCCGTAAACCTTGTTGGTGCTGGCGAAAATCACCGGAATGCCCTCGCCGCTCAGCCGCGCCGCTTCCAGCACGTTGAACGTTCCGCGAAGGTTGATGTCGAAATCCTCGTCCGGCCGGACCAGGCTCGTGGTGACTGCCGTCTGTGCGGCCAGATGGAAAATCGCCTTGGATCTCATCAGAACCGGGGCCAGGGCATTGGCGTCCCGCACATCAATGGTCTCGACGGTAAGGCGGCTACCATGTTTCTGGACAAGCCATTCCAGGTTCTGTTCGACGCCGGGACGGCTGAGATTGTCGACCACCAGCACCGGCTCGCCATCCGACAACAGGCTATCGGCTAGATTTGATCCTATGAAGCCGCTGCCGCCGAGGATGGCGACCGGCGCTTCGCGTCGGTTGCGTGCGCCCGGGCTCATGACACCAACCCGCGCTCTTCGAGTTCGCGCTTCATTTCGGTGCCGCGGTCGACGGCGGCCGTATTGCGCACCCAGGAAACGAAATCCACGAGAGAATTCTCCAATTGCAGGCCGGGTTCGAAACCGAGCAGTTCACGCGCCTTGGAGATATCGGCGAAGCAGTTGCGAATGTCCCCGGAGCGCGCCTTGCCGAGCAGTTCTGGCGAACGGTTCGGTATTCCCATGGCTTCCGCCAGCAATCGCGCGACTTCGCTGATCGCATAGGCGCGGCCGCTGCCGATGTTGATGACGTGGCCCTTTGCCTGACGTTGCTGCAGCGCAAGACGAAAGGCACGTGCGACGTCATGCACATGAACGAAGTCGCGCTTCTGCTCCCCATCCTCGAAGATCATCGGCCGTTGGCCATTGGCGAGACGTGAAGCGAAATTGGCCAGCACACCGGTATAGGGATTTGATAGTGCCTGGCCGGCACCGAAGACATTGAACAGGCGCAACGCGACCGCATCGATGCCGTAGGCTTCGCCGAAAATCAGCACGGCGCGTTCCTGGGCGTATTTTGTCAGCGCGTAAATCGAGGCGAGGTCGACCGGCTTTTCTTCATCCGTCGGCAGCGGCGAAAGGGGTTCGCCTTCCGGCGACAGCGGATTCCACTGTCCGCTTTTGATGTCGCTTAATTTGCGCCTTGCATTGTCGATGCGCCGGCCGTCGGGCGTGGCATAGAGGCCCTCGCCATAGACGCTCATCGAGGAGGCGACGACGATCCGTTCGACCGGATGCTTGATCAGCGCTTCAAGCAGTGTCGCCGTGCCCAGATCGTTGGTGCCGACGTAGCGCGCGATCTCGTACATTGATTGTCCGACACCGACTTCCGACGCCAGATGAATGACAGCGTCGACTCCTTCCAGCGCCTCGGCAACGGCCTCGCGATCGCGAATATCGCCCTTGATCAGAGCGGCACCGGTGGGAAGCGCGACCGCTTCGCCCGCATGCACCTGCTCCAGCAGGACGTCGAGAATGCGAACTGAATAATTCTGAGCGATGAGTTCTTGTGTGACGTGGCGGCCGATGAAGCCGCAGCCTCCTGTAACCAATATGCGTTTCACGACGACTCCTCTCCCCGGACAAGTGACTTCGGCGCCCCGAACTTTTCGGCAAAAGGTTTGTTCCCTGTGCTTCAACAAAGTTCCCTTCGCGGGCTTCGTCTGAAAGCAAGCGCAACGCCATCGGCCCACGATGCGGGAACATTCCCGCCGGTATGCTGTTAGGGCGCTCGACAGCCGCCGTGAGGCCGTAAGGCGAAGCCTATGATCAAGGGAGATTTCAATGTCGCAGTCCCACACGACCACCAATCACGACGAAATTCGCAAATGGGCCGAGGAGCGGCAGGGCCGGCCGGCAGTGGTCCGCACCAAGGGCGAGGGCGGCATCTTGCGGATCGACTTTGGCGAACCCGAGGAAGGATTCGACTCATTGATTGGGACGAGTTCTTCCGCATATTCGACGAGAACGATTTGGCCTTCCTCTATCAGGCCAAGACCAGCGACGGAAAGTCCAGCCGTTTCAACAAATTCGTCGAGCGCGATCGCAAGAGTTGAGAAGTCCTGGCGGGAGGCGACTTGGCCTCGGCCCAGGAGAATTCAATGCATCAGCTTTGCGCCGCGGGCTTTGGCCACCTCTCGCATGACATCGTTGAGCCAGTTTTCGGTGGACTGGCCAAGCTGCCGGTGGTCGACGTCCCGGATCGCTTGCTCGAGTGTCCTCTCGACCAGCCGGTCCGATGCGTGGACGTCCCCCAGCAGAAGACGCGCCGCGAGGCGCAGTTTGGGCAAGAGGGTGAAAACGTCGTCTGGCGGGGAGGGCACGGAGATGTCCGCTTGTTCGGATGCCTGCCGCGGAAAAAGCGCATTGAACACAGCCTTGCTGCCCGAGGATTTCCGCAAATTGCTGGCGTAGCGGAGATGCTCGGGAATCGCGATCTCGTTGTCACCGCTGAAGAATACGAAGGGGATACCGCGGCGCATCAACTTGTCGGCGATCGGAAACACGCGTCGGCCATTAAGATTGACGTCCAGGATTGCAGCTTCGGCTTGATCGGTATGTTCAGACGCCTGCTCGACTGTAGCCGCGGGCCCGAGGATGATAGCACCCATGTTGCCGAAAAACCTCGCAAGATCCCCCGCCAGCGTCCATTCGTCTTCGACAATCAGAATATGCACCCCCCGCAGATCGCGCACGTCGTTATCCTTTATTCGAACGGTGTTGAGGATGCAAAGAAGGCACTCCCATTTTCCTGTCATCCAGTGCCGCCTGCAATCGTTTCGCCAGCACGAGCATGCGATCCGGTACGGGCCCACCGAGACGTTCCACTCACTCAGGCGCCCCCCACACCATGAGCGCCAGGAGTTTCAAGCCAGCAAAGCGTTTTGTCATTGAACCATCATGGACATCGGGCCAACGTCGTCCATGCTGACTTGTTCCATCCTCCAAGCGCGCTATATGGTCATATCCTGTCCGATCCGACCTTGAGAGACTTCATGTCGGTCGGGCGAAAGGTGGACATGCCGTGACAGCCCGATCAATCAAGTTCCCCATCGTCGGCATCGGTGCGTCCGCGGGGGGCATCCCCGCAATGGAAGGGTTTTTCAAGGGCATCACCGGTCGGCCGGGCATGGCGTTCGTGATCATCACGCACCTTAGTCCCAAGCGCAACAGCCTGCTGCATGAGGTTATCGACCGCTACACCGAGATGCCTGTCGTGGTGGTCGAGGACGGCGTGGCCGTTGAACCCGACCACGTCTATGTGATGCCGGAAAACGTCACTCTGGTCATTGAGAACGGCGTGCTGCACCTGCGGCGGCCCAATGGGCTTACCCAGGAGCGCAAACCCATCGACATCTTCTTCAGCGCACTCGCCGAAGACCAGGGTGAATACGCGGTCGGTGTGGTACTGTCGGGAGGTGATTCCGATGGGACCTTGGGTGCCAAGGCCATCAAGGAGCGGGGCGGGCTTACCGTGGCGCAAGCACCGGACGGCTACGGCCCGCGCAACCCCGACATGCCGCAGAGCGCTATTGCCAGCGGTCTCATCGATGTTGCCGTGCCCGCCGAGGAGATTGGTGCGAAGCTCCAGGCTTACGCCCGCGGCTTCGACACGCTGGATGGGCTGCCGAACGAAGAGGACGACCCTACGGCCGACATAGATAAGGTCCGCGAACAGATATACGGCATTTTGCGCAGCCACTCCGGCCACGACTTTTCAGGCTACAAAACCAAGACATTCCTACGCCGGATCAAGCGGCGCATGCAGATCGCTCAGATTCAGTCCATCAGCGCCTATATCGATTGGCTGAAGAAGGACCCTCGCGAGGTGATGAATCTGTTTCGCGATCTGCTGATCAACGTCACCAACTTCTTTCGCGATCCCGATGCCTTCGAATTGCTAGAACAAAAGATCATCCCGCGGCTGTTCGAGGGCAAGACGGCGAGCGATACGGTTAGGGTCTGGATTCCCGGCTGCGCCACCGGCGAGGAGGTGTTCTCCATCGCCATCCTGCTGCGTGAACACATGGAAATGCTGTCAGCCATTCCGCGCGTCCAGATATTCGCCACCGACATAGACGAGCCTGCCCTGGCGGTGGCTCGCGCCGCACGCTATCCCGAGGCCTTGATGCAGGGTCTTTCCCCGGAGCGCAAACACCGGTTTTTCAACGGCGATGGCGAAAGCTACGTCATCAGCAACGAGATCCGCGAACTGTGCATCTTCTCGCCGCATAGCATCATTCGCGATCCGCCCTTCTCGCGCATGGATCTGGTTTCCTGCCGCAACCTGCTGATCTATTTCGGCCCAGCCGTTCAAAGCCGCGTTCTTCCTGTCTTCCACTATTCGCTGAAGCCGGGTGGCTATCTTTTCCTCGGCACGTCCGAAAGCATCGGGCAGCACGAAAATCTGTTCGCCACCATCGACAAGAAACATCGCCTCTTCCAGGCACGGGAGCATGCCTCGCCACATATCAGGCTGCCGGCCCTGTTCGGGGATTCCACTTCCGGCGTCTTTCCCGCCGAAACCGCTGGCTTGAAGAAGGGCACGGTCGGCTACCCGCTGCGGCAGGCTGTCGAAGCGCAGGTGCTTGAGCGGTTCGCGCCGCCGCATGTCCTCGTCAACGCCGAAGGCGACGTCGTCTACTATTCGGCGAGGACCGGCAGATACCTCGAAGCGCCGCAAGGTATCCCCAGCCGGCAGGTGCTGACGATGGCCCGCCGCGGACTTCGGCTGGACCTACGCGCCGCATTAAGGGAGGCGACGACAACACGCCGCACGGTTGTGCGGGACAACCTCAGCGTCGAGGAAGATGACGAACGCGTGCAACCGATCAAGCTGACGATCGAACCGCTTGCCGAGAGAGGCAATGGTGAGCCGCTTTACCTTGTCCTCTTCGAGCCGTCGGGACCGAGGCAAGCTCGGTCCAATGAGGACGGTGGCAGCCATAACAGCGACAGCACGGCCGATCTCGAGCGGGAACTGCGCGACACAAGAGAGCGTCTTCAATCCACCATAGAAGAATACGAGACGGCCCTCGAAGAGGTGAAATCCTCGAATGAGGAACTCGTCTCCGTCAATGAAGAGGCGCAATCGACCAATGAGGAACTTGAAGCGTCCAAGGAAGAGATGCAGTCGCTCAACGAAGAGCTCAACACGATCAACGCGGAGTTAACCAGCAAGATAGATGAGCTAGATCACGCAAACAGCGATCTGCGGAACCTGTTCGAAAGCACCGATATCGCGACCATCTTTCTCGACCGCAGTCTTGTGGTGCGGACCTTCACGCCGGCGGCCTCCTCCTTCTTCAACCTGCGCCCCTCCGACGTCGGCCGGCCCTTGACGGATCTGTCGAGCCAACTCGATTATCCAGAGTTGAAGCAGCACATCGACAAGGTGTTCGAGACAGGCGAGACCCTGAACCACCATCTTGCGCGCGATTCCAGGGGCCTGTTTCACATGGTACGCATCAATCCCTATCGGGACAAGGGTAATAGGATACAGGGCGTCGTGGTGACATTGGTCGACGTGACCACGCTGGCGCGGGCGGAAGAGCATCAGCAGGTACTCATCTCGGAGCTCAACCATCGCGTCAAGAATATGCTGGCGGTGGTCGCCAGCATCGCCAACCGCACGCGGGACAGTTCGGATACGAAAGAAGCATTCGCGGATGCGTTGATAGGCCGGTTGCACTCCATGTCCAGAGCCTACGGACTGCTGACCCGCGAGAGGTGGAAGGAGGCTTCGGTCAAGGAATTGCTGCATCAGGAACTGGAACCCTTCGGCATCGAACGGATCGAACTCGATGGCGACGACGTAAAACTCGGCCCGCAACAGGGCCTTTCGCTTAGCATGGCCATCCATGAGCTGGCTACCAATGCGGCCAAATATGGCGCCTTGTCCAAGCCCCGAGGCAGGATCAGCGTCAAATGGGCCATGGATGGCGACAGTTTCACGCTTCGCTGGCGCGAAAAGTACGGGCCTGCCGTCAAGAAGCCGTTGAATGATGGCTTTGGCCTGAACCTGTTGAAGGGGGAAATCGCCTACAGGCTCGGCGGTCATGTCGAGACGTTTTTTGGCAAGGAAGGTCTCGATGTCCATATCGCCTTTTCGGCAAACCATGAGGATACGCCGTGAGCGATACACCCCGCGTTCTGGTGGTCGAGGATGAGTGGCTGATCGCGCAGGACATAGCGTCCGAGTTGCGTGCAGCGGGCTATCCGGTGGTCGGCCCTGTTTCGTCCGTGGCCGCCGCGCTTCAACTTGTGGAGGCGGACAAGATTGACGTCGCGTTGCTGGATATTCAACTCAACGGTGAAACAAGCTTACCGATCGCGGAAGTCTTGTTGGCTCGCGGCACCCCGTTCGCGTTCGTAACGGGATTTGGGGAGCGCGATGTTCCAGCCCCGTTTCGAAACTGCAAATTCGTGGCAAAACCCGCAACCGAGGCGACCATCCTCACCGCCGTGGCCGACCTAGCGTCGCTTCGCGCCGCCAAGACGCGGTCGTGATTTCAAGCCAGCCAGTCGCGATCAATCCAGCGGCTTGTCGGTAGGCCGGGGCGTGGTGCTCGGTTGACGTGGCCGCCCGGCATTTCGATTGGCGACTAGATTATCCAGCGCCATGCTCAATGGCCGGGATGCGCCGGCGGCCGTTGGCGTCACCGGCTTTGCGCCGGCGTCCGTTGTTTGGCATCTCGCTTTGGGTGCGGCAGACCACCGCGTTCGGCGATCGGACGGCGGGTTTCGAGTTTGAACCTTCCTTTGGCATGGTGGCTTCTTTCCTTGCAAAGCAGGAAAAACGTTCATGCAGGCAGGTCAATCTTCGACGCGGTTGAAAGTTCCGGGACCGGGACGATACCAGGCTGGCGGCTGCAACCGCCTCGAAGAGATTTATTCCGGCTCGGAGGGTCGGCCGCAGATCATGAAGGACGGTCGATCTCGCCGTTCTGGAACCTTTGGCCTGAAGCGTGTCTTCCGCTCAGACGCGAGCGACTCGAATAAGGCGAAGTGGAACAACTTACGTCGATGCAGGTTGCGTGTCGCACGGCGTCGTCGCCCCCCTTCGTTGACGCTGCACGATCGGGATCCCTCAACCTGATCAGCCCGCGCGCTCTCCTTTGCCGGGAGGCGCGGGCTTTTACGTTGGCCGAACGATCGTGTTTTGACTACAGGCGGGAACAACCCACCGGTTCGACGGTTCGGCGTTCAGGAGAATCGGAATCCACTATGCCGATGAAATTGCATTCAGGCGCGTGAAGATGCTGGTCGAACATACGTTCTCGCCAGAAGCAGGAGGCATGATTTTGTCTCGACCGAGTTGGCGTGCAAGGCCACCCGCCAAGTGGTTCGCAGCCCGATCCAACCGAACTCGACCAATTGCTGGCCCGAAGTGCGGTAAAACAAGGACTTTCCGTGCGCTTCGACCGAATAGGTCCCTTGTCGACTGCTTTGCCCGAACTCACAGGGGAAAAGCCAGCATGAAAGCCTTGTGGTCGCTGTGCGGCATCGGCGTTGCTGGCGTTGGCGCAACAACAATGTCGTTCTCGTCAAATCCAAGACGAATACGACGCAAAGCCAGCCAGTCGGCAAGAATTCGAAGATGGATACTAGTGCTGGCAGGGAACCCAAGGCACGTGTCGCCCAAACCCTCTAGCGGTTAGCGGCCATCCGGCGGTTCAGGTGGCCGCCGCTGCTTATCCGGGTTTGCGACGTCGCCGGGAAAATGCGAAGCGACATCCTGCCAATAATTCTTACTAGAACCGATTTCGCGGCGGGCATGGGCTTTCTTGGCGCGGTGCACCAGGAGTTTGAGCTCTGATATTAGCTGGCGCAGTTTCCTTTGGGCAAGCAATAGAGTTTCGCGCGCAAGCCCCGCACGCGCCACTCGACGAAGGCGGACGACATCGTATTGACGTGCTCATCGGAAACGATGCCTCCAGCCGTCTGGGGGCGTCCAGGTGCGGAACATCTCTGCTGGGCTGATCATAACACACGGTGAGAATACGGGCATGGAGCGTGGTGATGGGCATCCTTGCCGATCTGGACAAGAAGCTGACGGACAATCTGTATGAACAGGGGCGAGCTTACCGAACCCGCTGCCGACCTGCCGAGGGCGGTCGTCGGAACGTCGACCGGCTGATGCCTTTCATTCAGCCCGAAGCGCGCGAGGTAGTGAGAAGACAGGTCCTCGGGCTTGTCCACGAATACAGGATCGAGAACCCTGCCGGCGCGGCCGAGCAGGATTAGCAGATCTGGTAGAGGCAATTTCCCTACCCTGTCGTCGCTTCGCGGACCTGATCGGGCTGAAGGGGCTGTTCGCCGATCACCCCGAAGAACTTGGCGGAGCCTGGGACCAAGCCCTGGCATCCGATCGCATGGTCGATCCTCAAGGTCAAAACCCATCGCGAAGTGTCGCCACCGCAGTTCACATATGACCAGATCAGGAAGCTGACCTCGTCGCTCGCCCAGGGCGACACCGACGAGATGGGCGTCATCCGTGGAACCGTCCGACAACTGCTAAGTTCTATATTGCCGGCGCAAGACTCGTGCCACGCCGGCGAAGTGAGCGGCGAGGCGGAAATGACATCAAAGACACGGTCCCCAACCATCCGACCATATAAGGGACCCGCTGGCGGCTGGGGGTCGGCGAAATCCGTCGCAGCGATTAACTCGAGAGAACGTGTCCTCTTGCGAGACCCAAAGCTCCTTTCGAGCCAGAACAAGCCTGAAGGATATATGTGCGTCAGCTGCGCCTGGGCAAAGCCTGCTCAGCCACATCCGCTTGAGTTCTGTGAAAATGGCGCCAAGGCTACTGCGTGGGAGACGACGTCGCGTCGAGCCGGTCCGGCATTTTTTGCCAACCACACGCTGGGCGAGCTGGAGACCTGGTCGGATCACGACCTGGAAGAACAAGGTCGCTTGACGCATCCCATGCGTTGGGATGCAGCCAGCGACAAATACATTCCGGTCGCCTGGTCCGATGCCTTTGATGAGATTGGGAGAGAGTTGCGTTCTCTCGATCCTCATCAGGTTGATCTCTACACGTCCGGGCGTGCCTCGCTTGAGACCAGTTACATGTACCAGCTGTTCGCACGTATGTTTGGCAGCAACAATTTGCCTGACAGCTCCAACATGTGTCACGAGAGCTCCTCCGTGGCGCTCCCGGAAAGCATCGGCTCATCCGTCGGGACGGCGATCCTGTCCGATTTCGAGAACACCGACTGCATTTTCTACATCGCGCAGAACGTTGGAACATCGTCGCCTCGGATGCTTCATGATCTCCAGGACGCCGTCAACCGGGGCGTCAAGATCGTCACCTTCAACCTGCTGCGCGAACGGGGGCTGGAGCGCTTTGTCAATCCGCAGTCGGCACAGATGCTGACCGGGAAAGAGACAAAGATCTCGTCGGAATATTATCAGGTCAGGAATGGCGGCGATATCGCAGCACTGTTCGGGGTATGCAAGGCGCTGATTGAAGCTGACGACGCCCTCAAGGCATCGGGCGAGAGCCGCGTGGCGGGGCAGGACGGGAAGCCGAAGGACCAGGACAATGCGGCGATGGTCGCCTTTGCGGCTTCGATGGCCTCGGCAGACAAGAAGCACGTGCTCGATCACGATTTTATCCAGGAACACACCACCGGTTTTGAGGAATTTGCTCAGGCCGCGCGAGCCCATCAGTGGGAGGAACTCGAACGCGTGTCGGGGCTCAGCCGCTCAGAGATGATGCAGGCTGCTAAAACTTACGCGAACGCCAGCGCCGTCATGATGATTTACGGCATGGGCCTGACGCAGCACCTCCTGGGTGTCGAGAACGTTCACATGGTCTGCAACCTGGCACTGCTGCGCGGCAATATCGGCAAGCCCGGAGCAAATATCTGCGCCGTGCGCGGCCATTCCAACGTGCAGGGCCAGCGGACCGTCGGGATCACCGAGAAACCCGGGCTGGCGCCTTTGGACAAGCTTTCCCAGCTCTACGGCTTTGAGCCGCCGACATGGACGGGCCGCTCGACGGTCGAGACCTGCGAAGCGATCATCAACGGCCAGTGCCGCGCGTTCATCAGCCTGGGCGGAAACTTCCTGAAAGCGATACCCGACACGGCCGCCATGGAAGAGGGATGGCGCAAGCTGCATTTGAGTGTGCAGATCGCGACAAAGCTCAACCGCAGCCATGTGCTGCATGGAGAGGTCGCTTATCTGCTGCCGTGCCTGGGGCGCATTGAAGTCGACCAGCAGGCAAGCGGTCCGCAGGCGGTGTCAATTGAAAGTTCGATAGCTCATTTCCATGGCTCTCGCGGCAAGGCGAAACCGGCCAGCTCCGAGCTTCTCTCCGAACCTGCCATCGTTGCCGGCATCGCCAAGGCTACACTCGGAC
This sequence comes from Mesorhizobium sp. WSM4312, assembly GCF_002294875.1. Taxonomy (NCBI): domain Bacteria; kingdom Pseudomonadati; phylum Pseudomonadota; class Alphaproteobacteria; order Hyphomicrobiales; family Phyllobacteriaceae; genus Mesorhizobium; species Mesorhizobium sp. WSM4312. The sequence continues at coordinate 143,891 of NZ_NSFU01000015.1, read as the reverse complement.
AAACGAAGGTTCCGTGGGACGCCTGGGTCGGGAACTATGCGCAGATACGAGACGCTATCGAGCGCACTTACCCGGAGACGTTCAAGGATTTCAACAAGCGGCTTTTTCAACCAGGCGGATTTGCCAGGCCGTTGCCCGCGCGAGAACGCAAGTGGGTGACGAAAACGGGAAAGGCCAACTTCATCACGCCGCACAGATTGTTTCCCGAGTTCTCCACATCGGGGAGGGCCGACGTCCTGCATCTTTCGACACTGCGATCCAACGACCAATTCAACACCACGATCTACGGCTACAGCGATCGATTCCGTGGCGTTGAAGGCACTCGCCGGGTCGTGTTCATGAACGGCGAGGATATTAGCCGCCTGGGCTTCGTCGATGGCGAGCACATCGATGTGACGACGGCGATCGACGATAATAACATTCGTAAGGTCACTGGCCTGAGGATCGTTCAGTACAACATTCCGAAGGGATGCTGTGCGGCGTATTACCCCGAGGCAAACCCGCTTTTCCCTTTGGCTCATCATGATCCGAAGGCAAAAACACCTTCCTATAAACTTCTACCTGTGCGCCTTACCAGATCGAGCCTTAATCCGGACGGCTAATTCATTTATGGGCTGAGGGCCCCTTGATAGATTCAAGAAACCCAAACTGGGCATTCGTGGCGGCAGCGTTTCTGCTGATCGGTGTCGGTGCCTGGTTGGGCTGGTTTCGCCAGGCCAGGGAGCTTCGTGTGGATCCCCCCGTAGCGGCCGATCTCGATCAATTCCGGCTCATGCCCAATGCGATCAGCGGAACACCGCCAGAGAGTTATTTTGCGCAGGGCAAGCTTTATGAAACGGATGCCTACAATCTGAGCCAAGGCAAGCGCCTTTACGCCTGGTTCGGGTGCTCGACATGCCATGGAGACGGACGCGGCGGTGTCGGCCCCTCCTTCCTTGACGGCTGGTGGCTGTATGGTCCTGAAGTGGTCTCCATCGTCGCCTCGATCCGCGATGGCCGCCCGCACGGCATGCCCGCCTTTCACGACCGCATGACTATCGAGCAGATCTGGCAGCTCGCGGGTTATGTCCAGACGATCGGCTCGTATACGCCGAAGACAGCGGCGCCTAGCCGCAACGATGACAAGCAGACCCGCCCGGCCGAGAACCGCGGCCCCGCTAAGATTCTCTTCGATGAGGGCCCGGTGGGTGTCCATCCAGATCAGGGACCTTCGCCGTGAGAGCCCCTTGCATGGGCCTGTTGTCGACGGGTGCTCTGGTGTCAGGCTGCAATGGCAGCCAGTCTGCGCTTAACCCCTACGGGGCTCCCGCCATTCATCTCGAGAATCTGATCATCGGGATAGTTGCCCTGTCCGCGATGATCTGGTTGCTGGTGATGGTCATGCTCGTCCTGGCGCTCAGGCGGGGGCGTGGGGCCGAGACGGAAGGCCGGACATCGGAAGGTCGGCTCACAATGACGGTCTCGGCCGCGGTCGCGGTGACGGTGGCCATTATCGCCGGCATGACAATCGCCAGCTTCTTCACCACCCGCAGCATCGGGGTCCCGCAAAGTGCTGCCGTGACGATCACCGTGAGAGCACAGCAATGGTGGTGGCAGGTCATCTACGCCGGGTCCGATGGCACGCCCACCTTCCAGACCGCCAACGAAATCCATATCCCCGTCGGTCAAGATATCCGGCTTCAGCTTGAAAGCGCGGACGTCGTCCATTCGTTCTGGGTTCCCAGTCTGGCCGGGAAGCAGGATCTCGTTCCGGGTCGCTCAAACGATTTGCTGCTTCGGGCGGAAAAGCCTGGCATCTATCGCGGGCAATGCGCCGAGTTCTGCGGCCTGCAGCATAGCCACATGGCGGTTATGGTCGTCGCAGAGGCTCCCTCCGATTACGCGCGCTGGATCACATCACAGCGCGCCGATGCGATGATGCCGGCCGATCCCGATGCCGCGTCGGGGCAGGCGGCCTTTCTGGCAAAGCCCTGTGCGGCCTGCCATACCGTCCGCGGAACGCAAGCTACCGGTACGACGGGACCCGACCTGACGCATATCGGCAGTCGCCAGACAATCGCCGCCGGATTGCTGGAGACCACGCGCGGTTCGCTGGCGGCCTGGATTGCCGACCCGCAGACGCTGAAGCCGGGGAACAATATGCCGATGGTTCCGCTGACCAGCATCGAGCTCCAGAATATCTCCGCCTATATGGAAAGTCTCAAATGAGGGCAGTAGCGGATCGCGAAGGCGTTCGGGACACCGGGATGGAAGCCGTCGAACTTGATCGTCGACTTGCCGCGACCTGGTCAACGCCCCCCGGCCTATGGGGTGCCCTATCGACTGTCGATCATAAGATTATCGGCCGCCGCTACATCGTCACGGCGTTTGTCTTTCTGGCACTCGGCGGAGTGCTGGCTTTGCTGATGCGGCTGCAGCTGGCGCAACCCGAAGCCCGGTTCGTCGGGCCCGATCGCTACAACCAGATTTTCACCATGCATGGCTCGAATATGATGTTCCTGTTCGCCGTGCCCGTCATGCAGGCGATGGCCATCTACCTGGTGCCCTTGATGGTGGGAACGCGAAACATCGCATTCCCGCGCCTCAACGCGTTTTCCTACTGGATGTACCTTGCCGGCGGTCTGCTGTTGTGGATCGCCTTCGCCGTCGATACCGGTCCGGACGTTGGATGGTTCGCCTACGTACCGCTATCGGGGCCTCAATATGCCGCCGGGAAGCGGGCCGACATATGGGCCCAGATGATCACCTTTACCGAGGTTTCCGCTCTCGCCATCGCCGTCGAAATCGTCGTCACCGTGTTCAAGCAACGGGCGCCGGGAATGTCACTCGACAGGATTCCGCTGTTCGTCTGGTCGATGCTGGTCACGTCCTTTCTGGTCATCCTCGCCATGCCGGCGATCATGATCGCCAGCACCAGTCTGATCCTCGACCGGCTCGTGGGGACGCATTTCTTCAACCCGGCCGAAGGCGGTGACGTGCTGCTGTGGCAGCATCTGTTCTGGTTCTTCGGCCACCCTGAGGTCTATATCATCTTCCTGCCCGCGGTGGGCATGGTCTCCAGCATCGTCGCTACATTCACACAGCGGCCGGTGTTTGGATATCTGGCCATGGTGATGGCCTTGATCGCGACGGGCGTTCTGGCCTTCGGGCTGTGGGTGCATCATATGTTCGTGGCCGGCCTTCCGCGGCTGGGCGAAAGTTTCTTCACCGCCTCAAGCATGGCGATCGCCGTTCCGGCAGGCCTGCAGATCTTTTGCTGGCTGGCGACGATTTGGGCGGGACGGCCAATCTTCAAGACGCCGTTTTTGTTCGTCATCGGGTTCATTGTCGTGTTTGTCATTGGTGGGCTGACCGGCGTGATGGTGGCATCGGTTCCGTTCGATACACAGGTTCACGACACCTATTTCGTCGTCGCGCACTTCCACTACGTCCTGGTCGGTGGCGCCGTGTTTCCCTTGCTGGGCGCCGTCTATTACTGGTTTCCGAAACTGACAGGCCGAATGATGAGCGAAACGCTTGGCCGCTGGTCGTTTGGCCTCATCTTCTCGGGTTTCAATCTGACTTTCTTCCCCATGCACATTCTCGGCCTGCAAGGCATGCCGCGGCGCATCTATACCTATCAGCCGGAGATGCCGTGGTCCGGCCTGAACATGTTCATCAGTCTCAGCGGGATCGTGCTGGCCGCCGGTTTCCTGCTGTTCTTCATTGACGCCATACGCAGCGCCAGATCAGGTCCCGTCGCACCAGCCAATCCGTGGGGCGCCTCAACGCTGGAGTGGGCGACGTCTTCGCCACCGCCGTCCTATAATTTCGCGCGGCTGCCTGTCATAGAACGCCTAGAGCCCTTGTCGGACAGATCGGACCCACTTGGTATCGTCGAGGGTCTGTACACGGACAGGCGCGAACTGCTTATCACCGGTGTCGTGGAGGCGCGTGCGCAAGCGCGTGAATCATCGGTCGGGAGTTCGATTTGGCCGCTCCTGGCGGCGCTCGCTACGTCAGCAATGCTGATTTGGTCGATCTTTACCCCTTGGGCCGTGGTCTGGGGCTCCATACCGATTGCAGTCGCACTCATTGGCTGGTTCTGGCCAAAGGGCGACCCGGAGGACGAGACATGAAGCACGACGTCGTCCTTGACGTGACGGAGCTTCCCGCGCATGGCCTTGGCACTGCCAGCCTGTCCTGGTGGGGAACGCTCGCCTTCATGCTTATCGAAGGCACCGGTTTTGTCCTTTCGATCGTGATTTATCTCTATCTGATGAGCGTGGCACCGCGGTGGCCGCTGGATACTGCGCCGCCTGATCTGCTTGCAGGCACGACCCTGACGGTCGTGCTGCTTGTAAGCCTCATACCCAATGTCTTTGTTACACGCTGGGCGCGTAGCCAAGACCTACGAAAGGTCCGAATGGGCCTCATTGTCATGTCGCTGGTCGGCGTCTTGCCGCTTATCTTGCGTGTTTTCGAGTTTCCCGCCATGCACATCAAGTGGGACCAAAACGCCTATGGATCGATTGTATGGGTGATGCTCGGCCTGCATACGACACACATCTTGACCGATCTGGGTGAGACCGTCGTGCTGACCAGCCTGATGTTCACGCGCCATGGCGACAATGCACGACGGTTTGGCGATGTGGCCGACAATGCGATGTACTGGAACTTTGTGGTGCTGACGTGGTTGCCGATGTACGTGTGCCTCTATTGGGTTCCACGACTTTGAGCAGACGCTGGTTGCGATACACGGGATTGGTCGTGCCGCCTGCCGCTTGGGCGGTCACCACCCAGCTTGGACAAATCACGCCCTATGTGGATTGCCGACAGAATTTTCCCTGGACGGCCGCCCTTTGTGCCGCGCTCCTAGCGGCGTCGATAGTTGGTGTCGTGGCATCACGTACGGGCTCCGCCGGATTGGCCAGATCCGAGCGATTTATCACCGATGCGGGTTTCCTGATCGCGCTGGCATTTGTGTTGGCGCTGTCGTTGCAGGGGGCGGCTACGATGCTGCTGGATCCATGCCAACGCTGATCCGCACACTGGTCTGCTTGATCATCGCCAGCCCGGCTATGGCGCATGGGAACGAGACACACGGTTCGGCATACCCTTGGACGTTTGACCCGTGGATCGTCGTGCCGCTAGCTGTACTTACCATACTGTACGGCGTTGGCGTCATAAGGTTGACTTGGCGGATCAGGAGACCGGGCATCATGTTGATCCGGGTCTTGCCTTACTGCGGCGGCACGCTGGCGTTGGCAGGTGCACTGCTTTCGCCGCTTCATTGGCTTGGCGAACACCTCTTTACCTTCCATATGATCGAGCACGAGATTGTCATGGCCGTATCGGCGCCCTTGATCGTGCTGGCTCGGCCAGTGGGTCTCCTGCTTTGGGGATTGCCCCGAACAACGCGCCACGCCGCTGGCTCGGTGATGCGTATGGCCGTTGTCCGCAGGGCATGGGATTGGTGTATTGGCGCCACCAACGCGACCATCATTCACGGCGTTGCCATCTGGGCCTGGCACGTGCCCGTCCTGTTCGACGCCGCCGTGACCGACACGCTCCTTCACCGCCTCCAGCATCTGAGCTTCTTCGCGACGGCGATACTGTTCTGGTGGGCAATTGTCTGGCGAAGTGATTATGGCGCCTCGGCATGGCATTTGTTCCTGACCATGATCCACACCAGCATCCTGGGGGTCTTGATGGCGCTTGCCCCGCGCGTGCTCTATGTCGCGCAGACCCAAACCGCGATGGACTGGGGACTAACGCCGCTGGAGGACCAGCAATTGGCGGGCATGATCATGTGGGTGCCGGCAGGAACGGTCTATGCGGCCGCGGCAATGACGATGCTGGCGCTCTGGATCCGGCACTCGAGCGGAAGAAAGGCGCAAAATGCCTAGCTTGCTGGGGTCTGTTCCCGGTCGAGCAGCCTTAATGGCCGGCGGCCTTATCGTGGCTTCAGCTGCGTTCGTCACGGCCAACATTGCGCGTGACAATCATACCCGAGCCGCCACCGCGAAAACGGTGACCGGTGGCGATCCCGATCGCGCTCCGGCAATCTTTCGGCGGTATGGTTGCTCCGGATGTCATACGATTCGCGGGATCCCGGGGGCGGACGGTCAGACAGCCGCTCCGCTTACGGGACTATCGAGGCGCGTCTACATCGCTGGCGTGCTGGAAAACCGCTCCGACAATCTCGTCGCCTGGATCGTTTCGCCGAGTAGCTTTTCCCCGCGGACGGCGATGCCATCCACCGGTATCTCCGAACAGGAAGCACGAGACCTTGCGGCCTATCTCTATGCCGAATGAGCCTATGGACCAGGCGTTGCAATCGCAGGAAGCGCCTTGACGTAGCGCGCGATCGCCTGGCGGTCGCTATCAGGCAACATCGCAGAGTTCGTTACCACATCGGCCATGGACGATCCCACGCGTCCATGATTGGGCGTCTCGCCCGTCTTGAGCATCGTTGCGATATCCGCCTCGCCCCAGCTGCGCAATCTCTGCTGAGTTATGTTGGGCACGAACCCCGTCCCCTGCGGATCGATGCCACCTGCAAAAAGGGTGCCGGACTTGATCGCTCCGAACGCGTTGCGGCTCGAGTGGCACTCTGCGCAGTGCGATACCGTTTCAACGAGATAGGCCCCGCGATCACGCGTGGGTATCCCGCTCGTGTCTGCCGCCGATCGACCTTGCCGAAAGAACAGAAGTTTCCAGAACCCGATTGACCGGCGGACCATAAACAGAATTTTGGGATAGTGGGGCGGCGGCCGGCCCGAGACCGCCGGAAGCGTCCGCAGGTAAGCATACAAATCCTTTATGTCCGCAACCGTCATTCCCGTAAAGCTCGTATAGGGAAAGGAGGGATAGTAATGCTCGCCGCTTGGCGAGACGCCCCCGACAAGTGCATTCGCCAAGTCGGCCGCGGTCCACCTGCCTATACCGTCGATCGGATCGGGAGAAATGTTTGGCGGCCGGAAGGTGCCGAATGGCGAGCCAAGTGCCATCCCGCCGCCGAGCTTCAGCCGGTCCGATTGCCCGGGTGTCGCATGACACGAAGCACAATCGCCTGCCGCGAAAACGAGCTTGCCAAGCGAGGCGTCGCCGGTGCCTTGAAACTGCGGGTCGTCTTGAGAAAAAGGAGGGCGAGCTTTCGATAGATACCACGCAGCCACGGCAAGCGCAGCCCCTGCAAGCAGTAAGGCAATAAAAACGGATTTACGTGAACCGCCCAGCATGATGCTCCCACGTCCGGGTCTTGATTGCACCGCGCTTTCCCCCGTGACTGCGGAAAGTCCTGTGTCCCCCCAAACAGATGAAATTTGATGACTACGCGGAGATCCAAACGTGGGTTTGAGACTTTAGTTCCTCTACCGCCGGCGCTTAATCAAGGTGGTCGTTAGACGTCCGTTGACCGCCGATATGGATAACGGTCCCGAATGCAGTCATTAAAGAAGCGGCCTTTTGCGAAGGCGCTTCGGAATGCGGCGTAGACCTCCACTGGAACTCCCTCGTAGTCATAGCGCTTGCCGCTCGCGACAAACCAGACGGAGAGAACTTCGCTCTCGGGATCGTATTCACTCTTGCGGATCGACGTCGAAGGCATGGCGTCGACCTAGACGATCGTCATCGGCATGTAGCGGATGATGACTTATCCTGCCGGAATCTTCGTTCGAGTGCGGCACGGCGCTCGAGCCAATCCGCCAGATCGACTTCCTCCGTCATCACCTCGAAGATAACGATCTCGTCGCTGTCGGATTCCGCGCCTTGCCGCCACAGACCCGCAGGAGCCTGAAGATAGGCCGTGACGCCTTCAAATCGGCTCGCCAGTTCCTCCTTGACCCGATCGAAATTTTTCCTCGCGAAAGGCTGGCCCGCCTTATCGGCCCGGGGGAGAAGGATCTGGAAAAGGTGCATGCTCGATACTCGCTGACCGCAGTTAACGATTGCGGAGCCTACCGCGTTCCCTTTCTTTGAAGACCTCTGCTATGCCTGGCCGTGCTCACTCCGCGCGCGTTCGTCGAATGGGTCGACGCCTTCTCGCCGCGCCACCGTGCTGCCATGGACTCCGCGTTGGCTGCCGCAGCGGCTGGCAATGAAAGCGCCGGCGATGAGTGACAGTGCACCAATAAGGCAAACGGTTGCGTCGGATTTGGTGCCGCGTCAGCAGCCTTCTACGCTGTGACCTTTGCCTGCTCTACTTGCGCGAGTACGGCAGTGCCGTCGCATCCGCCTAGCACGGGCCCGTAAGTGCGTGGCGATGAGTGCCCCAGCGCCGGTTTCAATGAGATGGCGCTGGAACCCCAAACGTCGGGCGGGGCAAGCAACTCAATGAGCTGCTCAAAACGATGGTAACCGGATCGCGCCCAGCCGCGTCGGCCATTCCATCAATGGCGTCGAGAACTGAAGCCACGCATCGATACGCCTATGACGGATAGCCGCCGCGCGCAATACCAGACGCTGACTGATCGGTTCGAGCCGCGACGCGGTCGATCCCGTTTGCGCGCTCGCTAGGCGGGCAGCCCTGAAAAGCCGCCGGCTTGGGCGGCGCGCCGAAGCGGCTGATCTTCGCAAACAGCATGGCGAGAACCTCAGCAAGCGATAGCCGCGTGGGATGAGATTCTCCAAGCGCTCAAGGCGCTGGATGCGGACATTTCCGCAAGCACGCAGGCACCAGGTCCGTCGCGAAGGCAGGCCCGGCGTCGCGGGAGATTGTGTTTCCCGCATTGGGCTCGCATCACGCGCCATCGCCGGCGCGATGACGATGACGACCCGCCGCCTTGTCCTGCCTTTGCAGCCGTTCCGCCAGAACTGGCGGTGGCGGTGCCTTTGCTTATCCCGAGCCCGCACTGGCATAACGCCAGCGCGGGCGCGACGCCCGGGGGGAACATGTTTGCCACGCCGAACATTCCTGCTTGTAGGCCGATTGGTCCGTGGTCCGAGGGCATCGAATGGCGAGCGACAAGCTAACAACATACAAGGCCAAGCGCGATTTCAAGAAGACGCAGGAGCCGAGCGGTCAAGGGTCGGTCAAGCCTTCGAGCCGCCGCCGTTTCGTCATTCAGAAACATGACGCGACGCGACTGCATTACGATCTGCGACTTGAGCTCGGCGGCGTTTTCAAATCCTGGGCTGTGACGCGCGGTCCCTCTCTCGATCCTCATGACAAGAGGCTCGCCGTCGAGGTGGAAGATCATCCGCTCGACTACGGGGATTTCGAAGGGACGATTCCAAAAGGCCAGTATGGCGGCGGCACGGTCATGCTGTGGGACCGCGGCTATTGGGAGCCCGAGGGAAAGAAGAGCCCCGAGCAGGCGCTGGCCAAGGGCGATTTCAAGTTCACGCTCGAAGGGGAGCGGCTGCATGGCAGTTTCGTGCTGGTGCGGATGGCCAACGACCGCGAAGGCGGCAAGCGCACCAACTGGCTGCTGATCAAACATCGCGATGAATATTCCGTAGAGACAAACGGCGCCGCTATCCTCGACAAGAATGACATCTCTGTCGCGTCCGGACGCAAGATGGAGACAATTGCTGCCGGCAAGGGCCGCAGCCCGAAACCCTTCATGCTGCAAGGCGGCAAGGCCGAGGCCGATGCTGTGTGGGACAGTCGTACAGGCTTGGCGGCGCAGGAACGGAAAACAAACGTTCGCGGAAAAAGGAATAAGCACGGGACAGTCATTCACGCCGATCTTCCCGACTTCATTGCCCCACAGCTCTGCCAGACGCTGGCACGGCCGCCCTCCGAGAGCGGATGGCTGCACGAGATCAAGTTCGACGGCTATCGCATCCAGATGCGCGTTCTGGGGGGCGAAGCGATCTTGAAGACCCGCAAGGGTCTCGACTGGACGGTCAAATATCCCGCCATTGCCCGAGCCGCCGGCAATCTGCCCGATGCGATCATCGACGGCGAGATCTGCGCGCTCGACGAAAACGGCGCCCCGGACTTTGCCGCCCTTCAGGCAGCGCTGGCCGAGGGCAAGACTGATGCGCTTGTCTACTTCGCCTTCGACCTGCTGTTCGAAGGCGCTGAGGATTTGCGTGTCTTGCCACTGAGTAAGCGCAAGGCGCGATTGAGTCAGTTTCTGACCGACACGGGTCAGGATGATCGCATCCGCTTCGTTGAGCATTTCGAAACTGGCGGCGAGGCAGTGCTTCGCTCGGCCTGCCGGCTGTCCCTGGAAGGCATCGTGTCGAAGCGCGCGGATGCGCTCTACGTTTCCGGCCGCACCGAGACGTGGGCGAAGTCAAAGTGTCGTGCGGGCCATGAAGTCGTCATCGGCGCCTATGCCACAACCAATGGCAAGTTCCGGTCGCTTCTGGTCGGCGTCAACCGCGGCGATCACTTCGTCTATGTCGGCCGCGTGGGCACCGGCTATGGCGCAGCCAAGGTCAGGGACCTGCTGCCGAAGCTGGAAGCTGCCGCGACTGGGAAATCACCCTTCACCGGCACCGGCGCGCCGAAGAACGAACCCGGCGTCGTCTGGCTGAAGCCGGAGCTGGTGGCCGAGATCGAATTCGCCGGCTGGACGTCCGACGGGCTCGTGCGCCAAGCCGCCTTCAAAGGTTTGCGTGAGGACAAACCGGCCGAGGAGGTCGAAGCCGATAGACCTGCCTCGCCGGAGAAGACCAAGGTGCCCCAGCCGCGGGAGCCGACCTCAGCGAAGCCTTCCCGCAGTGGCGGCAAGGTCGATGTCATGGGTGTGCTGATCTCGAACCCGGACAAGCCGCTGTGGCCGGATGCCAATGATGGCACCCCGGTAACCAAGGAAGATCTCGCCCGCTATTACGAAGCGGTCGGTCCCTGGCTGATAGAGCACATCCGCGGGCGGCCCTGCTCAATCATCCGCGCGCCGGATGGAATCGGCGGCGAGCAGTTCTTCCAGCGGCATGCGATGCCGGGAACCTCAAATCTTCTTGAACTGGTGAAAGTGTTCGGCGACAAGAAGCCCTACCTGCAGATCGACCGTATGGAGGGCCTCGCCGCCGTCGGCCAGATCGGTGCGCTGGAACTGCATCCCTGGAATTGCGAGCCACAGCAGCCGGAGGTGCCGGGCCGGCTCGTCTTCGATCTTGATCCAGGTCCCGACGTTCCGTTCAAAACGGTTGTCGAAGCGGCCAAGGAAATGCGCGCCCGCCTCGACGAACTTGGGCTCGTCAGCTTCTGCAAGACGACTGGCGGTAAAGGGCTGCACGTCGTCACGCCCTTAGCGGTCACCAAGCGCAGCAAGCTCACCTGGCCGGAGGCCAAAAGTTTTGCTCATGATGTCTGCCTGCAGATGGCGCGGGACAATCCAGCCCTCTACCTGACCAAGATGGCGAAGAACCAGCGCTTCGGCCGCATCTTCCTCGACTATCTGCGCAACGATCGCATGGCGACCGCCGTGGCTCCGCTGTCGCCGCGGGCCAGACCCGGCGCGACAGTCTCCATGCCGCTCACCTGGGCGCAGGTCAAAACCGATCTCGATCCGAAGCGCTTCACCCTGCGCACGGTGCCCGGGCTCCTGGCAAAGAGCACGGCCTGGAAAGACTATGGCGATGGCCATCGCCCCCTGGAAGCATCCCTCAAGCGACTGGCAAGATCGATGCGGCGGGCGGTCTGACGCGCGACGGGAGTTTCCTACCATACGAAGTCACCGAGAATGTGAGCTTGCAGGGCATGATCGCCTGGCCCCGGACATGGTCCACGAGGTGGCCTGGGAGACCGGGGCAGCCCGACCCTTGAAACGGCTCTATCTCGACGTCTAGCGCTTGCCGGGACGATTCTGAGCTTCGACGGACTTGCGCAGGGCATCCATGATATTGATGACGTTGTTTGGCGTCGCCTTCGGCTGGGAGGCCTTCGCCTTGGCCGGACGCTTTGTCTTCTTGCGCTTAGCCTCGATGATGTCCAGGAGCTTGTCCTGCACGGGATCGGAGACCAGCTTGCTGTCCCAATGGCGGGTCTGCTTCTTAATAAATTGCTGGATGAGGGGCATCATCTCGGGATCGGACTTGTTCGCGTCGATCCCCTCGAAATAGGCGTCCTCGTCCCTGACCTCGTCGCCATAGCGCAGGGTCCACAGTACGATGCCCTTGCCGCGGGGTTCTAGCATCACCGCGCGCTCGCGCCGCGAGATCACCAGCCTGGAGATACCGACCATGTCTTCTGCTGCCATTGCGTCGCGGATGACCGAGAAGGCCTCCTGGCCGACCGGATCGTTTGGCGACAGGTAATAGGGGGTGTCGAGCCAGATCCATTCGATGGAATCGCGCGGCGAGAACACATCGATATCGATAGTCCTGGTGCTGTCCAGGGCGACGTCCTCCAGTTCCTCGTCTTCGAGAATGATGTAATCGTTCTCCCCACGCTGATACCCCTTGACCTCGTCCTCCTCCTTGACTTCCTTGCCCGTGACGGCATCGACGTAGTGGCTGACCACGCGGTTGTTCGTCTCGCGGTTGAGCGTATGGAAACGGACCTTTTCGCTCTCCGACGTTGCCGGCATCATCTGCACCGGGCAGGTGACCAACGAGAGCTTCAGATATCCTTTCCAATAAGGTCGAACGGCCATGATGATCTCCGATCAGGCCGCGCGTCTGGAACCGGCGGCGCGCTTGGGCTGCTTTCGGTTGCGGTCGGTCTTGGCGGCAGCAGCGCGTTTCGGCTTCTGGGTAGGTACCAGTCCGGCGCTCCGGCGCAGGGTCTCCAGAAGATCGCTTGGCTTCGACGATGGCGGCGCCTTCTTCTTCGGCAGTGGCTTACCTTCGATCTTTGCCTTGACGAGCTCGGCGACCGCTGCGTCGTAGCGGTCGTTGAAGGTCTTGGCGTCAAACGAGCCTTTCTTCGTATTGATGATGTGTTTGGCGAGATCGAGCATTTCACCCTCGATCTGGATCGCGGGAATATCCGTGAACGCTTCCTTCGCCGAGCGCACCTCATAGTCGAAGTTCAGCGTGGTGCCGATCAGGCCGCTGCCATGCGGGCGGATCAGCACCGTGCGCAGCCGCCGGAACAGGACCGTTCGGGCCAGCGCAGCGACTTTCGCCTGTCGCATGCCGTCGCGCAGCAGCTTGAATGCGTCGGCGCCCATCCGGTCGGGCGCGAGATAATACGGCTTGTCGAAATAGACGTCGTCAATCTCATCGCAGGGCACGAAGGCCTCGATCTTAAGCGTCTTGTCGCTCTCCGGGACTGCGGCAGCGACTTCCTCGGGTTCGAGCACTACGTAGTCGCCGTTCTCCATCTCGTACCCCTTTACCTGATCGTCGCGCTCGACCGGATCGCCAGTCTCGCTATCGATAAACTCGCGGCGGACGCGGTTACCGGTAGCTCGGTTAAGCGTGTTGAAGGCGATGCGCTCGGACGACGACGCGGCGCTATAGAGCGCCACCGCGCAGGCAACCTCGCCGAATTTGATGTACCCCTTCCAATTCGCTCGCGCTGCAACCACGACACTCACCCTCCAGCACAACTTTTGCGAGTCAATAAGCCGCTGGCCGCCGATATGGTTCCAGAGTCAAAAAGAATCTGAATTCAACAAGTTGGCGGCGTCGGTCGAGAGGACGAGAGGCGTCACCCGGCAGGCGATCGACAAGTGCATGGCGATGGCGCCTGGCTCGGTCGCGGAGGCGTTTCAGTCCGGCTGATTTTAGCGGGAAGCGGAATGGAAGCGAGGCCGCTGCCTTGCGCAATGTCTCGATTGCTCGAGCTGAGACCGGCTTGCTGTGGTGGTAGCCGTGCATTTCATCACAGTTGTTTTTGAGCAGGAAGGCCCCGTGGCCGTCGGCTTCGACGCTCTCGGCGATAACCCTCATATTCAGCTTTTGAGCTAAGGAACAACATAGCCTCGCCGTCGCTTTGCGCGCTCAAGCCGAACCAATGCGCCGTCGACGTCTTGTGGCTCATCAAAGGTCTCGATTTTGATACGGCCCTTCGTCCCGATCCGCCCCCAATTGCGGATGAGTGATGCGCCGCCGAACAGGGTCGGCTGAATAGTCAGCGAATAGAACCTGGCCATGTTGCGGGCGGCATCAATGCGGTGCAGATGAGCTGGTCGTGTCTGTAGGGTACACATGCTGCGGAGTCTCGCTCTCGAGCGCCGAAGCGTCCAACGAGTTCGATGAATCGATCACACCCAATTGATTCACAATACTGATGTATTTGAACCGGAGCCGCTGCCCAAAGACCGCCGGCGAGCATGCCGACTGAGAAGCGGAGGGGCTGAGCGCGCAATCCAAACTGCGCCGAAGAGAAGCCCCGGAGCTTCAATTGAAAGAAAAGCCCTGAGCGATGCGCCAAGTCATTCTTCTTCTTCGGTCCGAACCTGTTAGCGCGCGCGACTGGGATCGTCTCCATTCGCCGGAAATAGATCGCGCACCCATAACGCGGAGGCGGATTGCCAGCGGTGAAGAGGGTCTGTTCGTCGGTGCACCTTTGCATGACTCCGTGAAGCAGGAGAGCGGGTGTCAGATGAGTAGCCTTAAGCGGGTTCTCGACATCCCATTCATTCGCGGGGATGTGCTGGTTTGTGCGACCTCGACAGTCGTGTAGCCGCAACGCTTCGAACATACTCTTCGGTCTCCGGATCGTGATGGCCGCGAACGATATCCAAGAGGCCGACTTGAACCATTTCGGAGGCGTTGCGTTCGCCATAGGCCTCGCGCATCTGGCCGAGTGCCTCAAATAGCATAATGCCGGTCTTGCGCCCTGCATCCCTCGCTGCTTGGAGAACGCGTATGAAGCCGGATGCCACCTCTTGGAAGAAGTGCCGTCTTCACCGTTACGGTTATAGATGGCGTTCATCAGCGAACGGATTATGACGCGCGCAAGGCTCCGGTTCTGAAGTGCCTTGAGGTCGAGGTTGAGACGACGTGAGTTTTGCCCGCCTCAAAGGAGAGGAGCGACGACCTGATGTGCAAGTAAACGCAGCCTGGCGGTTTCGCTGATTGCGGCCACCGACACCATTACGCCAAAAGCGCGGCCCGGAAGCGGATAGGCGGCCCGCCATGTGCCTCTTGAGGCCAATCAGATGCTCAATTCCAGCGCACCATGAGCAACACTTACTTTTCGTCTTTGTAGGACTTGGCGGCTTCTTCTATCTTGCGCCAATCGTCGCCATATCGGCGCAAAAGTTCCCGCGCCTGGTCCGGCGAGACGTTATGGCTCGCCACGATATGCCTCACCTCCGACTCCTCGCCTTTTAGCGGGCGTGAACGGGGCTTCTTTGGCCGTAGGTCTTTTGTAGCCATTTCCTGTCGTCTCGGCATGGATTCGCCTTTCAGATCAGAGTTAATCACCGGCGGACGAGAAGGTTTCACGGCCACAGCGATGCGTTAGATGGGGTGGGCCTGTGGCGCTCCCTTGACCTGTGCATTGTGGATCAACGCTCGTGAACCTAAAGGCTGGGGAAGGCGTTCATGGAAGGGAAACGCCGTTAATCAGCACGATGGTACACTCGGACGCTCATCACGTGCCACGGAAGGGCAATGCTCCCGGCGCCGAAGCTCGCTTTGCGTTCGATAGAATGGCTATCGAGCGATTTCGGCGCGCCTTTCCCCGAGCGAGGTGGAGTGACGAGCGCAAGAGTTGGTTTGTCCCTGGCAAGACGGCAAGGCGCCGGATCGACCGCTGGTTGACACAAGAAACAGAGATGTTCGCTCTCCACGACGACAGCAAGGGTCGTGATGCCTTCGCCTTCGATCCGCTATCCAGCTCATATCTAGAGGTTTCCGACGACCTACGTGTTCGCACGCCTTATTCGAAGTCCGTCCTCGAGGAACTGCGGGCAATTCCCTGGGCAAGTTGGGACGACGAGCTGCGAGCCTGGCGGGTGCCGTTCCGTTCGTTTGAGGAGCTTCGGCGCCGATGGCCGAACATAGAAAAGGCTGCCCGACATGCCGAGCCCGCAGAAAGGATGCGACGACGAGAGGCCGCCAGAGACACTGAAGCTTACAAGGCCTCGAAAATCCGGAATGCCGAACGTCGGCGTCATCGCTATCCACTGCCAGCCGAAGATTTACCGCCTCTTGGCCGACCGGTTGCGACAGCGCAATACGGTGTCATCGTTTTCACCGAAGTGTCGGGTGAACATGTTGAGCCGTCGGCCTTGATGGCTTCATATCCAAACGCAATGGGTGAAGAAATCGACTGCGTTTGGGGTAGGTGGCGTTCGGCTACGCTCGCCGAGCTGGTCAGGACGTGGCCCGCACGCAATCCGCCAGGAGCGGACGAACTTTTGCGCGGCTGGTGGCAACCGACGCTTGCCGAACTGAGAGTCGCCCGTCGAAATGCCCGGAGCCTCGAACGGAAAGAATTAAGTCGCAAGCTAAGACGGCGAGCTGACTTGCAGTCTGAATGAGACGGATCAACAAGACAGCAAACATACTGGGCTCTTCGATAAGCGGCGGGTTACCTGAGGCACCCCGGCTTTCGGGCGCGCCTCAGGGGATCTGCTGGGCTCTGATCAGGCTTCGCGATCAACCAGAGGAAGGTCAGGATGAAACAGGCGAGCCTCGGTCGCCGATCTACCTGCTGGCTCGAAGGAACCAAGATGGACGGTGCTCATGATTTAGGAGGAGGCGGTCATCGCTGTCGCTCGCCGCCGCCTCCGAAGAATGAACCGGACATTAGAGACGCCACCCTCAAGCGCTTCGGCGGCGAGAGCCACGACAACTCCGAACTCATCGCGTTACTTCGCGGCCGCCTACGACGTCGCCCGCAGGAGCAGCACCCTCAAGGTTTGACCTTCAAATGGGGGATGACACCGAGCAGGCTTCAAACTCGCCCTGATCCAGCAAAATGCCGGGACTAAAAACATCCATGAACAACGCGTAGGGGTAAAAGGATTTGCACCAATTGCGTCCTTGGCAGGAACTGGCATGACGGAGCGACGTTTCCAGGGACACGCAGTCAAGGAGAGCTAGAATGCAAACCTCCCCCCTGAGTCCCGAGCATTCTGCGATGGCGCCTGCCATCGTTCCCTTTCATGGTACAGTGACAGTCAGATTCTCCGACGCCATTGTCGCGTCCAGCGAGCACGCAAAATTGCTCTACGAAGACGGACGAAATCCGGTCTTCTACATCCCCTTCGAGGATATCTATTTCGAGCTTTTCGAGAAAACCAACGCCGCCTCGGAATCCCCGTGGGGCACGGCTGGCTATTGGCGCGTTCATGCAGCCGGAGCATCCGCCGATAATTTCATGTGGGCCTATGAGACTCCTGAAAGGGCCGCTTTGGCCATCGCTCGGCACGGCGCTTTCGACCCCCACAAGGCTCGCATTGATGCCGATCCGGCAGAGGACAAGCAGCATACGCCGCACCTCCCCGAATAGTTGTGTGGAGGAAGCGTACGGACCGCCGAGATCTCGATTAGCAGCGCATCGGTTGACGACGGGGCGTCGGTCAAGGTTTGCGCAGCGGGCCGAAACAGTGAGGATGGACTGGCTGGAAAGCGTCCAAGGTTGGTCGTTCCGATCTCAGCCTTCTTTGTCCGCAGCACCCCTCAAAGCTGCAACCGCTCAAAGCCTCCGCGGGGGGCTTTGCGCCGCCGCACGCTGCAATATCGCCACCCAGGAAAGAGGCGCTCGCCGCTTCAAGGAGTTTTGCAGAGCAGGCGAGATTCTTTACCGCGGCGGCCAACCCACAAGCGCAGGGATACCTTTGGCAAGCGCATGCAAACGACATGGCGTTGCACTCTATACCCCCGCAAAGCGGCGGCCCGCTCTCGCCATAAAACGCCAGAACTTTGTTGCCTCCGAGCGTCCCGCCCACCTCCCGGCAGTTCGAACAAGGGCTGGCTTCGCTGTAAGTGTCCGATTTAGGGCCGGAAGGACGCGCTCGGCCACTCGGATGTCTCGGCCGGAGTTACGATGCTAAGGGTAGAGGCGGTCGCGAGTCGAGATAGGCGTCACCGCCCAGGATTATGGCATTGCCTAAGAGGCTGAAGTGAGCCGCTTGGCACCCAAGTACATTAACGCCGAAGCAACACGACCTCGGTCCCAACCGGCTGTTTCGGCGCGGGTTATCAGCTCGTCAACATGGGACGTTAAGGCATCTTGGCAATCGGCGTCATACGGAGTCGCGATTACCTCATGAGTTGGGGGTCTAATTGCGGCTTCCTTTACCATCAACGTTCTCGTGAAAATAACAAGATTGAGGGAAAGGCGGCCGCCGGCTGTGGCAACCGCCTTTTTTGGCCTTAGACGTGGTCGGGCGTCCACGTTGAGAGGGGCGAGGTCGTGACCCCATCATCCATCAGTATATCTTTTTTCCGAGCGAAGGCCGTAAAAATGCCCCGTGCGGTTTCAGGGTCGATATCGCCTACCAAAGCGGCTTTGCAGGCTCGAATAGCCGCTTTCTGTTCCGGGCTATTGCCGCACCACTCCACTGCAAATTGATAGGCCTCGGCAATTGTGTTGAGTTGACGGGGAAAGCCTAACCCAACCCAGACGCGAACCGGTTGTTCAAAAGGCTTTGATAGCATCGCTGACTACCTCCTCCCATGCTCACGTGACCAACCCGCCGCTTCGGCTCCGGCCTTCGGGAACCACCCAGGGGATGCCCCTGTTACTTCTTGATGGATCTTGGCTGTCTTTGCGAATCCACAAAATGCTTGGCGGGCAGCCGAAAGCGGGTAGTCGCTGTCGAACGCTCTCTGGCAGGCGCGAAGAGCGGTTTGGTAGACAGCACCCCGTCTCTCCTTTGGCCACTCGTAGAGGAATTCCAGGGCGTCCTCGAGATCAGCAATTTCCTGTACCAGATTGCCGCCGCCGTTTACGAAAACAGGGCTGTCGAAAATCCGATCGTTCATAGGATCCTCCAAGTCGAACGAACAACTGAGTTTTTGATGCTGGCGCACCTTACGGTGAACGCCCGACGGCGATATGGGTCTAAGGATTTTGGCCGTCAAGATCGGTCAAAACGGGCCTCAAAAAAATTGGCGCGACCGTTTCCACCTCCGCAACCATCCTGCGGCCGTCTGGTGGCGGGCTCGCCGCCTTGCCGCATCCAATGTTGGATGAGCTACGTCTGAAGCTTGATCATGCCGCTTCAAGTGCCTTGATTGCCACATCGTTGCCGAGCTTGATACTTCCCGGAGCCTTGGCCTGATGGTGGAGGAAGAAATCGCGGTGTCAAAGGATTGCGAGGACTTATTCCATGACCGGCTGGGCTCATTGCAGGTCTCGAACGCGCCCGGCCGGCCGGCAAAGGCCCGCCGCCGCGAAGGAGGCGGCGGGCTATTTTCTTACCAGCCTTGCCTGTTGTACCAGTCGTCGATATCGCGCCGGACACGGTCGCGTTCGATGCCGTAGCGCTCCTGGATCTTACCTTCGAGTTGATCGCGTTTGCCGGCGATGCGATCAAGGTCATCATCAGTGAGTTTCCCCCACTGTTCTTTGACCTTGCCCTTCACCTGTTTCCAATTTCCCTCGACGCGGTTCCAGTCCATCACGACCTCCTTAGTTACAAACAGATCGAACGTCGTTTCGCCACGGAAGTTCCAGGCCACCCCAGGCTGTTGGACCGCAGCGCCGTGTTCGGGGGCCGGGGGCCGGCCCAGCCCTGGATGGGACAACCGCGCAACTATTGGTGTGCGCAAGCCGGCACCTTTCGACAACGCGTTTAACGATTTGAACAAGGTAGCGGGGATTGCGGGATCCTATGCGGGACGATCCTGCTATAATGTCTCATGGCCGTCCGAATAGTGGCTGTCCTGGTGCTTCTTGTGGCCTTCGCCTACGGATTCACAAAACTCGTGGAACGTTATGGTGGCGTTGGACACCGGCCCTCTGGGTGTGAGCAATTCTCTGACTGCCCCCACCCGAACGCCCCGCCTCCTCCCTAGATGTTTGATCCAATGCCAGGTTGAACCACAAGAGAGCACAGCGCCGGCGTGCCGCAGAATAGCCAGACATAACCAGCCGCTATGCTTCGGAGCACCGGATGTCGGACATGCGCATGATGGCCGCGACGACACCCAGAAGAATGCCGAGCATCATGGCGAAAAAGGCCCTGATGATGGTGTTGACACGCCTGCCATTACCCATTTCGAGAACAGGTTGTCGGCGACGTGGTTCCACGAGCACTATCCGCGCACCTTTTCTTCGCGGCGGCCGAGAGCTCGTTTTATAACTAGATGCGGTATTTGCGACTATTCGATCGGGATACTGTTCAGCTCGGGCGAGCGGGCGCTTTTCTGCACGAACTGCGATGGCGGCGGGCCGGTTCGCCTTGAGGTCCACAGCCTGCCGCCAAACTGAGGGAGTTGGAAAATGCCTGGCCACCCGACAACTTGTGAAACTCTTCAAAATTGCCGGGAAAAGTATGAGCCAGGTAGCGCACGACCCTGGAGTTATCCATCAGCCGGTCCAAATAACGGCCGGCCGCCAACAGTTCCAGGCTCACAGAGCCAAGTCGCTCCATAGCGCTCAGAAATTCACTGCTTAGCCTGCTAAGTTCCGGCGTCATCGCGCCCAGTTGGTCTTCAGACACGTTGGCAATCATCGCCGGATAGAAACCCTCGGCCAGCAGCGGACGCGGCGTAAAAGCGATAAGGATCTTGGCATATGTGAATGTGACCCGCTCCATCGCGACCATCAGTCGGGCAATTTCCAACTGCCTGTCGGGGAGCACATACCGCAGCAAGCCGAAGATTTTCACCTTCACAGGGTGGTCTTGAAGGAAATCGAGGACATCCGGGCAAATCCCGCTGACAGGTTGACGGCCTGCATTCTTGCTAGGAAAGGGGTTGCTGGCACGCGGTGCTGCTCCCGGTCTAAACTTCTCGCCTTGCAACCTCTCGGCCAAGGTCTTTGGTATGGTGGCAAGCCCCTCGGACACCAACAACGAGCGAAACCTTTTATCATTCATTATCGGGCGAAGCGCTTCGACCAGGCTGCCCAACCGCTCTTCAGTTTCCACGGCTTCTCTTATGAAATCGCGCTTGCGTCGGCACTCTGCTTCATAGGCTGCCAAGAGCTTGGGCGCGAACAGCTTCAACTTTGACCCTGGTTGATCGGCAGCAATGCTACGGGCGTGTCTCTGGTCGCTGTTTTGCAGAGCATTGTTAGCGGCCTCGCTGGTCATAGGATGCTTCGGACTCACACTATGTTCTCCGCACCTGCACGCTCTGCCAGCATGATGAGGGGGCTGAGCGTGGGAAAAAGGTAGGTGTCCAGTTGTGCGCCATTATTAGCGCGCAGCTTTGATTTGCCGACGATTTCCAATGTAGGAGCAATCAGATAGTCCCGGATGACAAGGTCACCCGGACTCATTCTGATCAGGACGAAAACGTCGGGCAGTAACCGGCGCTTGATGTCCAGCGACCAAAGTGGATATCCGAACACGGAAGCACCGCAACGCGCGATTTCGATCGCCACAGTGAACTCGTCGTTGATCCGGAGAAGGCCGGTTCTTAGGTCATAAGTCGCCTGTCCGCTAGTCCTCTCAATCGCGACCAGCAGGTCATCTATTGCCTTCAAACGCACCGTCTTCAGCCGCTTTTTCGCGGCGATGATCCGGCAATTCCTTGGCAACTGATATCCGATGAATTCGTAGAGTTTCAGAAGGCTTCCGAAACGTGTGTAATAGAGGCTAGCTGCGGGGCACTCGGGTGCAGCGTCAATAATCGCGGTCGACAAGGCGCCACGGCGCGCCAAGACCTTCTTGAGCGCAGCCAGCATCTCGTCATTGTTCATGCGCAAATAGAGCGTCTTTTGGATGAGTTGCGCCCGCTTGAATAGCTTGCGGTCAACAATCGGCTCGAATGCACCCTCCATTCGCACCCACTGGTCGGGAGGATTGTCTACCCCCTTGCCTCTGAGCTTACAGGAACGCCGGTTCCAGACACTGTTGCCAATGTACGTTTCATTAGTCAGAAGCCTACGCACGCTTTCCCGCTTCCAAGGGCGTCCAAGGTCCGACATCACGCCACGCCTGTTCAACAGCCTAGCGATTTCAAGCTCTGTCCGGTGCGTTTTGACGAAGTGGCTGAAAATCCACTGTACCGTCGCGATCTCGTCCGGCGGTCCGGGCACCAAGATTACTCGGTCGGTGTGCACGCTCTTCTGTTCGCGATTTGAAAGGATGAATTTGGGGCGGCCCGAATGGTCGACCAGCAGGCGTCGTAGGCCGAGACCCGGCTTACCACCCTGGCGGAACCCCATCCGTATCAGCCTTGCCTGGCCGATGAACACCTTTTGCGAGAGCATGCGACTGTGCTCGGCCGCCATGCTGCGTTTGATGGCCTTAAGAACATCAGAGCCGACGCTGCCGTCGTTCATGAATTGCTCGGCGCAGAATTCGATCCGCACGCCGGCCATATGGCAACGGTATTCGTAGGAGGCGCTTTCATCTATGTTCTGAAATCGCCCCCAGCGGCTGACATCATAGACAACGATGGTTTCGAAATCGGCACGCCCGCTCTCCACATCGGCCAGCAAGCGTTGAAGGCCAAGGCGTCCGCCCAAATTAAGGCCACTGCGACCAGCGTCCTCGTAAGTGGCGACGATCTCGTAGCCCATCACATCGGCATAGTCGCGGATGGCATCTTTCTGGTTGTCGATCGAGTGGGTCTGATGGTCTTTCGACATGCGCAGATATTGGGCCGCACGCACTACGCGCCTACCCGAAGGAGCTTTTGGGATAGTTACAACCTCGTCCATCGCTTGCGCTCCCGCCAATCGGACATGGTAACGATCTTCGGCCTGAGGTTTGGTTCAAAATACCTCTCTAGTTTATGTCGAATGCCCGGCTTTTCTTGTTGGTCTTCAACTGTCGGTAAACGCTGACTCACTTCGTGAGAGCGCGTGCCCCCGTTCCGCCGCAATGCGGCCTCACGGGACGATCGATAGGGATTTCAGACGTTTAAGGGAGACCTCAAATGACCTTTCACAAAGCCATAGCCGCCGTGCTGATGACCGCGGCACTTGCCGGCTGCCAGTCGCAGACCGAAGGCCAGCAACGGGCCACGACCGGTGCCCTGGTCGGCGGCGCCGGCGGCGCTCTCGTCGGCCAGGCGATCGGCGGCAACACCAAGAGCACGGTCATTGGAGCGGCCAGCGGCGCGCTGCTCGGCGCCGTCGTCGGCTCCGCCACCACCCCGCAGCGCCGCGGCGAGGAAATGTGCCGCTACCAGGACCGCTACGGCCGCATCTACACCGCGCCCTGCGACGATCGCTACTACAACGGCAATTATTGAGGCGCCGCTGGCTCCTTCTTTGCGAAGGCCCAGACCATTAGCGGGTATTCCTCGTCGTTGCTGAGGTCCCGCCACAGGCCGTAGGCGCGTACCGGGCCACCGATGTGAGCCCGGGCGCACGCTTTGTTGCCCCAGCCATCCACCTTGACGTTTTCTTCGGCAAAACCGCCCTCGACCATCAGCTGCTTGAGGCCGGCGGGTGTCCATCTGTTGTAGTCGTGCGGCCGGGCATGGACCCTGAATAGGAAGGGCGTCGCTACCATCGCCCAGCCGCCGGGCCTGGTCATGGCGTGGATGTTCTGGGCCGCGGCCAGCGGCCGCTGCACGTGTTCCAGCACCTGGTCGGCAATGACGATCGAATATTGTTGCTCGGTGCGGTCCTTGCAGATGTCGAAGGCCGGGAAATCGACCGAGCGGTAGTTGGGGCACATCGCTCGCCAGTAGCGGTTCCAGCCTGGTGAGATCTCGATGACGTGGGAGGCCTTGCGGTTGCCGGCTTCGAGAAAGACAGTGAAGGCCTCGATCTGGCGGATCCGCAGCCAGTTGCGGGAATCATAGCCGAGCAGGCGTTTGGCCACCTGTTTGCCGCGGGTTTTCAGGGTGCCGGCAAGGCTTGTCGTCATCAGATCGACCTCCTCCAAGCCCGCCGTGAAAACAGCCTAGCCCAGGCAAATGGGCAAAAGATGACAGAACAGCCGATCTCTCCAAGAGCGCCAGGAGGAGATCAGCAAAGGCGCGAATAGCCTACTGAACCGTCATCTGTTTGCGCCGTTCCCACGGCCGATCGAGCGCTCCAGCCAATGGCCGCGGTTGGCCGTCCTGGCTTCCATTCCGACCCGGGTATAATCCTGCGCTGTATTTCGGCCAGTCGACCGCATAGTTCCTGATCATCCATTCCCCGAGATCGACACCGCAGTCTACGGCTCCTTGATCTGTGACATTAGCCGTCTCTAAAAGTTGATGCGAGCGCCAGGTTGGTGCCCTCCATCGCCTGGCGAAGATCGGGCCTCAGTTCAGCCTGCGCTCTCTCCGCCAGAGGAATGTGGGCTTTCGACATTAAGGGGGAGCAGCGATGGTCGACAAGCCGGAAACGACTTACCTGGTAAGCGTCTTCGAGAAGCCGCACTGGCGCACCGTTCTGACCACCAAGGACAAGCAGAAAGCGTTCGATACGGCGAAGGGGAGCGGCAACGAGTGCGGTGCAGGAGATCACACCGAATCCCAAGAAGCGCTAGGAAGTGTGGACAGTTATCTGACCCTAGAATTGAAGCGGCGACGTTATGACGGCGATAGAGCAGCCAGGCAGCCCAGGAACGGTGCGGCACACGTAGCGGCCGCTATCGTCGTCGACGCAGTGAAGCCACCGACAGCACTGGATTTATGGAACATCCCCCCAAGGCCCGCGTTCCATATAGGTTCGGTTGATGCTGCACGAATCTTTTGGATTGTGCACTTTTTGCGCCCTGCTGTGGAGACGTCGCATGACCAACAACCCGCGTAGCACGGCAAGCATTGCCGGCCATCCGATCCACCCGATGCTGATTCCGTTTCCGATAGCCTTCTTCGTAGCGACCTTTGTTTGCGATTTGATCTTCTGGCGAACGGCCAATCCGGCGTGGGTGGCCGGTTCACTCTGGCTTCTTGGGGCAGGCCTGATTATGGCTGCGCTGGCCGCTCTTGCCGGCCTGACGGACGTGTTCGGTGACGTTCAAATCCGCAATCTTCGGGAAGCTTGGCTTCACGCCGGCGGCAATGTGGTTGTTGTCCTGATCGAGGTATACAACTGGTATTCGCGTTATGCCCATGGCGAGGCGGCGGTGGTGCCCACTGGACTGCTCCTGTCATTGATCGTGGTGCTCATCATGCTGTTCACCGGCTGGATGGGTTGGGAAATGGTCTACCGGCGTCGCGTAGGTGTCGCCGACGACGGCTCAGGTGAGGTGCGCTGATCGCCTGGCGTCATCGCGATTTCGAGACATTCAATCGTGATGTCGGCCGAAGAGCCTCGTGGTCAGTTGTGGCGCATCTCCCGCAGTGTTCCTCAATCGGCCTCGGGCGAAATACCAAGCTCTCCGGCACCTGTTGCCATGACACGTTGTCGATCTGCATAAGTCCCACTTGATTCGGTATAACCGGTGGACTCGCAACATTTGCGCCGTGCATGCCAATGCCAGCAGCAAATGGCACTGGAACGAGAATGGGTCTAAGGCCCGCTTGGTGTGCAACGCGAGAACCGCCGTTATTAATCGCACGCGTTTCCGCCCCTGCGACGCTCCTACGATCGCCTCGGCCCATCGTCCACATAAGGCCTCAATCTTGTCAGGCCGAGACCGAACATCGGATAGAGGGAGCCGGCGGAGAAGTCTCAGGAGAAGGCGGCGGCAAAGCCGGGGCCGATTTATTTACTCTGAGCTTTTATTCCCGCCGGATCGCAGTTGACGTTCCCGAAGACGATCTCTGGCTGGTACTTGTGGTGATGCTGCATGTATGGGGGCCGGGCGGCCTACGGTCCCACTTCACAGGAGAGATCCTGACCCACGCATTATCGAGATCGTAGCTGCGGCGCGGCTTCTCGCCATCATAGTGCCGGAAATGTTCGGCCCGCGGGTACCTCTTTCTGTTATATTAGCCAATGCTCATGTTGACGAAGCCGTTGGCTGCGCCAAGTTCTTCTGACGGGCAAAGAGCATCAAATGACCGAAACGACTTCATTGAAGCCACCGGACAAGCTGCAGCTTGCCCTGGCGTAGCAGGGAGGAGATTAGAGATGAAAACGGCTATCCCAACCTCTTTTACAAGACGGGGCGTCGTCACTGTTGCTGTGTTGGGCGCGGCCGCCGCGTCGACCGCAATATTGCCAGCTCACAATGCGCTGGCGCAGACCAAGCAAACCACGCCTGAGAAAAGTCTATATGAACGGCTGGGTGGCGTGTTCGCCATAGCTGCCGTGGTGGACTACTTCAGCGACGCCGTCGTGAAGAATCCCATTGTCGGCCAGAAGTCCAAGAACCCGCAGCTACGGGAATGGCACACTAAGAATCTCGAACGGCTGCCCGGTCTTAAGTTCATGCGGACACTTTGGGTCTGCGACGTTTCGGGCGGGCCCTACAAGTTTGTGGCCACCAGGCCGGGCTCGACGCCACTCGGCCTTGAGGAAGCCCATCGCCGCCTGAAAATCTCGCCCCCGGAATTCGATGAGGTCGCAGCGGAGCTCGGGCGCACGTTGGACCATTTCAAGATTGCCAAGCCCGAGAAGGACGAAGTGCTGGCAGCCTTCGCCGCGCACAAAGACGAGGTTACCGCCGGCTACCGCGAAAAGGGCTGAAGAGGCTCGCCCAACACGCGCTTGCGCACCTTCATCGCCTGCCTTGTCGGAAAGGGCTGCTTTGCTCGTAGAAGTCCCGGCCTGCCTGGAAATGTGTACAGTCATCTGAGCCGACCAGCCTCGGAAGAGGGAAGTGTCGCATCTCTAACCGCATTACTAAATAGATGCTACAATGTAAAGTTGCATAACATACATTATGGAACCATTTTTTATTATTTTAAATCAAGTAGTTGTCTCAGTATCGCGGCTTATCTTTGTGTAGATTGGCACGCTGACCAAAACCCACCAGACCCAGACCATCGCTATGCTGATGCTGCGGCGGGCATCTTTTTCGCGTGCGGTGGCGTTCTTCGCTATTGTCCTAAACTTTTACGCTGGCCTCCCTCGCCCAAAGCCGCAGCTTTCTGCAGGATTCAACATACGCGTCCACGGCGTCCGCGTCCGTCAATGGTACGAGGCCTTCATCGGCGGCGGAGTCAACGCCAGCTTTCATAAGCAAAGGCAATGCCCCTGGCGTGAACCCGATGAATTTGCAGTGCGCAAACGCGTCTGCCACGAAATCCCGCGCCGCCGCTTCCCTCGTCAGCAGTTCCGCACCTTCTTCCGTTAACAGCAGAGCAACCGAGTCAAAGAGCACCGACGGCCCGCCATCCACAATGTGCCTGGCGACGATCGTAGTGTCATCGTCGGCGACTACGTTGCCTGCTTTCAGCGCGATCACCTCCATTGTTGCTCCCTCCGCCTCTAGGGCCGCTTGCAGCGCGGTGAAAAGAGCAGCATCCATACCATTGCTGACGAGCACACCGACCTTGCGTCCTTCAAAACTGTCAGGGCCATTTTCTATGATGCTCAAGGCAGGAGACGGCTCCAGATCCTTTCGCGGTGTCACGGCAGCGTCCGCCGCCTTAGGCATGTCGGCGATGCCAAGTTTGTCCGCCACCGTCTGTGCCAAGCCCTCATCAATGTTGAGGAGATGAGCAATCATTCGCTCTCGGATAACCGGTGCCTCGACCTTGCTCAGTTCGAACGCGAGGGCCATTGCGATGTGGCGCTGCTCGGTAGAACTCTGGCTGTTGAAGAACTGGATTGCCTGGCTGTAATGATCCGCGAAACTTTCGGGGCGCAGTCTCACCTTTTGGCCGTCCTCGCCGTCGGCAAAGGATCGGAATCCTCGGTCAGGTGACTCCCTGGGCCCTTCACCAAAGGAGTTCGGTTGGTAGTTGGCCCGTCCTGTGGGGTTGTGCATCGCCATGTGCCCGTCCTGCTGGAAATGATGGAAGGGACATTTCGGTGCATTGATAGGCAGGTGGGTGAAGTTGGAACTTCCAAGGCGCTTCAATTGGGTGTCCAGGTAGGAGAAATTCCTGCCCTGCAAAAGAGGGTCGTTGCTGAAGTCGACGCCGGGAGGGACATTCTGCGTCATAAACGCGACCTGCTCCGTCTCGGCAAAGAAATTGTCGGGCATCCGGTCAAGGACCAATCGGCCAACGGGGATCGGTGGAAGGACTTCTTCGGGGATCAGCTTTGTCGCATCGAGGACATCGAAGTCGAAACCGTCCGCAAACTCCTGGTCAAAGAGCTGGACGCAGAGCTCCCATTCCGGGAAATTGCCCGACTTTATCGCGTCCCAAAGATCCCGGCGGTGGAAGTCCGGATCGGCGCCGTTGATTTTCACGGCTTCGTTCCACATGACAGACTGCATGCCGAGCTTTGGTTTCCAGATGAATTTCACGAAAGTGGATTCATCTGACGCATTGACCAGCCTGAATGTGTGAACGCCGAAACCCTGCATAAAGCGGAATGAGCGTGGGATAGCACGATCCGACATCACCCACATGACCATGTGCATCGATTCCGGCGTCAGGCTGATAAAATCCCAAAATGTATCGTGTGCCGACTGCGCTTGCGGAAATCCCCTGTCTGGCTCAGGCTTCACGGAGTGGATCACATCGGGAAATTTGATGGCGTCCTGAATAAAGAAAACTGGGATGTTGTTGCCGACGATGTCCCAATTTCCTTCCTGCGTGTAGAGCTTGACCGCGAATCCCCGCACATCGCGAGCCAAGTCGAATGAGCCCTTGCTTCCTGCGACGGTGGAAAATCTCACGAACGCCGGTGTCTTCTCGCCGGCGCGCTGGAAAATATCCGCGCGCGTGTATTTGGCTAGCGATTTGTAGGTCTCGAAGAAACCGTGCGCGCCATATCCACGCGCATGCACCACCCGCTCGGGGATGCGTTCATGATCGAAATGAAAAATCTTCTCTCGGAAATGGAAATCCTCGATGAGAGTTGGCCCGCGCGCGCCGACCTTGAGAGAGTTCTGGTCGTCGGCGATTGGGCTTCCCTGCGCGGTGGTCAGGGCCTTGTCGCTGCTTCCAGCAAGTTGGTGTAGCTCTCCACCCTCCCCTCTTACAAGGGTCTGATCATGGATGGTTGCAGTATTGATCTTCTTGGTCGTCGCCCTGCGCGCCATATGGTCCTCCTTGAGGGAACAGTTTCACTGAACAAGCTGCTCAGCAACCAGCGCAGAAGCGACAGGTTCCGCCCGAAACTGCGAGTTGTCGGATTTCTTTAATTGGACTGATGACGAAGGGATTTGAGGGCAGCTGCCGTCACTGCGCGGTTAGCGACCGTTGGCGCGCTACACGCGGAGGAGTTAGCTTGCGCGGTTCTTAATGGGCGATCGGTCATTGCGAACGCGTGCAGGGGCACGGCAAAGAACGCCGCCCTCGATCTACTGATGGCAACGCGACGCTTTCGCCTCGCTGAAACGGGACCGCGTAACTGCTCCTGGCTAGTGCAGCTGGCGCGGCACGAACCATGGCAGGTTCAACCGGGGAAGGCGGCATAAAGCATCACGCTCACCGAAATCTCACCGGGGCTTTCCAAGTCAGCGCATAACGCTTCCCGGCTAGCCTGACATGAGGTGCGGGTCGGCACTCGTCTTCCGCGCTGCTCCCTGTAATGCGGGCCAGCTTCGATATCGGTATTCGACCTGTCTGCCATGACATCATCCATGTGAAGGACCTGGCAACCGTCTCTCCAACCTAAAGTCTCGATCGGGGGCGTAAAGCACCCCACTCGCTTAACAATCGGCCCGAGCGTTTTTCCATTGGAACCAAGCAAAGTCCGGGAGGTTTGCCTGTCATCGTCATCGCCAACAAGGGAGTAGCTGCATGAGAAATTCTTTTCGCCTGGCGTCTCTATCGCTCGCCACCTCACTGGCGTTTGCATTGCCGTCGCTCGCCGCCGAAACCGCGCAAGACTTCGTAACCAAGGCCGCGATTGGCGGAATGTTCGAAGTCCAGTCGAGTAAGGTCGTCCAAGACAAGATTCAGGATCAGACGCTCAAGGATTTCGCCCAGAAGATGATCTCCGATCATGGGGCTGCCAATGCTAAGCTCGAAAGCATCGCCGGCGAGCAGAAACTGCAGGTGCCTGCCGACCTCGATGCTTCTCACAAGACCGACGTCGACAAGCTAAAATCAGCCCCAGCACCGGTCGATAGGCCGTATGCGGACTTGCAGAAGGCGGCGCATGCCGATGCAGTCAGTCTATTCGAGACGTACGCGAAGGATGGCGACAATCCCGCCCTGAAAGCCTTCGCATCGGAGACGTTGCCCACGCTGAAGATGCATCAGGACATGATCCAGAAGCTTGCAACCAGGGCCCCTGCCGGCGAGAGCACCACGCCTGCGGTCACAAGCAGCGGCGCCAACAATCCCGCAGCTCCTGTTCCCGGCGCTAACAGCTTCACGGAAGGCCAGGCAAAGAGCGCGATCGAGAAGGCCGGTTATGCCGACGTCTCTGCTCTGAAGAAGGACGACAAGGGCATCTGGCGGGGAACGGCGAGCAAGGACGGCAAGTCCACCCCAGTCGCTCTCGACTATCAGGGCAACGTCGTTGCCGGCACTCAGTAATCAGAAACAAAGGACAATGAGATGCAAACCATAACAGGATTGTTCGACAACTATGACGATGCCAACGATGCCATGGGCGAACTTGTTGCAACGGGCGTGCCTCGCGATGAGATCAGCATCGTGGCCAACAACGCGACCGGGTGGTACAAAGCCGACGAAACCGAGGCCGGTGAGGATGCGGCCGCCGGAGCTGGCCTGGGCGCCGTTATTGGCGGCGCCGGCGGCCTGGCGACTGGCCTCGGGTTGATGGCCATTCCGGGCCTTGGCCCTGTCGTTGCCGCAGGATGGCTGGCGGCCACCGCTGTCGGCGCGGTCGGTGGCGCCGTGGTCGGTGGGGCAGCTGGCGGCATTATCGGGGCTATGACGAAGGCAGGTGTCCCGGAAAACGATGCCCATGTTTATGCGGAGGGTGTCCGTCGCGGTGGAACGATGGTCACGGCCAGGGTCGAGGATAACCTCGCCCCGAATGCCGAACAGATCCTCAAGCAATACAACTCCGTCGACATCGCTGACAGACGCTCTGAGTACGAAGCCAGCGGCTGGACCGGTTTCGATCCAGAGGCCGACGTCTACCCTGAGGAAGACCTCCGCCGGGTCGGACGCGGGCGCGATCTCTGATGTAAACCGCGGGGCGGCGAAAGCCGCCCTGTCCTTCTCTTCGATCCGATCGATCTACCCGAGCGCCTAAGCGGCTAGCGACCCTTGAGGTCGACCCAGGCGGGAGCATGGTCGCTTGGTTTCTCCCATCCGCGCAATTCAACATCGACGCCAGCTGCGTGAATCCGGCTGGAAAGCGCCGGACTCACCAGAAGATGATCCATGCGCAAGCCGGAGCTGCGATCGTAACCGCCCTGGTAGGAGAAATTCCAGTAGGTGTAGATGCCTTTTTCCGGATGCATTGTGCGTACGGCGTCGACCCATCCGCTGGCCAACATGTCAGCATATGCCTTGCGACTCTCGGGGAAATACACCGCGTCTCCAACCCAGCGCTGCGGCACCACCGCGTCTATTGGGGTTGGGACGACATTGTAGTCGCCACACAGAACCGTCGCCACGTTTTCCTGGAGCAGCAGGTGTCCGTGGGCAATCAGACGGTCGAACCATCTAAGCTTGTACTCGAATTTTGGTCCCGGCGCCGGATTGCCGTTTGGCAGATAAAGACAGCCGACGATCAGACCATCGACCTCGGCCTCGAGATAGCGGCTGTGCGTGTCGTCCGGGTCGCCCGGCAGACCGCGTCGCCGTTCCAGGGGCACTCGTCCGCGAGCCAGGATGGCAACACCGTTGTATGATTTCTGACCGTGCCAGATCGCGCCGAAACCGGCGTCCTCGATTGCGTTGACCGGGAATTTCTCGTCCGATGTCTTTAATTCCTGCAAACAAACGATTTCGGCAGGGGTTTGGGACAGCCATTTCAGCAGCACAGACAGCCGACCGTTTACACCATTCACATTGAACGTTGACACACGGGTCATTGTCGATCGCATTGCGCCACCTATTGTGTTGATCTCGGGGGTGGATGACGTCGCCGCATGATATCGATAAGGCTGCTATGAAGATCATCCCAATTTTCAATTATGTCTTTGTCGGTAATGCCTTCTGCCTCTGCTTCAATTACGAGCCGTTTCGCGAGTTCCGTTATGACGGCATTGTCCACGCGCCGGCCATCAAGCAGACCGTTTCTCTCCATCCACAGGTGTAAAAAGCGAACGGCGCGCTGACATATCACTTTGGCGCTCCCGAATTCTCGATCGCATAGACAACAATTCGCCAGAGGCTTTCCCTCTCTCCATTCCACCTAGGCAGAAAGTTGACGCCGCGCGTGTTCATTTATTCATAAGCTCATGCACGCTTTTCCGTTCCGGTTGTCGTGGCGAGTGCCGGAGACGTTGCAAAAGTTGCTCCCGCGCGACTGGCGAAATTCCATTCCTGTCGACAGGAGCGCTGCCTACGCTAGATCGTTGGCGAGGGCTCTCGAGAGGGTCAGACAACCAGAAAGAAGGCTAAACCTGAAGATGCTCGAGCCGCGTTGAAGGGCTGGGCATTCTTCGCCGTTCTCATGGCCGGCATCTTTGGCGTGGCCCATGCCTTAATCGAAGTGTAAGTGACTAACGATCCCGTCCGGTTAGCATTCCATCCTTCCAGTCACACCGACCGTGGCCCGGCGCCTGGGGACGATCATTTCACAACTGCTTCAACCCGCGTAGCGCATCCCGCGCGTCGGCTCGCGCCTCGCTTGCTTCCGGATAGACGGCATAGGCCGGATAGTTGAATTCCCGGGCGCGCCTTCCACGACCTCCAGCTGCCCCGCCTCGATATGGGAAGCTGCGGCGCCCATGTACCTTCCGCCGGCGGCAAGGATGTACTTCAGCACGAGCGGACCAAGACCGACCATCAATCCCGGTCCTCCGAAGGCAGAGGAACTGGTACCATTCTGGCGACGTCAGGCGTCTTTAGGAAGCACCTGAAGTACCCGTGCAATGAACATATGGAACTCCGCCATGTAGTTGCGCAAAAACTGCTCGGTGGATTCAACCGTCACTTCGCCGCTATCCGTGATCAGGCCCGGCGTGAACTGTATATAGGCTTCCGGGGCATTCATTTGCGGCGAATTGCAAAAGCTCAGCACGCTCCGCAGGTTCTGCTGGGCCACGGCGGTTCCGATAGTGCCGGGCGAGGTCCCAATGACGGCCGAGGGCTTGCGAGCGAAGGAATTCTTTCCATAAGGGCGGCTTGCCCAGTCGATCGCGTTCTTCAGCCCGCCTGGGATCGAGCGGTTATACTCGGGTGTTATGAAAAGCACTGCCTCCACAGCGGCGATGGAGTCTTTGAAAGTGCGCGCGACAGGTGGAAAGTCGGCATCGTAGTCGTAGCTATAGAGCGGCAAATCCTTGAAGGAAATCTCCGACATCTCAAGCTCTGGCGGGGCGAGCTGAACGAGTGCTTTTGCAAGCTTGCGATTGATCGAGGCATTGGCGAGGCTGCCGATCAGGTAGCCGACCTTATGCGTGGTCATGAAGCCCTCCGGCGTTTCCCACCGACCCAACCAGCAGTATCCGCTTAATCAAGGGTAGGAGCCAGTAAAATTTCGTCAGGTGTCCAAAGCCAATCACAAGCTTTGGATATCAATCTTGGCCGGGCAGGCAAGGCATTCGCCACGTCGGCGTGCTCGGCGATATGGCAGTCATACCGGTCAAATGCCCCGTTGACGGCGACCCTTTTTAACCAGCAATCATATCCCGCGGACGGCCACCTCGATACGTTCTTGTGGATTGTGCTAATCGCCGGCCTCCTGTGGCTGGGGTCGCTGCGCTTAAACGCAAGCCATTGATCCGGTCACTCTCCTGGCCGGAAACATGGATCGGCCCGCTCCGTCGCTGGCACTTCCGATTACGGCAAACCCATAAGTTGACTCAGTGCGGTTTCTGCAGGCGCGGGCGCGCAGGCTTGGACGCCGATGCTTCCTCGGTTCTTCGCGGCCATAGTGATGGTTAGCGTATGGACCCACTGGGGAATGCCGGATAGCCGCGATGGTTGGCGTAAGCAAGATTTCGCGCGTTTGCAGGTCCAGCGCCCCCGCTTGCGGCCTTTTCTATACTGAGCGATACTCTTTGGGGAAAGCTTGGGTTGTTGGGGGTGAACTATGCCAATTTACGACGTCGCAGAGATGTGCCTCGATCGAATTGTTAGATCGAAGGCAATCGAAGCATGTAGTCCAGACGCGGCTGCATTGATCATGAATTCACGCAGGTCAATCTCCCAAAAATGGGAGACAGATTGGATCCGCGTGACTGACGAAAATGGTGGGCGAGTATTCGCGTACACAATCGCCGATGATGGGGCCGACGATCCCTGTGTGTGATGCGCGGCGGACCTGAAAAGCGGGCCGTCCGTCGGGCGCCATTCCGGGCAGCCTGCAACGGAATTGCCCAGTTCAACGATTGGATGACGTGGCAACAACTCGCCGGGCAAGACCCCAGCCACCTTTAGCCCGGCGAGCCTGCTGCCTAATCAGGAGCGTGATCAGGCCCGGGATGACCCGGTGCCTGGTCCAATGCAAGATCGCTGCCAGCGCCCCTGTCCCGAAATGGGACGGCAACGCCATGTCGAGTGCCTTGTGTTTGTTTTGGTGGTCAACACCACGGTGCGCCAGTGCGCCTTGTCGAAGACATTGACCAGTAGGTCGTCAGGCTTGTCGGTCATTAATGGCCCCCCTCCTTCATATGCATGCTTCGCGCATATTTGCATTGGCGCATACGTCGACCAGCCGGCGGGCCGTGCTCACAAACAGCCCGTCGGTTATTCCCGGCTCCTATTCACATCCCAATCTATAGGCATCGGGCCGCATGGAGGACCGTCATGGAAGCAGTTGGCCTTTACCGGTGCCCAGGAATTCCACCATTTGCCTGCATCGTCGAGCGGGCCAAGGCTAGTTACATCAGCCAGGACGCCTACAGATCCGGCGGCTACAAGCCAGACTTCGACGCGTTGCCTTGGGAGGCTGAGTACAGGGCCGCAAAGCAAAAAGCCTAGGAGGGAAGCTCGGTTTTGGCGGCAGGCTTAACCGAAGCCCGCCCCTTTGCCGTCGAGCGATGCGGGCTACGGACGCGCGTTCGCACGAGCTTTTCATCACGAAGCCTTTGCCTCCTGCTGGTTCCCGTGCGGTCTCCGGAGATGACGGGTGGCGGGTTTGCTGCTGATCAGACTATGCGCAACAGCTCGCGCAGGCGGACTGGCAATCTCGGCGAAGCCTGCAACTCAACACAGCTCGCCTCCCAGCGCTGCAGATACTCGGCAATCGGGATACCGGTACGACCGGGCCAGCGATTGAGTGAGCCCAGTGCCTCGACGCAGTCTGGTGCGCGGTCGTATTCGGCGAGGATGGTCACCGACATCGCCTGGGCGAAAGGATTGAGGCCCGGTGTTTCGATTTCGCTGCGATTGTCCGCAAACCACGCCTCGGCGTTGCCCGTGAGCGCTTGGCTGTCGGCCAGCGTGGTATAGCCTCGGATGATGTTCTGGCGATACCCGGCAATGGCATCGCCGAAGGCGTTGTCGCCGGCGAAGGGCGGGTTCTGCTTCCAGTCCATCGCCAGGCGGCCCAGCCCGCGCAGCGAGAAGGCTTCGACCATCGCTTCCTCGAGCCACTGGCAGGGTGGTGACGGCTTGGCCTCGGCCTGCCAGCTGTTGGCCGTGACGTGGCCGAGCTCATGCCCGAACTGGTAGGCAAGCTTCGACCAGTCGCGCTCGCCAATATCCACAATGATCCACGCCATGGTGCTGCCGTCCGGATGCAGCCAGACGGACGGTGGGCCTGACGTATGCTCGTCGACGCGAAGCCGGGTCGGCTGGCGATCGGAGACCAGGCGGACGCCATCCAGGCAGGCGTGCCGCATGCGCTCTACGACTTGCTCAGCTGCGCGCGGCAGCATGTGGCCCCAGTTGCCTGCGAGTTCGATGGGGGCGGAGAGAAGGGAGGTGGCGGTAGGATAAGGCGATGTGGTGGCCGCGCCGCTCGTGCCCCAACCACCTGACTGAGTCAGCGTCGCAGGGGCTAGGCTTCCGGCTGCTGAGCCCGCAAACAGGGTAACGAAATCCCGTCGCCGC
Organism: Mesorhizobium sp. WSM4312; assembly: GCF_002294875.1. NCBI lineage: Bacteria > Pseudomonadati > Pseudomonadota > Alphaproteobacteria > Hyphomicrobiales > Phyllobacteriaceae > Mesorhizobium > Mesorhizobium sp. WSM4312. The sequence continues at coordinate 107,876 of NZ_NSFU01000015.1, read as the reverse complement.
ATTTCGATTCCTGATGTCCGATCCATCATAATGAGGAGCATCATGTGAAAATCACAGAGCGTGTCCGTGAGTGGGAACGCGCACTTCGACCTCAGGGTTCCACACTGTTTGACTAGGCAAGCCGAAAGCACGAGGTGTCACGCCCTGGGCAGAGCTGAGCTACTCCCAAGGATCACCTCGGAACGGCGCGCCGATGGGCAGCTGATAGCAGACGGATGGTGCAGTCCCATTCAGGATGGAACGCGTAGCCGCGTGTCTTCATCCCGGCTCCGGACGTGAGCCTTTTTGATAAGTCGCGCTATCGACGTGCCGGGCGGATAGTGATGGACGTGGAGCACTAGGCCCGTCGCCGAGCTTTTGCTGCTCGACCTTCTATACCCGGACACCCGTTCCATTTGAGCCGCCGCCATCGCGATCGTCAGCTCGCGGGCTTTCGGATAGCGCTCGCGCACGATCGCGCCAAGCCATTGGCGGAGACCTGCGAGACTGCCTCCAGACCGCCCCATCCTTGCCCGCGCCCATCGAGCTCCGAGCCGACCAACTCTCACTTTTGCCGAATCCCGCTCGCAATGCGAATTATGTTGTGACGGGACTCTTAAGTTCGCCAGCTGTCGCAGCGCCTACCGCACTGGAAGCCCTACCATTCTGTTGAAGGTGGGAACTGCCGCACCTGCTCGGTGAGTCCCCACTCGGAACAGATTACCGAGAGCTTCCATTTGCTCGCAACATCCAATTGCGCAATGCGTTCCTGCCGGACAGTAAACCACGCATCTAATTCTACGACGTCGCCATCGAAGTGGTCGACGGGCGAAATTCTTCGCAGAACTAATCCGAATCCGTCGAGCAACATTACAAGATCATGAAAAAGTCTCTGCTTCTCGTAAATCGGATATAGGTGTGCTTCCAACTGCAAGCCCAAGCATCCGCTGAGCAGATCCCCAAATCCTTTGATAATTTCAAATTCCGTTCCTTGCGTGTCTATTTTGATAACATCAGGCGGCGGGACTTCGCCGGCTAGAAATAATTCTAAATAGGGTTTCACCTCGACATCAATATTCGACCTTATATCAAACGCCGGTCTCACCGAATATCGATCGAGGAACGTTCGGTTAGGCAAACGCGTCGACGAGCAACCACTACTTTTGGTCAAATACAAAGTCGATATACCAGAGGCTTCGCCGAGAGCACTCTGAATTACCACGACCTCCGCAAACCTGTTCGAGCTTTTCCTAAGTTCAACTGCCCTTGCCGGGTTTGGTTCGAACATCACCGCAACAATGCGATCCTCAACTTTTGACCATGACTGCTGAAGGCCACCGGCCGCTCCGATATCCGCTACCACGAGGTGTTTGCCAAGATCTAGATCGCGCCCCGACCGACTAGTCCACGACCTCCAGCTGTCGGCGGTTCTCACTTCGGGTCTTGCAGGCACAGATGCTGGAACTGAAGCGTCGATCATGTTGAGGAATCTGTCCGGAACAATCGCAAAACCACCTTTGAAACTTTGAGACGTGTTGGCACGATCTATTCTTAATCGGGATAAATCATCGGAAAAATCGAAGTCTCCTATGAGAGACGCATTAACTTCTTCAAGAGAATATGGAAACATTTTTCTTATAAACTCATCTTCGCTAAGTCTAAATTGCGTACCATGGCCCGTCCCCAACGAACTTTCCGCCCATTGAATAGACTGAGTTTTTCGCAAATTTTCGAGCGCCAGGTTTCGATCCATAGCTTTAAGATGAAAGAGGAACAGGCTTCTGTTTACCAGTTGAGGGTACTGGCAACTATGAAATCCCGGATCCCACGTCAGTGGAATCCTAGAGATTAGAGGTTTACAATAATCTGCAGCAAATCGAACGTACCGCCTTTGAGACAATATCGGGCGACTTAGGTTGATATTCGGCTCCACGTTCTGCAGATGCTGCACCTCGACTCCAAGGGCAGTGACAAACTGGTCACACTGCCGCCCCACGAAATCGACGAGTCCGGCAAACAGCGCTGGATCCGGAATCAATATCTCATCAACGTCCGAGAATATCACCGCGTCGTAGTAGCAGAGCAAACTCGCTTGAAATCTGCTTACAAATGCCGATCTTTGGTACTCATCAAATTTGTCTCGAGGGACACGAACGGTATTTGCACGTCCTAAGTTATTTGTACTCCCATCGTCCGAGCCGTGGTCTAGAACGAATAGGTTTTCTTCACCGACGGCCCGCCCGTAGTGCCGTCGCCAGATTGGCAGGAACACTCTCTCGTTGTATACCATCGTAACCGCGGCGATCTTTAGCTGCTTTGCCACGTCAGGTTCGCGAAGCGTGAACCTCTCCCACGCGCCGCATTCCGTGCGCGAAAGAGTGATCCGCCCATCAGATTCTGCACTGAGAAAGGCGCCTAGCGCCTTGAGTGCAATCTGACCTCCGTCAAGACGCACCACTTCAAGAACGGTTGAAGTTGCGGTAGTTCCCGCTCCCAACGGCCCTACAATAGACCAGGAATGGTTGGTTGAGCAGGCTATCGGGTGAAGCGTCGTCAATACGACGTGCATGATTTGGGCGCGCGGTCCATCAAACACGAGTCTCGCATTCGGCGGGCTGATTGCGGGGGAGCCGTGCCGCAACTCACCTGTCGTCGGATCAACATTCAGAACGGTTCCGTGCGTCGTGAACACACGCATCGGCGATCCTGGTTGTTCTGTCGGCACGCCATCCTCCGATACCTAGCAGTTCATTCGGCCCTCTTCCTACTTCAAATTGGTCCTTCTCGGAATCGAGTTTAGCACTGGAAGTGGCCATAGACTTCGACTTCCGATAAGTGCAGATACTCCCTTCGTGGAATCGAAATCCGCACGAAGCGGATCAGGACCGGTTCCTCGGCGCTCCACAGCAATGGGCGGCCGCTGCTGCACCCGCCAAAGACCTGCCCGGGCTCGGTGCGGAAGAGCAACGTCCATCGCTCTCCATCTGTTGATCCCTCCACAATCAGTGGCGAGGCTCGTCGCTGCATCCACTCTGGAATATTGTCACGATTGAATATCCTAATAGCTAACACTTGAGCTAGCTGTTCAAGGTCAACCATCCACCACGGATTTTCGGTATTGTTAGTGTGAAATCCCAGCACTTTCGCTGGATTTCCGTTTGCGGCATTCCCCGCGTCTTCCTCCACGGTGCGGCCATTGGACCATTGACTCACGGAACTTTGAGTGGCTCGCTTGTTAAGCGCGAGATTCGGCAGCGACAGGTCTATGCGCGGTTGCGCCTCAAGCTCGCGGACCGGCTGGTAGCCCCGCAGTCTACCAACTTCGAGATAGTGGTGCAGCGGATCCTCGAACCACCCTTCGCTTATCTCCATTGCGGCGTCGATGTATCGGTGCGCGTACCAGACGGAGTCGAAGGTGATGGCAGACCCCTGCGCCGCCCTCGTCGGCAAGCCGTTGTCGTAATTCTCCCTCGGCACACGCAGGAAAGGAGCGGCGGTCTTCAGCAGCGCGACCTGATTGCGCGATATTTCTTTCCATCTGCCTGATATCCGTTGGTGATATTCCAGGCTCTGTTCCTCAGGCAATCCATAGTTCAACGGAAATAGAAAGTATCTATAGCGAATGTCGTCAACCGGCAGCAGATCGATCTCGCGATGGTGCGCTGGATTGTAGAAACCACTGAGTGGAAGAAAGATCGTCTGCGCTCGGGAAAGCCACGCCGCTAACCAGGAGAACGTACTGACCGCAACGACAATGTTCTTTGCGGAACGAATCAAATCGAAGTCCGCCCTAGGCCCTTGGCTGTCGTAAAATATAGCTTTCGGGAAGCGAGATTTAAGCTGTCGTACGTACTCTGAATCGGCGAGCTGTCCGGCAAACACCGGGTTTAGCCCTGTCGAAGCGATCACATCCTCATAAAACTCTATTGGAAGGAGTGGATAGTGGGGTACACCCTGAAGAATTTCAGCGGTACGAACATTAATCAGCAAGTCACTTTCGCCGATTTTCCGCGAGGGGGGGCTGTAAGGGAAAAGCGGTTGATAGACGTGAGGCGGCTCAAGGAACTCCATCCTCTGCAGATGGTCGGCCATCATTATGCGGACCGACTCGCTCCGGTTCGCAAGAACGCAAATCTCATTAATGTGAGGCCGGAAAGCGTCCCAGGTCCATAGATCAATATTATCAAAAAAGTGTTCATTCTGCGTATCGTCGGGAATTTCCAGATCCCACTCCGGAATCGAAACGTTAACAATGCTACAATTCGCAATCCGGTTAGATATTGTTAGAGCACCCATATACTGGATCATTTTATTTGCTAAGTTGCCTCGATGCCTCATAACGACTACGCGCCTGCGCGTAAAGTAATTATCTTTCGTCAACTGCATCATTGCGCCATACCCCTACGTAGTCCCGGTCTCCCGCCATACTTACTAACGGGTTTTCGAACCCCACATCAAAACTGATGCACAGTTGCATCGCCTTGCGCACTATTCTTCAACTGACAGAAGTGTTGCAGGTTATTTTTCAACCTGTTGTTCTCCGGGTCCAAGTTCAGCGCCCTTTGTCCCCATTCCACGGCACGGTCCATGACATTGAGGCGCCAGGCCGCGATGGCGCCAAGGTCGTACAGCCGAAACCCCCAGCAGTTCGCGTCGTCAAGGTAACTACCTGTGCGGTAGGTCTTCTCGATCCCATTGGTGCTGGCCCAGAAGAGATTCAACCAGTCGGCCTTGCCATGAAACTCTTCAGCCAGGTCAAGCCAGATCTCGCGCCGGTGCGGTGCTTCCATCCTGGCCTTGTCCAGCCAGGACAATTTCTGCTCTGGCCGCATGCGCGCGATATAACGCATCGCCTCGGATCGTTCTTCCGCCCACTTGCTTGTCGGCAATTCAAGGTAGCGCTCAAGCAGTTGAACGGCCCGCTCTTGTTGGTTGGCCCACATCAAGTCCCGCCCGAGCCAGAAGCAGATCTGCGCGTCGTCGGGATCTTCCTTGTGCGCAACCTCCATCAGTGGCAGGTAGCTGCTCCTTGTTGGCTTGGTGAGGTCCTGCACTTCGAACATGACAATGTCGTTGCTGTTCGTGGTGACCTCTCGATCGCCGGTGAAAAACAAGGCCTCATGCACTGGCCGCTTGAAACGATATCCCCAGCGATGGTGAAAATTCTTCGCCGGCCAGCTTCGCAGCGGCGTAGGGTCATCGACACTCGATCTGTAGACCGTCTGGCAATAAAGGGCTGTCGTCTCGGGCGTCCAGGCCGCCTCAAGCTTCGGCCGCCAGCCGGGCTCGAGAAATCGATCCATGTCCATTGTACAGCAGACATCGACGTCGGCCGGGATTAGCGCCATGGCTGCGTTGCGGGCATCGTCGAAACGCCACGGGCGGACCGCTATCCGGTGCACGGTAACGCCGGCAGCGGTCAGCCGCGCCACCGTCTCATCGGTACTGCCGGTGTCAGCGACAATGCGATAATCGGCGTCGACAGCCGAGTTGGCCCAGCGCTCCACGTTTGCGGCCTCATTCAACGCTATGGTGTAGACGGCGACTTTCACCAGAAACCTTCCATAGGATCTATGCGCGAAAGGAGTATGTTCGGTAGATGAAACGTATCGGCCTGGCGATGTATGGATTGGTATCGATCATGGTAAGAATTGACTTCATCTCTTCATAAGGATCAACACCGATCGAGCGAAGATACGAGTAAAATGCACCCGTCTCGTGATTGCTTACTTGGGTATGCCGCATCAGAAATTCATCGACGATGCCCGCTGTCCAGCGGTCCGCGAGGTGATGACCCCAATATAGATCCAGTCCCCATCCTGAGATCGATAGGTCAAAGGAATGGAGCATCTCCTGCAGGAACGCGCGCCGGAAGAACGGGGCCATGACCTCGACCCAATTGGTGGTCCGCAGCTTGAGGCCGGGATGCTGGCGTGTCAGCCCCATCGCGTCGATGCAATCCGGGGTCAAGGCGGGTTGAGCAAGATCAAGCGAATATTCTTCGCAAATTGCAAAAAAGGCATCTGGATTGAAAAGAAGTTCTATATCGTCATCAAGAAATAAAGCCCCCTCATAGACGTTATGAAGGTCTGTAGCCTCGAAGAACCGTTTAGCTCCGTGCATTTTTGATCGGCCGCCCGCAAAAACAATTTCGGCCCGATTTCGAAGAATATCGTCCGGGTGTGGTGTGGCGTAGTAATTTATCGCGAGGTCGTACTGGCGCTCCCCTTGCGGAGTCTCGGAAAAAAAGGAAGGGCGACGCTTCGATCCGGCACGTATCAGGACGAGATATCGCCTCGGGTCGCTCGGGACCGACAACAGCTGAATTTCGTTCGAATTCTCAAACATTGAACCGACGGTTCTCGCTCAGATTGTTACCGAGTATCCCCAGTTCCCGCGCACTTGCGTATGGCTACGAGACCACCCATCAGCTTGGCGCGATTCAACTCGTAGTGGCTGTCGAAGAACAGGATTTCGGCGAACTGACCGGCAAGCGCGCTCACCCCCAGCGGATCGACCGAACGCGCGCTGCCCTGCTCCTTGATCTCACGCAGCAGGGTCTTGGTCAGCGTGATCTTGCTCGCGTCTTCACCGGGCGGCTGCCAGTCGAGGTCTTCGATGAAGTACCAGCCACTCGGTTTAAGCAAGGAAAAGAATTCGCGAAGCGTAAGCTGTTCCCCAAAGGACGCGTGGCTGCCGTCGTCGATCACCACGTCAAGTGACGCAGGCTCGAGTTTCGCGGCGATTTTGCGCAGGTCCTCCGCCCTGGACTGATCGCCGACAAACGACCTGAACCTATCATTGTTCAGATGGGAAAGATCGTTGAGGTCGACGCCGATCACTTGGCTAAACGGAAAGTACTTTTGCCAAAGGCCCACCGATGCTGGTGTGGCCCGATCGTCGATCGCCGCGCCGCGGTGCTGTACGATCTCCATAATACGCTGCACCGCAAGCCGGCGGCTCGACAGCAACTGATCATAGACGCGAGCATAGCTGTGCCGGTTGCCTGTGTGTCGATTCTTGTCGGTCGGAAATTGGTCGGCAAGCTTCGTTAGCGAGGAAAATCCGGCGAGCGGATCCATCAGGGACGAGATCAGCGGCGCCCCTTCGCCGCCCAGCCGGGCCTCATTGCGCGCCGTCCACAGATGGACGCCGAACACCCGCTCATCGTTCAGATAGTCGGCCAGTTCCGCTATCGGCTTTTCGAAGCGGTCGATTTCATTCCAGTCGATCGTGTTGAAGAACATCGGGCTGAACACCCATTCCTGCAGCGCGGCTCCCGCGTCGGAGGCAATGTAGTCGGACAAAAGCTTGGGGCCGATGTCTCCGAATTCCCTGCCGCGTGCTTCGTGAAAACGTTCGATCGACAATTCGTACAGCGCCCTCAGATGACTGCTGTAAGGCCGGGCATAGATAACATTGCCGCAGATGAAGTGACCTTTGTGCGATCCGCGCCATTGCAGGTTGAAGAAATGATCCCCGCGAAAGGGGAACGGTCGCAGCAGGATGACGTCGGAATCCATCCAGAGCCCGCCATGCTCGTAGAGCAGGGCGTAGCGGAAGATATCGCTGAAATACCTGATCTCGGAGCCGGCGACGATCCGCTCGAACAAGGCTCGCGGCATGACGTCGTCGGCATTGCGGAGTTCGACCCCGTGCGGGACGAGGAATTCGAGCTTCTCTGGTGCGTAGCTCCACACCCGCACCGGATGGCCCGCTGCCCGCATCGACGTCGTGGCCGCGATCAAAGTACGATGCTCGGCCTTGTCGGACATCACCTGGTAGAAGCAGTTGATCTGCGGAAGCGCGGTACCGTCGCTGCCAAGGAAGCGGGAAATCCGCGCGTCGAACTGGCGCGATCGTTCCCGCCGTTCCGGCGGAGAATCGACGTCGCGCAGGAACGGCGCGAGCTCATGGAAGATGTCGTCTGCCGACTTCATGCCGCCAGGGCCGAGGTCCTTGCCTTCCGACGGCGCCTGGCTTGCATCGTCCATGGCTCCGTTGTCAGCACAGTCAGGCTTGATCCCTGCTTTGGTTGGCGCAGCGCCATGCCCCGAGACCAGCGTCACCCTGGACGCCGTGCCGGCCGCACCTGATGGCAGGCTATCCACGTCTTCTAACATCGACCTAACCTCCGCCTCGTCGACGGTCGCGATCCAGGACTCGCTGTCGGTGACGCTGTAGGAAATCACCAAACGCCTTTCGTCAGGGTGCCACGCCAGACCGGCAGCAAATTCGACGCCCTTTTTGTCGAAGAAGAACGGCCGGCTTACTTTTCGCAAGGTGTTGGCTTCATCGAACCAGACGAACCGATGCAGGTAGTAACGCCGCTTCTCGGCGACCCGCCACTGGACTTCATGAATCAATGCAAGCCACCCGCCGGCAAATGCGATCAGCTGTGTTCCACCCCTGAAACTCTTCGCTGCAATTGCGGGAGGAGTCTCGCTGAGAGTCGAGCCCCGCTCGTCCACGGTCCGGGTGGGATCGCAAAGGTAGATGAATTGCAACGCCTCTGCCCCTCCCCCCACCGTGCCTGGCTTGACTTGCGGCATCCAGTTCTTCTGGTGCAGCCGCGGCCCCGCCGGGCGGAGTACGCGCCAGTCGGTGAGCCGGCAGGAAGCGTCCTCATCAATGCGCGCGACGATCTGCTCGCACCAGCCCTCCTCCGTCAATTCGCGCACGCACGAGACGCCCCATAGCGCGTCGCGCCAAGCGAACAGGCGCATGTCCTCAAATCCGAGAACACGGTCGTTGGCGGGTTCCGGCATATCGGCCGGCGGCAAAACCTCGCTTGCGGACTGAATAGAGAGCTCATCACTCAATCGGAGAAGGAAATTGCGCGTGTGAACCGGCACTCCACCCGGCGTGTCGTATTGCAGGTTGTCTTCGGCCAGCGTGTAATTCACCGTTCGCTGCAAAAGCACGATCAGGTCGCCCAATCGAGCCACCGACTGGTTTGACGACCGATAGCCATCGGGCGCCGTAAAGCCGACCGGACGCGCGCTAAAGGACGGCATCATTGTCTTGGCGGGCTGCACATAGAAGAACAGGTTGGACCACGCCAACTCCCTCGGGCCATCGTCGATTGTCCGGTTCAGCGCCAGCCAGTTGCATGCCGCGAAACCACGGTCCTTGCGCACGGGGTCGCGCGCGTAGTTTGCCGCTATCGCAAACTCTTCCACCATGCCTGTCGTGTAGATGTAGTCCTCGATAAACAGGATGTCCTGTTCCGGCCGCTTGATCGCCAGCCCCGCTTCAGAAAACAGGGCGCTGGCGTGGTTCATCCCTTTGTCGCGGTAGAACCGGGCCAGGTCATAGAGCGGCTCGGCTCGTTGCGGCCGTTGATTGAAGGCGGCAAGGGCCTGCTCAATGAAGCCGGGCTCGTCGCCGAGTTTGCGCAGGCAGCGAGCCCCCTGAAGGCGGGCGTTCCACGCCTCCTCGTCCCAGCCGCCCATGGCGGCGCGTTTGGCGTAGGCCACCGCGGCCTCCGCGGTCCGGCCGGCATCGCGATAGGATTGCGCCAGGTAGAACCAATAGCGCTGATTTTCCGGATCCTTTTCGAGGGCTTCCAGCAGAAGCTTCGCATCACGTTCGAATTTGTCGACGCGGTTCGATCCGCTGGCGTGGTCCTTGTACCAGGCACCGCGCAGCTCCTGCACGCCCCCAGGCACATCGAGATATTCGTGGGTCACACCGTAATAGCGCGCGCCGGCGTCGCGCCTGACCAGGCGCGTGTTCCAATAGGCCAAGCCGGAATCCGACCGCTGCAGCAGCCGATAGCCCGCACTGTCGAGCCGCGATCGGAAGCCCGCGTCCTCGACCATCAGCTCCATGTCGGCGTCGTCAAACAGCAGATAATCGTAGGCGAGTGGCGAGGCATAGGCGTGATCGAGCGCTGCGTTGCGCGCCTGCTCGAAATTGTGGAATGGGAATTCGTGCAGCTCGCCGGGCAGGCTGCGGGCAGCGAAGAACGATTTGATGAAATCCTGGGTCCCGTCGGTCGAGCCGGTATCGCCGATGACCCAGCAGTCGATGTGGTCGACAACCGCACCGAGACAGCGTTGAAGGTTCGCCATCTCGTTCTTGACGATCATATTGAGGCAGAGCCGCTTGCCGTTTGTCATTCGCGATCCATCGGCCTTCAATGTGACTGTCGGCGATAGGGACGGTTCGCGTGTCGCCGCGCCTTGCCGGATCCGTTTCGATGCGGATTCGCCGAGCCTCGACCGCTCATGCCTTCCCCCCGCTGTCGCTGTCCACTTGCCAGTCCGGCTGCGCAACAGCTTCCATTTCAAAGATCCGATCATTCCTTCTCACGGATCCTATAGGTCGTCCTCAGGAAACCGCGCTTAACCTTATCCACAGTGGTTAGCAGCCAGCCGTCATGCCAGCGGGCGGCAATGGCGACCGTGAAAGGAGGCTGCTTGAACTGCAACCGCCGGCATTCACCGCTCCGTCCGGTCTGACCGGTAGGTTCTGTATTTCGCCGCCATTTGCAGGCTGCCGTCAAGGCCGAGGCACCAGCATCCGCTGAGACATTGCCAACCCGTCTGGCTGCGCCATCGTCGATAATTTGCATGGAAGATGGAGACCTTCAATTGCTATCTAAAGCAGGCAGGATTGCAAGTAGTCCTATTAAACATCTGATTGTCATAGCGATTCTCCAAGCCATCTTTCCTGCAATTGCCAAAGCGGCACTACCTCGTTCCAGCTAATTTAGTAGTTGCTTAATTTATAGTTTACAATTTGCTAATTTTCGAATCTACTAAAACGCGGTGTTGAGGGGCCCTCGCAGTTTGGACGGCCGAATGCCGGAATGTCTGCGAAATTCTTTCTTGGGGAGAGTTAGAAGGGTCTGGGTTATCAAGGACGTTTCGCGGATTGGAAGGCGCGTCCACCGGGCACGCTAGTTATATGTCGCGACCATGTCCCCCTTGTGGGGGCGGACGGCTTCCCATTCCCTTGAGAATTGTCGCCGAGGCATCGGCGCTATCGTTGACGGGAGTGGGTGTTGGGTCGAGTCTTGCCACGTGCGCACGGGAGAAGTGCACAGCCTCGGTTCGGCTGGCCGCAAAACCTTCAGCCGGCCGATCGCCCGGAGTTCGGTGAGCACCAATGCGAGGCAGACCCCGCCGCGCTGGACGCAACCGGCATTCAGCCTGAACCCGGCCTAAACCAGACCGGCTTCGCCATCGGCCGCGTACGCGAACTCGGCGCGGACCCGGCGGTGGCGACCTCGATTGTCGCAGATCACTTGTCGTTCAACGTCATTCATTTGAAGGACGACGGCTTTCCAATCCCGGAGTTTCCTGACGAGCCGACGCCGAGCCTTCGGCGTAGCCTGGAGGGATTGCGTAGTGGGTGGGATGACATCGCCTGCCGACCGGCGGTGCCGTGGTACAGCACCCCGTTTCGGACGGCGCAGATCCATTTGCAGACAAGCGCTGGAAACGATCGGCCAGACGCTGCAACCGATGCTTTGGACATCGGCGGCAATCCCTTCATGGCAGTTGCGGGCGGCTCACGGCGGGGTCGTCCACGCTTCGCTGATCCGCCCCACGATGCGGCGCCGTTCGATGCCACGACGCCGCCAACCCGACAGAGACTATCCGCCCGCTCGATCGCGCCGACCTTGCTGGCGCAGCCGATCGGCGGCGATTGAAAATTGAGAGTGACGACAGAAAAACGCAGCGGCGCATTCGTCCGCTGACCACGGAGAGTATCATGAGCTATATAACAGGGTTTGCAGTCATGGAAGTTACCGTTAGAGGCGCCTTGCCCATCGGCGACACGACCGAAAATGTGCCTTATTTCATCCTGGACACGGCTAAGAGCGCCATCGTCGGTCAGGTCATCCTGCCCAAGGCCGTCAAGCGAAGCCTCGCTGTCGCTGTCACCGTCAAGGTTCCGGCCGCAGCCGGCTCATTTGCGATTGGTACGTTTGACGATGGCGGGAATTTCCAGGCCTGCAGCTTTCTCCGCGTAGAGAGCCCTTCTGTCCAACGACCCGACGGCGCCGTCGGTCTATCCGGAAGATGACCGTCCAATCTCCTTGTCGTTGTCGCGACCGCACGCCGGCCTAGCGTCGGGCGGTTTTCCCTAGGATTGAGTTCAAAGCCAACAGGAGCCAGTCATGGCCCGTGCCTCTGAAATTCTCTTTGTCGATCCTTCAGTCTCCGATCTCAACACGGTTCTCGCCAATCTGAGGGCCGAAGTCCAGGCAATAGTGCTGGACGGCCGCCGACCGGCGGCACGGCAGATTGCCGCCGCGCTCTCGCGGCACGACGGGCTCGACGCGGTGCACGTCTTGGCGCATGGCGCGCCCGGCCGGGTCAGCTTCTCCGCGGGAGAATGGTCGGTAGGGACGCTGGAGGAAGCGGCTGAGGACTTCGCTTCAATCGGCAGGGCGCTTGCTGCGGACGGCGAGCTGCGGCTGTGGAGCTGCGAGACGGCATCAGGGAATGCTGGCGAAACCTTCGTAGCGGCTTTGGAACAGGCGGTCGGCGCGGACGTCCGTGCATCCAGGTCGCTAGTTGGCGCAGCCGCCCTGGGCGGCGCCTGGAAACTGTCCGTTCGCGTCGGCGCGTCCACGCCCCTGCCGCCGTTGACCCCGGACGGGGTGTCGAATTACGCAGGGATACTTGTCTCAGGCGATCTGTCACTTACCGGTACTGTAGATAGTGGATCGAGCAACAATATCAACACGTACTATTTGATTGATACAAATGGTACGGGAGTTACAACCGATGATACGGTTGTAGGTAGCTTTCAGTTACCATCTGCAGCCAATGCTGCGGCTCCAAAATTCTCGGTAACAGTAACAGTTCCTGTGGTTGGAGATACCTATCTCATCTATGACTCGGGCTTCCGCCTATACGGTACACTTACTTATGTCGCCGACACAGACCTCATCACGCCCGGCGCCCAACCGGGTTATCAATTCGATACCCAGCCCATCAACAACGTGGGCGCCGCGGGCAACGATGGCGATCACTTTAATGGTGGCCTGTTAACCCTCGCTAGTGCTGGCACCCCGGGAGCGACAGGGCCCGCGGGCCCGACCGGCGCCACGGGCGCGACAGGAGCCACGGGCTCTACTGGCGCAAGCGGCTCGACTGGAGCCACAGGTTCTACTGGCGCAAGTGGCTCGACGGGTGCAACTGGCTCGACCGGCGCCACAGGTTCTACTGGCGCAAGTGGCTCGACGGGTGCAACTGGCTCGACCGGCGCCACGGGCTCTACGGGTGCGAGCGGTTCGACGGGACCGACTGGTGCGACAGGTGCCACAGGTGCGACTGGGGCGACGGGCTCTACTGGCGCAAGCGGCTCGACTGGAGCCACAGGTTCTACTGGCGCAAGCGGCTCGACGGGAGCGACTGGCGCAACCGGAGCGACAGGTGATACCGGCGCCGCCGGTTCCACTGGAGCAACTGGAGCACCTGGTTCGACTGGAGCAACTGGTTCGACGGGCGCAACAGGCTCGACCGGCGCGACGGGCGATACCGGTGCAACCGGCGCCACTGGTGCGACCGGGTCGACTGGCGCCACGGGCTCTACCGGAGCAACTGGTTCGACCGGCGCAACAGGCTCGACCGGCGCCACCGGCGATACCGGTGCAACTGGTTCGACCGGCGCCACTGGCCCGACCGGAGCGACAGGATCGACCGGCGCCACTGGCTCGACCGGTGCCACAGGTTCGACCGGGGCAACGGGCTCGACGGGAGCAACCGGCGCAACAGGTTCGACGGGCGCAACGGGTGATACCGGAGCAACCGGCGCAACAGGCTCTACCGGAGCAACCGGCTCGACCGGCGATACCGGTGCAACTGGTTCGACCGGCGCCACGGGCGCGACCGGAGCGACTGGCGCAACCGGAGCAACTGGTTCGACTGGAGCAACGGGCGACACTGGCGCGACTGGGTCGACTGGGGCAACCGGCTCTACCGGAGCAACCGGCGCCACGGGCTCGACCGGAGCAACCGGCTCTACCGGCGCGACTGGTGCTACTGGAGCGACCGGGACAACTGGGGACACCGGAGCAACCGGAGCCACGGGTGCAACTGGGGATACCGGAACGACTGGCTCGACCGGCGCAACAGGTTCGACTGGTGCCACGGGCTCGACAGGTGCCACCGGTTCGACCGGTGCGACTGGCTCGACGGGTGCGACAGGCTCGACAGGGGCCACCGGTTCGACCGGTGCGACTGGCTCGACGGGCGCAACCGGCTCGACCGGTGCCACAGGCTCGACCGGTGCGACAGGCTCGACAGGTGCCACGGGTTCGACCGGTGCGACTGGCTCGACAGGTGCCACGGGTTCGACCGGTGCGACTGGCTCGACAGGTGCCACGGGTTCGACCGGTGCGACTGGCTCGACCGGTGCCACGGGCTCGACCGGTGCGACTGGCTCGACCGGTGCCACCGGTTCGACCGGTGCGACTGGCTCGACCGGTGCGACAGGCTCGACAGGTGCCACGGGTTCGACCGGTGCGACTGGCTCGACAGGTGCCACGGGTTCGACCGGTGCGACTGGCTCGACCGGTGCGACTGGCTCGACCGGTGCCACAGGCTCGACCGGTGCGACAGGCTCGACCGGTGCGGCAGGCTCGACAGGTGCGACAGGCTCGACCGGTGCGACAGGCTCGACAGGTGCGACCGGTTCGACCGGTGCGACAGGCTCGACTGGTGCGACCGGTTCGACCGGGGCAACCGGAGCCACGGGTGCAACTGGTGATACCGGAGCGACTGGTGCGACCGGAGCAACTGGCGACACCGGCGCAACCGGAGCCACGGGTGCCACTGGCGATACCGGAGCGACCGGAGCCACCGGAGCAACTGGCGACACCGGCGCAACCGGAGCCACGGGTGCCACTGGCGATACCGGAGCGACCGGAGCCACCGGTGCAACTGGTGATACCGGAGCAACTGGTGCAACGGGTGCCACTGGCGACACCGGAGCCACGGGTGCCACTGGCGATACCGGAGCGACCGGAGCCACCGGTGCAACTGGTGATACCGGAGCAACTGGTGCAACGGGTGCCACTGGCGACACCGGAGCCACGGGTGCGACCGGAGCAACTGGCGACACCGGCGCAACCGGAGCCACGGGTGCCACTGGCGACACCGGCGCAACCGGAGCCACGGGTGCCACTGGCGATACCGGAGCGACCGGAGCCACCGGTGCAACTGGTGATACCGGAGCGACTGGTGCAACGGGTGCCACTGGCGACACCGGAGCCACGGGTGCGACCGGAGCAACCGGTGCAACTGGCTCGCAAGGTCCGACAGGCCCGACTGGAGGAACCGGTTCGGATGGTGGTGGAACCGGTAGTCATGGCAACAACGGCCACGGCAACGGAGAACAGCCCGCACCGGGCAATTCCGGGAACCATAACAATGCCGACAACAGCGGACATCAGGGACAGGGCAACTCTGCCGGTGGTCAGGGCAAAGGAAACGGGGGGCAAGCCGCGGTCACGTCCAACACGCTCGGGCTCAAGGACACCACACAGTTCCTGCAATCCGGCTCGGCTGACGGTAACAGTGATCCCGGCAAGAATGCGTCGTTCGGCCAACTGGTCAGCCTTGCGGCGACTTCGGTGACGACAGACCTGCTGAACGTCCTCAAGACAATCAGCGGATCTGGCAACAACCAGAACAAGCCTTCCGGAGCGAGCACGGATCTCACCTCGGATCAGACCAAGCCTGGCGCCGGCTACGCCAGCACCGACCACGCCGTCAAGACGTCCCTGAAGGATCTTTTGAAGCCGCACGAGTGAGCGGCGAATGGACCTGGACCATACTGGTCCAGGGTTAAAACGGGCGCGCGGGCTGCTGGAAAGCGGGTCCGCGCGTCCAACATCCCGGACAGGGATTGGCATGAGAGTCGCACGGCGAATCAATTCGGAGTACAGTGGCGGCATGATCGAAACCCTCGGCAGGGGCGCTTCGGCCCGGGAATTGTCGAGTTCGCTCGCGTGCCGGAAGACAAAGCCATGGTGAACCTCCCCGTGAACGCCGAAATCCAGGCGGTCCCGATCCAAGCCGGTTCTGCGCAAGGCGACGCGGCGGGCGGCGAAAGTACTATGGCGCGGATCCCTGGTGGTCCGGCCGAATTCGACAAGATCGGGCCGCGCCTCAAGGCGATGCTGCGAGCCGCCCGCTATCACGGTGTCGAGCTCGACCCGAACGAATTCAGGGCCGCGAGCGCGGTTCCGGCCGCCGCCGATCTGTCGCAGTGGGCGCAGGACGCCGGCATGTGGTCACGCGCCGTGCGCATCCGCTGGTCCCACCTTTTGCGCTTCCAGGACTCCGGCCCGGTCGTCCTTTTGTTCAACGATAGCGGCGCGGCTCTTCTCACCGGGGCGAGCGCCGAGCGAAACATCGTCTTCCTGAAAAGTGCGGATGCACCCGAAGATGGTGAAGCCGTCGCCATTGACGAGTTGCGGCTGTCGCAGGTTTGGACGGGCGAGGCACTGCTGCTGCGCGCCACACGATCCTATGTCGCGGCGGACGCCCCCTTCACCCTTCGCTGGCTCGCCGAACTGGTGCGTCTCGAAAGCCATGCCTTGCGCGATATCACCATCGCCTCGTTCACGCTGAGCGTCCTTACCATCCTGCCGCCGCTCATCGTCATGACGGTGGTCAACAAGGTGCTGCAGTTCAACAGCATCTCGACGCTGGTGCTCTTGTCCGCGGTGATCGCCGTGGTTTTCGCCTACGAGACACTGCTTGGCCATGCGCGGCGGCTGATCATCAATGTCGTCGGCGCCCGTCTGGACACCAAGCTGCAGCTGCATGTCTTCAGCCGGCTGTTACGCCTGCCGCTTGACTATTTCGAGCGGCATCCGGCCGGCGAGACGATGTATCATCTCGCCCAGGTCTATCGCATTCGCGAGTTCCTGACCGGAAAACTCCTCAGCACGTTCTTGGATATGATCACACTGTGTGTGCTGGTGCCGGTCATGTTCTACATCAACGCCGCCCTGGCCTGGATCGTGCTGGCCTGCGCGGTGGTGATCATGCTGATCATCCTCGCCTTCCTCAGGCCATTGCGCCGCAGATACCAGCGGGTGGTCGACGCCGAGACCTGGAAGTCGGCGGCGCTCGGCGAGACTGTCGTCGGCATAAAGACGGTGAAGGCGCTCGGTCTCGAGCCGCAGCGCAAGGCGCTCTGGGACGAGCGGGTGGCGGAAGCGGGAAAGGCGCGTCTCGCCTTCGGACAGCTGGCAAGCTGGCCGCAGACCCTTGTCACGCCGATCGAACGCGTGATGGTGCTCGGCACCATGCTGATCGGCGCTTATCTCGCGATGAACGACCGCACCGGCTACATGGTCGGCGGCCTGTTCGCCTTCATGATGATCGCCCAGCGCGTGGCGCAGCCGCTGGTTGGCCTGGCGCGACTGGTTGAAGACTACGAGGAGGTCGGTGCGGCGATCGGCGAGGCGGCGTCGGTCCTCAACCGGTCGCTGGAGAGCAGTTCGAATTCCACCGGCCTGAGACCCAGGCTGGTCGGCGAGGTCGCGTTCAGCGACCTGACCTTTAGCTATATCGCCACCAAGACACCGGCGCTCGACCGGGTCAGCTTCCATATTCCCGCCGGCAGCATGTTTGGCATTGTTGGGCGCAGCGGGTCGGGAAAATCGACAATCGCGCGCCTCCTGCAAGGGATCAACCGCGACTACAGTGGGTTCCTCAAGCTTGATGGCGTCGACCTCAAGGAGATCAACCTGCGCCATCTTCGCCAGGGGCTTGGCGTGGTCCTCCAGGACAACTTTCTGTTCCGCGGATCGATCCGAGACAACATCATCGCCGGGCGCCCAGGCCTGACGCTTTCCGATGCCATGCGCGCCGCGCACCTCGCCGGCGCCCAGGAATTCATCGAGCGGATGCCGAATGGCTACGACACCTACATCGAGGAAGGTTCGCCCAATCTGTCAGGCGGTCAAAAGCAGCGGCTGGCGATCGCGCGCGCGCTCATCCACGATCCGACCATTCTCATCCTGGACGAAGCGACCAGCGCACTCGACCCGGAGAGCGAGGCGGTTGTCAGCGCCAACCTCATGCGCATTGCCAGCGGGCGCACGATGATCATCGTTTCGCACCGGCTCGCCTCGCTGACCGAGTGCGACAACATCCTGGTCATGGATCAGGGCAAGGTCCTGGACGTTGCGCCGCATGCGACCCTGCTCGAACGATGCGCGCTCTATCGCCAGCTGTGGTCGCAGCAGAACCGGCACCTCGACGGCCGCCACGGCCGCCCGGTCGCTGTCCCGCCGCGGTTGGTTTGACCATGTCGCGCGCCTCATATTCGCATCAGGTCCGGTAACCGATGAGCAGCACCTCTCTCACCGCCCCTCCCCCTCGGTGGCACCGGATGGAAACGAAGGATCCGACGACGCCGGCCATACTCGAGTTCCAATGGCCGTCGACGGCTGTCGCCAATGCGCCTATTCCGCGGGCGGCGCGAGGCATTGTCTGGATCGTCTCTAGCCTGGTCATCGCGCTGATCGCCCTGGCGGGGCTGATACCGGTCGATCAGGTCGTGACGACCAGAGGGCTGGTGGTCTCGCAATCTCCCAACATAGTCGTGCAGCCGCTGGAAACAGCGATTGTCCGCTCGATCGAGGTGCGGGAAGGACAGCGCGTCAAAGCTGGCCAGTTGCTTGCCCGCCTCGATGCGACCTTTACCTCAGCCGACCAAACGGCACTGGCGATGCAGGTCTCGACGCTTGAAGCCGAGGTGGCGCGGTTGAAGGCCGAGGCCAGCGGCCAGACGTTCACCTACAACGGCCTCGACCCGAGTTGGACCCTACAGGTGTCGATATTCGAGCAACGCAAGGCGGTCTACGAGGCCAAGGTGGAGAATTTCGAACGCCAGCGTGACGAACTTAGCTCGGTGATTTCGCGATCGCAATCGGATGCCGACGGCTACCGCCAGCGGCTCACGGTTGCCGACTCGATCGAGCAGATGCGTAAGCAGCTCGAGGCAAGGCAGGTAGGAAGCCGCCTCAACACGCTCCTGGCCGAGGACAACCGGGCGGAAATGTCCCGAGCACTGGGCAATGCCGATCAGACCGCGGAAGCAGCCAAGCGCCAACAGGCCGCGGTGGCCGCCGAGCGCGACGGCTACATTCAGGGCTGGCGCGCCGAAGTCTCGCAGAGCCTGTCGGAGGCGAGCTCGCGCATCTCGGACGCCCGCGAACTTCTCAACAAGGCAAAGCTTCGAAACCAGTTGGTCGAGTTGAAGAGCCAATCAGACGCCATCGTTCAATCGGTGGCAAAAGTCTCCGTCGGCTCGGTCATGCAGTCAGGAGAGCGCTTTATCACGCTGGTGCCGGCCGACGCGCCGCTCGAGATCGAGACAAACATCGTCGGCAGGAGCAGCGGTTTTGTGCATGTCGGCGACCCGGTGGTAATCAAGTTCGACACCTTCCCCTATTCGCAATACGGCCTCGCCCATGGAACTGTGCGGGCACTCAGCCCGGATTCCTTCTCGGCACAGGAGCAAGCGCGCGATCCGAACAGTTCCTTGGCCATGCTGCCTTCCGACGCCGAGCCATTCTATCGCACGCGGATCTCCATCGACCAGGTGGCCCTCCACGGCGTTCCCGCCGGTTTCGCCGTGAGCCCCGGCATGCCGGTGACCGCCGACGTAAAGGTCGGTCGGCGCACGATACTCAAGTACATTCTCAGCGTGATGCTCCCGATCGGCCAGGAGGCGATGCGGGAGCCATAGAGTACTGGAGGAATCAGAGGCTCGGATCGATGACAATCTTGGATCGGCTGACTGGTCTGGCCTTCCCGGCGGCAGTGTTGCGTCGGGCGATCCAGCTTGCCGACAGCGGCAAGGCCGCTGAAGCCTTTCCGTTTATGGCGAAGGCGGCGCGCGCCGGAATGGTCGACGCCGAGTACCGGGTCGCGCGTTGCTATCTGGAAGGCGCCGGTGTGCCACCGAGCCGTATGGAAGGCGCGCGATGGCTGCTGCGGGCGGCCAACCACGGGAGCGCGGATGCGCAGGCGCTCCTTGCCGCGCTCTACGTCACCGGGCTGGTGACGACGGAAGCCGACGGCAAGGGGCCCTCGGAGCACTTGTTCAAACCTGATTCCCTGGGAAAACCAGACTTCGCGGCCGCTTTCGACTTTGCCACCAAGGCAGCCGAGGCAGGCTCGGCCACGGGACAGGCGATCCTCGGTTATATCCTTACCAGCGGCCCCCCATCGATGCGCGATCCCGATGCCGCACACCGGTGGTACGAGAAGTCGGCTTCTGCCGGCTGCGCCGAAGGGTGCCTAGGCTTTGCCCTGTCGCTGGCTCGCCGCGGCAAACGCGAAAACAGAGTTCGGATTGCGGAGGAGGTAAGGCGTGCAGCCGACGCCGGCCTGCCGACCGCGACCTATCTTCTTGCGGTCCTTACCGAGCACGGGCTCGGCGTAGCACGTGACATCGTAGCAGCAGCTCAACTGTATCAGGCTGCTGCAGAGAAGGGCCTGCCCTCCGCCCAGTTCCGGTTGGGATTGGCACTCATTGACGGTGCACTCGTCGGCCAAGATGTCGCTGCCGCGGAGGCGTGGATGCGGCGTGCTGCCTTGGCCGGCAATGTCGAGGCAGCCTATATGCTGGGCGATCGCTATGCGAAGACGCAGCGGCCGGATTTTGCAGAAGCCGCGAATTGGTATCGGCGGGCGGCCGAAGCGGGCCACCAAGACGCCGCCCGCGCTTTGGCCTCGCTCTATTTGACGGGAAATGGTGTGGCTGAGGATGTCGAGGAAGGAGCACGCTGGCTGCGCTCTTCCGCAAATGGCGGCAATCAGCAGGCACAGACAGACCTCGCCAATCTCATCCTGGGAGGAGCCGGCGAGCCGGACGACGGTGCAAGCGTTGCCGGATGGTTCGAGGCGGCCGCATCATCGGGCGACCTCATCGCGGCATTCAACCTCGGGCTCTGCTTCGCCAACGGCGTCGGCGTTCGCCAGGACGAGGGGCAAGCGGCAGACTGGCTGCGGCGCGCGGCCGAAGGCGTCGCCGAGGCGCAATATATGTATGCCCGCCTCCTCCAGGATGGACGCGGCGTCGCCGCCGACCCAACTCAGGCCCGCGTGTGGTTTGCGCGGGCGGCCGACGCCGGCGTGCTCGACGCACGCGTGGCGCTCGCCGAGATGCTACTCAACGGGCGCGGCGGCATGCCCGAGCCCGAGGCTGCAATGCAGTTATTTGAGCAGGCCGCCGACGACGGTCACGCCGGGGCGATGTTTGCGATTGGCGCGCTGTACGGAGGCGGCCACGGTCTGCCGGTCGATCAGGCAGCAGCGCAGAAATGGTACGCCGCCGCTGCCGGACGCGGGCATGGCCAAGCCCAATTCATGCTCGGACGCTATCTCTTGAAAGGCCTCGCCGGGGAGCGCGACCCGGTGGCAGGTCGCCTTTGGCTCGAACGCGCGGCTGCGCACGGGATCAGTGAAGCCGCCGGCGAATTGGCGGCTGCGGGCGGGCCCAACTAGTGCTGCTGTGGCCGTTGGAGGGGCTCGTCCAGGGCGTTCGGAACCTGAACATCCCGCACGGCCCGGATCGGGTAACCATCAGCGTCGGCGTCGCGACAACAGTGCCCAACGAGAACGAGACCCCAAACGATTTCGTCAATGCCGCCGATTTGGCACTCTTCCGCGCTAGGTCGGAAGGACGAGATCGTGTGGCGCTTCACGTGCCCCGCAGCTAGGTGGGGAAGTGACGATTCAACTATTTGAGCCAAATGGACGTTGCGCACTCGCAGAGGGCAGACGGGATCGATCCAGTACGGTCTGGGCAAACTCTAATGCATCTCAACGAGTCGTCGCTATAGTACGTCAAGGTACTCGGACGCATTCGTCGTTTTCCGTTCAGGACAACAGGTTAATCCCGAAAAACCTGAGCTGTGTCAGCGGCCATGCGAAACCCAAAACGAACGCGAGAGCCGATATGTCAGGTTTGCCGCCCAGGCTATTACCGCCGGCTCAATCTGCAAGCACGCTCCGCCTTTGCGTGTTTTTCGTGTGACTGACTAATCAGCTAATTTCCATTTCTATTCGGTTCGGCGAGCCGCTTGGGAGAGGCAATCACCTCGTGTATCGCCTTAACGCGTCAGCGATCCTTCGCTCTCGCACACAGCACCAATCTTGTGGCGGTTCCCGTCTACGATCAATCATTCTGTCAAAGAGTACCTGTATTTGATTGTACGCTAATATACGTTTTCAGCTAGGCAGGCACTGGGGCTATCGAATCAGACGAAGGAAATTGGATGGCCACTCTCCATTATGCATCAGGCGGATCGGCCTCGGAGGTCGCAACCGCCGGGTTCAATCTTGTCGACGTTTCATCCGTGGACGAACTCAACGCCTTGCCGGCTGGCACGAAAGGTCTGGTCTGGCTCGATGAAGCCAATGGCGCAACCTCGTCTTTCATTGACAAAGTCACGCCCTTCATCGGCAATCCGAAGGTGTTCGGCTTCTTCCTCGTCGACGAGCCCGATCCCACGGGCAAATGGGGAACCTATGCCACAGCCGACAATCTGAAGGCGGAATCCGACTGGATCCACACCCACCTGCCCGGCGCCAAGACCTTCATCACCATGATGAACATGGGGTCTTCGGCTGATCCCGATTTTTCAAACACCTTCAATCCCGCCAACACCCATATCGACTATTACGGCGTGGATCCCTACCCGGTGCGCACCGGCACAAGCACGGTCGACTACAACATGATCGACAGGACCGTGGCCGCGGCGGTCGCCTCGGGCGTTCCGCTCAGCCAGATCGTTCCGGTTTATCAGACGTTCGGCGGCGGCAACTACACCACCGATACGGGCGGGCAATATGTCCTTCCCAGCGTCGCCCAGGAGCAGACCATGCTGGACCACTGGGCCAAGGTGGCGCCATCGCCCGCCTTCGACTATGCCTATGCGTGGGGCTCGCAACAGGGTGACACCGCGCTTGGCGACTCGCCGGCGCTGCAGGCCTTGTTTCAGCAACATAATCTCAGCAGCGCCGCAAGCGCCCCCGCAACCCCTCCCCCGAGCATCTCTGGGACCTCCAGTACCTCTAGTACTCCTAGTACTCCTAGTACCTCTAGTACTCCTAGTACTCCTAGTACTCCTAGTACTCCTACCAATACCTCCGGTACCCACGGCAGCCCTGGCACCGCTAGTACACCGAGCACTCCAGTTGTCGCCAATTCCAGCGATGGTAGACATCATGATTCTGACGGTGCCGATTTGATCCACGGAACCGACGGCGTCCATCATGTCGCCAATGCCAGCCACTGGGCGACAGAGTCGGCCGGTGTCGGCAGGGGCAGAGGTCTCGCCTCACTGGCCGATGCCGGCAGCGATGCCTTCGCATTCGATACAGGCGCTCTTGCGGCCCGGAGTGCCGACCGCCCTGTGGACTTCAGCGTCTCCCAACAAAAGTTTCATCTCGACCACGCTTTGGGGCTTCACACGGGCGCTCCGCCAAATGGCGCTCTCTTCGCCGGCATGGGCACGCATGATGGTAGCGACCATATCATCTACAACAGTTCGACCGGCGCGCTCTCTTTCGACAACCACGGCACCGGAGGTGCGCATCACATAGAGTTCACCCATTTTCCTGGTGCCTTTATGACTTGAAAGGGCCTTTAGAACGGCCAACGTTAACCGAAGCCTCGCAAATCACTCTTTGACCAAGTCTATGACCCTTGAAGAGCGTTCGAGAAGAGATATTGGCCGCCTCGGCATGGAAAGTTCGCTGGCGAACGTGTGGGGGCGATCTGGACGCACGCGCAGGTTGCCCCTGAAGCATCATCTTGCCGCCACTACCGCCTGGCCCCCGATGAATATCGCGAGAAGTGGGGGCTGAAGCCAGAGTGGCCCGAACTATTCGGCCCAAAGATCGGCATTGCCGAAGTCGAACGGGCTCGGGCGCAAAGCGGTCGCCCAACGTTCCAACAAGCGCGGGCGGAGAAATCCGCCTCGGGAGATCTGTCGGCTGCCGCATCGCAAGAGCGAAAATGCAAGAGAAGCAGAATTTTCGTGTGCAATATGTGCACACGAACTCCGATAACTATTTGATCTTGTTTACCAATACTCCCCATCCATCAAACAAGCGCACCGTCGAAGGTTCTATAGGCGCGTTATGTTGGTCGCCCTCACGACAATATCGTTCTGGCGGAATTCCTCGGCGAGCTTCCCCTTCACTGTTTGCCAATATGTGGCTTCCAGAGTCTCGGCCATGACCTCGAACAATACGACCTCATCTTGGTGACTGCTGCCGCGGCCTTCGCGCCACAAGCCATTGGCCGGCGAACGCATGTAAGCGGTCGCACCGCCAAATTTCTCGGCGAGTCGTTCTTGGACTTCACGGTAGAGCGTCGTTGGGAAAGGTGTCCCGGAATTGTCGCTCAAAGGGAGCAGTATTTCCACCAGTACCATATTCAAATCCTTTGCGCGTCAGCCTGATAATGACATTCCAAAGGGGAAGTTCCGTTGACGCAGCCTCCGCCGTCGGTCCTGTTCGACGCTTGGCCCGGTGCTCTGCCGCCGCCGCGGCCTCCTTGGCCGCTTCAAGGCCCCGGGGGAGATGGCTTCGTTCGAGCTCGCGACCTGGTCTTGCCACGCGCTGGTGATCTCACGAGTGAACACCTCCAATCAATGACAGCGCACTTCATCGCCGCTACAAGGTTGGAGTGTGCCCGGCTGGCGGCGCCTCCTGAATGGACCACCAAATCGCCGAACGGGAGAACGCCAAAGTCAAGGCGCTGGAGGGCCTCCGATATGCTTGTGCTTTTGTCGCCGGGTTGGTGCTCTGGTGCCGGCAATGGCCGAGGATAGGCTGAACAATCAGAGATCGACTTTGACGTTGTCGCCAACGTCTGGCTTCGAGCCCGTGACAGCGGCGAATACCATTTTCGTCGTAGCAACGACCAAGCCGGGGCTATCCCACAACTCGCCTTCGTCAGGTTTGACAGTTATCAGTCGGATTTCGGGATCGTCAGCGTTGTCCCACCAAGCCGCGTCGGTTTTCTCCCAGAGATCGGTAATTTTCTTTCTGTCATTGGTCACCACCGCGGAGCCGGAGATGGTGACGTATTTGTAGTGGCTGCTGTCACTCCAGGCCAATGTCACTTTTGGGTAGGTCGCAAGCTGCTTGTTCTTCTCGCTGTCGTCGTTGACGAGGAAATGGATCGCGTTTTCTTCTCGGGAGGCGCGTGCGGAGAGCGGACGCGCACGATTGTATTGGCCGTCCCACGTGACAAACATACAAACGTCGATTTCCTCGGCGAGTTTCCAGATTCGGTCCGTCGCCTCGGCGGGTGTCAGCTTTGTCTCTTGCTCTCGACGCTTGGGCATAGGATGTCCTCCAGGGTGAATGTGCTCGCTTACAACTTGCGTAGCGCGGCGACGTTCCACCTCGGAAACTCGTCAGGGGCGGCTCGCGATCGCCTGCCGGGGGACCAGCCGTGAGTCTTCGCTTCGAACTGGTTAGGAAAAGGATCGCGCCGGGAGGCATGATGCAGAGGTTCACCGTTGAGTTGATATGCGACGGCAAAGCGGTGAAACGTGCCGTAATACTGGCTGAAAACGTTGTTGAGGCTGCCAAGGTATGGGGGCCAGTGACAATCCCGTTCGGCGATGAGCCTGACATGGGCGAATGGATCAGGGTAACTCATCCCGGTGGCAGCACGACAACTTGGTTTGAGCAGGATCGTTAAGACAGCGCGACAGACCGGTTCGGGACCACCGAGTTGCCTCGGTCGCAACATGGCTGCCATTTCGTCGATCGACAGAGCAAGGACCGCAATTTGTTTATCTCGCGACCTCTTTCCGGCGTCTGCGCGTCGCTAAGGGTTGGTCGAGCGAAAGCACACGGCGCAGGCGGCGTCCACGTGGCGTGCGTGAACGCGCGATAAGTCCAGGGAACAGAAGCTCAAATCCGAACGTTCTAATGCGATAAGGAGCATAGAAATGTTACGCCAAATCGCAACTGCGGCAGCGCTGGTCATTCAGTTTTCAGGTTCGGCATTTGGAGACACGGCTCAATATTGGCTGGCCAAGGATGCCGTTTCGAAGCAGTGCGAGGTGGTCCCGAAGAAGCCTGACGGAACCTTGGTCATAGCCCTAACCAAGGCCACGTATAAAACCGAGGCGGAAGCGAAGGAGGCCTTGAAGAAGCTTCCAGTTTGCAAGTAACGCCGCCATCCGCGTGATCCCGGCGTACCTCCAGCTCGATTGCAAATGAGGTCGCAGCAAACGGTTTTGAAGAGTTCATGGTCAGAAAATTGCCCCTCCTGGAGTAGCGAGCGATCTGAGAGCTTGGCATTCATCGAAATGCACATGGTTTCAATACGAATCACGGTCACAAACCGCCAAGGCGAACGCAGCCTGTCCAATTACATGTCAGCCCTGAGCTTTAACACGAAATCCCTTAGTTCGTAGCCGCCCGCCATATCCGTCACAGCGATGAATTCATGTCGGAGCCGCTGGAAGATCGTGGCCTGCGGACTGCCATCGAGTTCATCAGCACTTCGACCCAAAACCAGCAAACCGCCATCGGCGACGGTCTTTGTCACGGCCCTGAGCGCGCGTTCGATTTGAAGACGAGGAAAGTTCCTCGCACCAAGGGCGTTCATCACGCGCACGACATCATACCGCCCTGGCGAGGGTGAAAAGAAATCATCCCTGGTTGCCATGAAGCGGCCGTCAGTTTTAGTCTTTGCGATGACCTCGGGATGGAAAAGTGACACGGACGTCGCCCTCGCAAGGCTCGGCGACAACAACCAGGCCAAAAACTCATTTGCTGGCTTGTTGGTCAGTGCGATCGCACCAAGCGCGACCTGAAGGAGGACGTGGTCGCTGTCATAGAAGACCCAAAAAATTCCTCTGGGGGCCGCGCTGATCTCATTGTAATAGTCGCTTGCCGTTAACCTAACAGGCCGCTCACGGCTTAACCTGTTGAACAGGTCCAGCGACGTAATACCGTCAGACGCCGCCATATCGTGAACGGTGATTTCCTTGTCCATCGGCAGGCGCCGAGCGGCCAATAAGATGGCAGCATCCAGGTCCAAAAAACGGTCGGGCCGTGTCGTTTTCGACGTGAACGGCCCGCCGGACATGGAGGCAAGTATGCGTTTGCGCTCTTTGGCGGTCGGCGTCGAAAGCAACTTCACAAAAGACGGTGCCAGTATTCGCATAGGAAAGCGCACAATGCCCGATTAAGTGCGATGGTGCGACAATGGTGGCGCGTCACAGCCATGGCGCACCCGCTGCGTTTTTTCGCTCATCGGTCTGAACTAACCCTGTCGCCGTTCGTTTAGCAATTGGAAAGAGAGCGGTCAGCTTGATCCTTAGCCGATATCGTAGGTTCATTTTCAAAACCCTCAAAACCGGAAGTTGCAAAAAGGGCGCAAAATCTGTGGGGAGAGATTTCAGGCCTGATCGCGCTTCTGCGCGCCAAAGGTCCATTGCGAGCCAGTCGGGATTGTAGCCATTGGTAGGAAGCGAGCAAGGCCGCGAGCTATGCTAAAATGAGTCAGAGCTAATGCGCTGCAAATGGAGTGGATGACACCAAAGGTCGGTCTCGATTGAGGGAACGCGCACCGATAATCCAGGGGATGACATTAATGGGCGCTGCGAAGAGACATCTAGTAGACCGCTTCAAAATCGCCAGCAAGCTAGGCCAAGCCCGACTGCAGGGAATGTTCACATCCAGCCGACTGGCTCCTGGAAGCATCATTTCAGAGAGCACCGGGTCGCCACGTGACCAGTTTCATCTTTTGGAACTGCACCGCCAATATGGCAACATCTTCACCACTTGGTCGGGTGGAAAGCTCACGACCTGCATTGTCGGGCATGAACTAGGCTTGAGGTTTCTGACGGAGAACAAGGCCAAGCTGCGCGCCGCAACTATCGATATGACCCCGATCTTTCCTGAGGGCTTCTTAAGAGCAATGGAAGGAGAGACACACGTTGATTATCGGCGCATGTTTTTAGCTGCTTTTCGAGCCGTTTCCCTTGAAGGTCGCAGCGCAGAGCTTCGGGCTATCCTTCACGGCCGCCTGACCCAACTGACCACCGGCGAAGGCCGAGTGCAGTCGGCTGCAGCAGCCCAAATTCTTAAGCAGGCGTCGACGGCGGTGATGTTGCAGATCGTCCTGGGCGCCAAAGACGGATCCAGCATCGCTCGTGAACTAACAGACGCGTTCAATGATTACGCCCCAAATGGCATGCATATTGTCATTACGCCCACCGAGCACGCGAAGTACGCGCGTATCAGAGAGTTGGTGCTTACATTGGCGAATGACCTGAAGGAGGCGGAAGGGCCGCCTTCGAGCCTGCTGGAATGCATGGTACGATCCCAGATGCTCGATGACACGGTCGTCGGCAACTTAATACACATGACCGAATTTGCTCGTTATGATTTTCACGGATTGTGGCGTTGGATACTTCTCGAACTGGCTGGCGAGGAAAATTACCTGAATTCGATAGCGGTCGAACCCGACGCTGCGCGACGCGAGATGATGGCGAAATCAGCCGTTTCCGAAACTCTTCGTATGCAGCAAAGCGAGTTTATCCTTCGAACTGCCACGACGTCGATCGTTTTTGAAGGCTTCCTTGTTCCCAGGCGCAGTCGGGTCAGAATCTGCATATGGGAAGCGCACAGGGACGCGACCCGGTTCGTCGACCCGGATGTCTTCAAGCCTGACCGTTTCGTCGACCGAAAATTCTCAAGTGCGTCCTATGCCCCGCTTGGACTGGATCACCACCGATGTCCGGGCGCCAATTGGACGCTTCAGTTGGGCGGCATGCTTGTCGAGGAACTCGCAGAAAACTTCACCGTCAAGCTGTTGAATTATGGAACTGTCGCCAGAGGTCATTTTCATTATGAGCCGGGTCCCGACTCGCAGATATCGTTGATGGCAAGGCGATGATCCGCGAACCGCGTGCTAAGGCCATGACCCGCGTTTATATCGGCATCGCCTCAAGAGATCGACCGAGGATGGTTTCGGAATTACTCGACTCGATTGGTCGCCTCGAGATCGAGGCGGACCTTGAGTTAGCAATAATCCTTGTCGAGAATGGCAATGGCGAAGTCTTGCGGCAAGCAGTGGAGCGATTTGCGTCAACCTGTGCCCACATCGAGATTCACCACCTCGTCGAACCCCGCCTGGGCATTGTTTATGCGCGCAACGCCGCTCTCGACTTTGCTACCGATTCGGATTTCGAGGGCCTTGCGTTCGTTGATGATGACGAGCTCGTCACGCCCCGCTGGATTCTCGAACTCTTGGCGGAACAACATCGCGGCCAATACGACATTGTCGGAGGACCGATCAGGGCATTTCCCGACCCGCTCCCATTGACCTTCTGGAATCGGGTCGTTTGGAAGGGTCTGTCGTCGCGCGTTCAGCAGGTGGAGCAAACATGCGCCGCTAGGAAAGCCAGCGGCCAAGAGGCACAGATTGTCCTGTCAACGAACAACTGGCTTGCCAGCCTGCCTTTTGTTCGAAAGGAAAACCTCCGATTCGATGAGCGCTATAATTTAACCGGAGGAGAAGATACGCGTTTTCTACGTGACGCATGGAGAGTTGGCGCCAAAACGGGGTGGGCGCCCGAGGCAGTCGTTTGTGAGCAGATTGTTCGCGCGAGGTTGTCGCCATGGTATCAGATAAAACGAGCGCGCGACCACGCCCTTGTTTCCTTATCCGACAAATCCGATCGTCGACGCGGGTCGAAATGGATCCGTGCGCCTCTGTCCGCGCTTTTCAAACTACTTTCGGGGTTGGTTCTATTGTTGCTCGCGCCCTTTACCGGGGGAGCGACATTCTTCAATGCGCTAAGAGCCTTAGGCGAAGCAGCTGGGCGGGTTCAGGGTCTCTTGGGCATCAAGAGCAAGCATTATAGGTTGACAATGGGCAAATGACAGGGCCGTCGGCGGCGTGGTGCTATTATCGCGGTGGACAAATGCGGGCCGGAAAGTCCCTCTTGAAGCGTGGATTTGTGGCATCTCTATTTTGCGGCTTGCGGTTGCTAGGCACGATGCGCGATCAACCATACAAGCAGGATGAGAGCCGCACCGAAGGCAACCAGCGTATAGCCCGCAAGGAGTAAAAGGACGGGGAAATAGTCACTGCGGCAGGCTGTCAGGATCTTGCGTACTAGAGGGTTCTTGTTCGCTTCAGTCGCCTCAGCCGGTCCTGACTTGGTGGCCGCCTTGGAGTTCTCAGCCGCCTTCAAAATCCCGTTTGATATATGGGGCGCCACCAACGGATCATCGGATAGATGGTCCGGTGAGACCGGTTTGGCGAAGATTTCAACGCCCTGTGTGCCCATCGGCTAGTAAGCGTCTTTCCTGAATTAAGTTCCCTCGAGAGCTTCGACTTCAGGGCCGCGCGAGTAAGAATGGGCCTTCGGTCCGATCAGCCTGCGACTGAAGTCCGTCGTCAGGAACCATCCCGCCGGCGGTGAGTTCGGAAACACATGGGTTGGGAGAACTTCGGAATGCCGTTGTGCGATGAATTGAGCGACGTGACGATGGAGTTCCACTGTCCGGCCTGCTCATCCCCTATGGCAAGGCCTGGTTCCTGGCTCCGCACAATCGGAAGCTTCAGATGCGACAGCTGCAAAGCCATGGTGCGCATAGGTTATGAAAAGAAGCTGTCGATCTTTGCGCGCTACCTGAAAAACCGGCACCAGCATGGCGCCGGGGTGGCGCCATCACACCCGCAGGATAGATCAATTCCGCGGTTTACTCTGCATGGAACATAAAATCTGGCGGCCCAACGGTGGATGACTTGAGGCAACAAGGCTGCGTTGATGCCTGGTTTCCACACAGACGTAGAGCGCCCTAAAGCCGCATGACCTCATCTAGCCCTAGCCGGATACGCTGACCTTCCGCAAAGGACAGCGCATATTCTTCCACGTCAAATGATCGGGTAAGTTCTTGGTCGTTTTCGGTGACGCGAACGAGCCATTCGCCAGAGACTTCCGCCACTTCGACACGGGCCGACACATTGCGGAGCGGGACCACGTTATCCATCGCAAGCCTCCCGAAAGCAAGGGTAACGTCGCTTTTTATAAGGCTATCGAAATCGTTCGATCAAGTGGGATTTTGCGGGCCTATGGCTGGCTCGTCGTCCGGCGATTCGGTGACCTGGCTAACCGCCACCTCCCAAGGGTTGTGAACCGTAAGTTGCTGAATGAAGCATTGGGCATGGTTGCCCCATTCGGCAGGCGAGACATCGTTTCGTGGACAGACTTCTTGAAGGCATCGCGCACAGCGTCGAGATCCAGAAGGGAAATGAGTTGCTGTTCCTCATCCTGCATCAACGGATATGCCCCGAACAGCAAGTTCCGAGATAAGGAATTGCAATCGCCCGCGCCTCGCGCTGCCCTAAAGAAGCGCTCTCTGGATGGCCACTTCACGCCAAGTCGCGGGAACATTTTAGCCCTATTGAATGTTCAGGTCCTTATGAACAGAAATCTTCTGTCAGCAGATCAATCGAAAGCAGCACGAGCCCTACTGAACTGGTCGCGAGTGCGACTGGCGGCCAAGGCCAATCTCAGCGAAATGACGATCAGGGACTTTGAGAACGGCTTTAGGAAACCGCGTCCCCACAACATCACCGCCATGCGCCAAGCGCTTGAGGATGCCGGCATTGTCTTTTCCATCGAAGGCACTCCATCGCTAGCCGGCTCCGCAGATGTTGGCTGCCGCGCACCGATAAGAGAATCTGGCGCCGCAGGTCAGCGAAAAGTATAATCGACGCCCACCATTCGAATGATGCCGGCTAACTATAGGTCTGTGCATTTTTGACCCACCTGGCGGCATCCATGCCGTCGGTAAGGAGGCCGGCAGTTCAATCTCCCTCGATTGGACTGCCAGGTCTCCTGCGTTATCGGTCCGAGTTGGGCCACCGCTGTCGGGCAGGCCCGGCATGAGTTGCAACCAAAGTTCCTAGGGGGGATCCGGCCTTAGTCGACTTCGATATTTTTCCGGGACCGCTTTTTCGCCGGCGGCCGCCTTTTAACCGGAGCCGGCCTCTCCGTCGGTTTTTGCCCTAAAAGAGGTAGCGCCCCGCAAGCGCTCCGTCTTTGCATTTCGTGATTTCGTCCCCGCCTCGATTAATAACTTAGCCTCTCGATCAGCGCGCTCGATGCGCTCTTTGTCGATCCGTCGTTCGGTCAAGAGAGCCTCCCTTGGCTAACTGACCTATGAAATTATCGCTCGCTAAAATTGTTCCTTCGTTGGTCTCCGGCGGCCCATTTCGTGACCGCCGCGACGATTTCGAGCGCTCCCGCAGGCTTGACTAGGAACGTACCCGATCGGAAAGCGCCGTCGATCTCTGTCGGTGCTAAGCCGAATGTAAAGCGAAGTAACGTCATCTGCGTGAAGTTTCTTTGCGACATCAATGCACTGGCGATCGCTAAGGAGAATGTCTAGAACTGCGACATCCGGCCGGCAACTATCTAGGAAATCGACGGCTTCGGCGCATGACCTTGCTGCCGCGGCGAGAGATCGGGCTTCCGCCAGCGAGACCTCCAGGTCCCAACCTGACCGAACTCCGTCTTCAAGCACAAGCACAAGGGACGGCCGCATTTGCGTAGGCTTAGCTGGCCTCGCGAATGTGTCAGTACCACCCATTTTCGGGTAGTGTTTCCGTTTGAATCTAGTGCGGCGCGTGTCGTACCCAATACGAATTTCTGTACGCTTGGCGGAAAGCATGGAGATTTGTCATGAGATCGACGGTCAGCAAACCTGAGTACACCACGGATTGGATGGATGCCTCACGAAAATTAGTCGCTGTGAACCACTCAATCGAAGAAGCAGGTTGTAGAGGAGATGTATGCGATGGTCGCCTCTGATGTACGAGCTAGAGTTTCCGTACATCTGGATGCGACGCCTGAGGCAGTCTTTGATGCGTGGGTCGTCCCCAACATGATGGAGCGATGGTTCTTCAAGTCGCCTAGCAACGATATTACCGCGCTGACGAGTCCTGTACCTGGAGGGTCCTACTCGATAACTGAGTATTCGTCAGGAAAAGTGATCGCACACAACGGAAATTACTCCGTGGTCGAACGACCGCGGCGGCTGGCCTTCAGCCTAATGGTGCCCAAGCACTTCGCGGGCGAAGCTCAAATCGACGTGACGATCGTTCCAGATGGTCGGAAAACACGATTGGACTTCGTTGAGCGAGGCGCGGGTCCCGACGATGCACAAGCAATTTGGGAAAAGATGCTTTCCAATTTGGCCAGGGTCCTACGGCATGACCCAGACGGCAGGCAGGAAGACGGTGCTGACATCTCAAATCTCGCGACTCTGGATGTCCTCGTTGGAGGTTGGAACACGACCATCAAGATGTTGGGAAGCGATGACGACGGCACCTTATCGCACGCCGAAGATGTGTATCGTTGGATGCCCGGCAACCGGTTCCTCCTCCACGATGTTCACGCCGTACTTAAGGACGGCGAAATGACCGGACTGGAAATTATTTCGCCATCAGGACGCCCTGGGGAGTTCGCAACCCGCAGCTATGACAGCAATGGGCACATCCTCGATGCGCGTATGACCCTCAACGAAGGTAACTGGGAATCAGTGAGCGAAACGCAACGGTTCAGGGGGCGTATCGCTCAAGACGGTCAGTCCGCGAACGGACAGTGGCAACGTCTACGATCTGGACGGTGGGAGCCTTGGATGCAAGTTGAATTGCACAAGAAGGATCAGGCCGACTAGTTCGGCGGAGTTTTGCGTTTCGGCAGGATGAGCATGCGCGGTAATAACTCCTGGCCCCAACGCCGGCAAGAGGGGTAAGCGTGGTCCCTGGAAATCGGATTGTCCGAACGAAACCCGTCGCAACAAAACCGGTTGTATGAGATAATGCTAATAAGGCTCGCTTTAGGGCGCCGGCCATGTCGTTAGCGCGTTGCAGTGGTGTCTATTGCCCCGCTGATCTGGACATGCTCCAGCGCGTGTTTGACCGGCTGTGCGAAGAACGTCGCCTGGCCAAAAAAGACTGCGAGCAACGAGAATACCTGGCTGCGGAAACCTTCCAAGTTTTTGATGACGCGACACAGGAAGAGGCGGGCTTGTGGCGGGCGCTTTCAAAGCGCCGCGCCACCAAGGGCGCATAATTCAATATTCAAACTGTGAGGGTGCTGCATAACGTTAAGCCATCCCGGTGCCGTTTGCGACAGCGCCTCGGTTCTCACGCGCACGCCGCGCAAACCACTGGGGCGTTGGGGGACCACTTCGGATTTTACGCGATATCGCCGACGCTGCGTCATATGCGATAGCGAAAGGACAGTGACACTTGCGACGGTACCTAAAGGCCAGAAGCTCGCCGCCGATCTGCGCTGAGGGTTTCTTAAAAAGGGCCGCGCTTGCGGGGGCAATTGAGCCGCGAGGAACTTGCGCTGATCAATGACGTTTAGGGCTCGGCACCGGCGAGGAGCCCATGACGACAAAGTACCATATCGATGAAATGCAGGGTGACGAAGTTGTAGCTCGGCACATTGCCCACGGCGCGACAGCTTTGGAGGCTGTCAGCAAAGTTATGACCGGACCGTTCGTCGTCAGAACTGTGCAGGCTCATTGGTTCCGCGTGGTGGACCAGGGACGGCGAGATGTTTTCAAGTTCGCGGTCGGCAGAGATTAATTAGCTTCCGCTAATCCTTGACGCCGTTGGATGCCGCACCAGAATCCTTGCATTCAGCATCAAGGTCGGCGACGAGGTGGCAATAATGGCGACGGTGCTTAAGCGCGTCACCGAAGACCGCCTAAGCGTCTCGATCCCGAGCTACAATTTTCCCCATTCGATTGTCGATCCGGCCACTAAGGTGGTGAAGGGTCAGCAGATCGAGCTAACCGGCGACGTCACGCGGATCGACGGTGACACGGTCACGGTCACGCTTGGTACAATGGTCACTGTTGATCTGGACAAGGTGCGGCTGGTTCACAGCCACGTCCCGCCCAAGAGGAAAAAGGCGCTGATCGATGAAACTGGTTGACGCACTATGACCAAGCTTTCAGACCTTGGCCCGCTTATTCCCGGCAAGCGACACGGCAGGAAAACGGCACGAGAGGTAGATCACTTCTACTCCTGTCCCTACTGCGGGCAGTCGGTCGACCAGCGCAACCTGCGCCAGGTTCTATGGCATGCACAGGCATGGCACGAGCCGCTCGACCCCGAAGATGGCGCGACAATCATTATGTTCCCGGACGTCAGAAGATAACGCCAATTTCGACCGAAATTTACCAGAGCTACGGTTAGTTGATGCTGGTCCAAAGGCCCAGCCTCAGGGTCGCCGGAGCATTCCCAACGGCGGTTCTCGCGGCAGATTATTTTCGGCCAGATCGGCAAGCAGCCTGATGACAGTTTTGGCATCTTCCGACTTACAGGAATAGTATCGCATGGCGCTCGGCGTATTTTCATAGGTGCCGGCCCGACCCTACGTGTTCACTTCTTCTTCGGAGCGTCAGCCGGTTAGCGAACGTGATGCCGCCTGGGTCGCTGACTTAAACGTCGATGATGCCATCTTCGTCCCAAGTCCACACGTAGTGCACACCGTTTGGCGTAAGTGGCACCGTCGGTTCGGGTTCGGGGAAAAGGCCGACACAACCGGCCCGCTGCTTAAGCCAGCTGCCATTTTTGCCCTAGCGACCGTGACAGCCTAGGCATTGGGATGACTGTGCCGCGGAACGGGGTAGTGGGTGGGATTTCACGCGCACGATGTGTTCTTCTGAGCCGCTTGCGTGGATGTCCAACCTCCAAAGACTGCTGCGCCTGTTAGACCGAGTAGAAGGAGCAGTGATCGGCTACAACATCGTGATGAAATCATCTCCATGTTTGCATCTCCTATATTCGTCACGCGTGAATGTGTGCGAGATGGCTCATATTAGCAGACATGCATTTACTTGGCGCCGGGCATTTATCGATCGCGGAAACCGGCCAGCGCGCGTTCCTGTGTCCGCCCTCCTACACTGGCGAAGCGCTTCGCGCGTCATAGTGGCTCCTACATGGCTGCGAAATAGGCTGGACTGGTATATGTTCTAGCCGGACGTATGGTGAGCAAAAAAATGGCCTACACTGTCATTTGGTACGGAAGACAGGGCATTGTCGACAAGGAGACCTTCGACGCTGAGAAGATGGCGAAGGATCACGCGATCTCCATGTTCCCGGCCCGAAAGGGTGACGATGGTGTCGTTTCAGTCGAGGTTCGCAAGGAAAACGGCGCTGTCGTGTTCAGTCATGCGGAGAATTAGGACTGTGCGTGGGTGGCCACCTTCGCGCCGGGCCGCGTCCCCATCAAGTCGGAGCTCCACGGGTCCAGTCGTGTTCCACCTGATGAACTCGACTTCCTTGCCAGTCACTGCCCGGACGGTCTTCAACAGCACCTCATACAGGACACGCGTTGCTCGGTAGTGGTCGCAGTGCGGCGAGATAAACGGCTTGATAATGCTTAGGTGCAGCGCTTCCGCTGCCACCAGAAAGCATATCGCCGCAACCTCAGGATTATATTCCTCATCCGGGTCTATCGTGTAAGAGCTGATTGCAAGTTAGTTGAGCCGGCGAACGCTATCACTGATCCCAGAAATCTTCAGCGTGGCGTGGCGTAGCTTTTCCTCGCCCTTGAGGAACCGAACGCGTCCGACCAGCCCAGGCTTCAGCCACTCAGCCTTGGCCTTTTTCAGACCTATCGGTGTCGGGCCGCCAATCTTGCCTTGCACCCGATCCCAAAGCCGTTGCCGCTTATCTGCTTTGAATGCCACGAACGCGCCGCCGGCATATCGGCCGTTGTCGGCCATCAGCACCATCGCAGGCTTACCGGCCTCCCGTTGCACGCCGATGATGTCCATTTCCTTTTCGGTATAGCACTTGATCTTGCGCCAGTTCATCGTCGGACCACTGCGATAGCTGCTGCCCTTGCGCTTTGACACCATGCCTTCCAAGCCGGCTTGGTCGACAAGATGATAGACGGCATCGCCCGTTCCCGGCATTGCTTCGCTGAACTGGATGCGGCCACCGGTCGGGATCAGCGCCTGGAGGATGTCACGGCGGTCTTCCACCGGCATGTCGCGCAAATCGTGCCCGTTGAGGTGTAGAAGATCGAACGCCGCCAGATACAGGTCGCTGGATGGCTTGCGGCTGGTGACGGCTGATTGCAGTGCGTGGAAGTCGGACAGGCCCGCCTCATTGATGGTGATCGTCTCGCCGTCGATGATGAAGTCTTTCGCTTCGATCGCCTCTGCCTCGCCAGCAAGCTGGATATAGCGGCCCGTCCAGTCGTAGCCATTCTTCGTGATCAGCCGGATCCCATCATCATCCTTGATGACCTGGGTCCGGTGCCCGTCGTATTTGATCTCGTGGATCCAGTCCGCGCTTTGCGGCGGGGTATCGACCAGTTCAGGCTCCATCGGCTTGATGAATTTCAGACGCATACCCAGGACTCGCAAAACACGCGATTCTATCAGCTTTAGCTAAAATAGTTCAGGAACCTTTATCCCACCAGCGTGTTCGACGAGCATGAAAAACGATCCCGAGGCCCGCGACGCGTTACGGTTGATAAGAGCGACGATAGAGGAGCATTGTCCGCCTGGCGTCCTACCGAGCCAGGAAGCGGTGAACGGCCTCTATGGGCCGGAGTTGATCCATGAGGCGGAAGCGCTGGCGGCTGCCATCGTCGCAACTATTGATAAGATGCAGTTGCGCGTGATGATGAAACCGTCTGCCCCCAGCACCAAATAATGGGAAAGGAGTCCCGCCAGCGCGCGTTTGCGGCTGGCCGTCCGCCGACCACTCTTGCCACACATCCCTCGGCCGCGCAGGTCGCGGCCGGAGCGGGAAAGCAAGTACCGCAAATCACCTACTATTAGCGACGGCTAAAGTTCGGAAGGAACGAGAAGCCGCCGGCCTAAGCACGCTGTGCGCAAATTCGCTTGGACGCCTCATCTCCCGCCTGCCGACATCGGCCAATGGACCGAATTGTCGAACAGGGAGTTAGGCGCCTTAAAGAGGAGAGACACGATGGATCCCATGGCCACCTCGCAGAGCAACGGCTCCGTCCGGCCGACCACCCCGGCGCCGGAGGGCCTCGCCCCTGCCCTGGCCCGAAATATAGAAGCACTGGTCGAACGGCGAAAACGGGACGCCACGGCTGCATCCCTGGAGCAACGCGCGGCCGCAGCTATCAGCAGCTTTGCCGGCAGCATGATGTTCGTCTACATCCACTTTGTGTTCTTTGGGGCGTGGATTGCACTCAACCTCGGCGTCACAGCCCTTATCAAGCCGTTTGATCCATCGCTGGTCATCCTCGCAATGTTTGCCTCGGTCGAGGCAATCTTTCTCTCAACCTTCGTGCTGATCAACCAGAATCGCATGGCGGCAGAGGACGATGCCAGGTCAGATCTCGATCTGCAGATGAGCCTGCTGAATGAACATGAGACGACCAAACTCATCAAGCTGGTGGAAGAGATTGCCAAGCGCCTGAACGTAAACACCGAAGCAGACGGCGAACTGAAGGAGCTCAAGCGCGACGTGGCGCCCGAAGCTGTTCTCGATAAGATCGAAGAGGTAAGCGAGCGGACGGCGCCGATTGACTCCGCGCAGCCTATATCGACCAGCTAGGGCTCCATAGGCCTGGCACTTCCCATGCGGCGCACTTATAGATCAGGCTGATCGCGACATCGTACTGACGCGCGCCATCCTGGATGGTCGAGACAAGGCCTTCCAGATTGATCCGGTCGCCATGTAGGCCAAGACCGCAACGATGCTCGACGCGTTAACATCTCGACCAGAAATTGCTGAAATATATCGATTCCCACCCCGCCGGCTGCCAGCCCTTCCTCCCATCATCCGCGTACCTTTGTCGTTGCCCGACCTCCTTTTACTGGCATGCATCGCATTCTAGCCGAGCGGCTTCAGATCCCACTCCAATGGCGGGCTTGTCCGGTCCAAAACGGACGCGTAGCTTTTCGAGCACCGTGATTGCCGCTCGTTCTGGCAAAACGCAGGGACGCACATTTCGGCGTCTATCAGCGATCGTGGAACGTTCATCACTGAGCGGGCGTGGGGATCGAGCGTAGTGGACATCGCCAAGATATTTGGCCACTCGATTTCAGAGATCACAATCGAAGTTCACGGGCAGCGAATTCGTCTCGACGGCATCGACGCTCCTCTTGTCCTCAACCCTAGGGAACACTGCTACTCCCGATTGACACGAATTTTGGAACGGAACTGCGCTCTTTCTCATTTAGAGGAGCAGATTTGAAATGGAGGCATGCGCATGCAAATCCAAGCAATTTACGCGGCGCTCGCGACAACCAGCATGAATGGTGCGGAGAAGTTTTATAGCCAGCTTTTTGAGCGGAGGCCTGATGATCGTCCCATGGATGGACTGATTCAATGGCGTAATGTTGCGGGCGCGAACATTCAAATCTTCCATGACAAGGAGAATGCTGGGTCAGGCAGACTGACCATTGTCGTCCCAGAGATGGAAAGAACCCGCAAATCGCTCGAAGAAATCGGCGTGACGCTCACAGGTGAATCGAAAGGTGACTACGGGAGGATCGCGCAAATCGCAGATCCTGATGGAAATCAGATCACCCTGGCAGAGCCGCCCTCAAGGCCCTTCCATACATAAACCTTGGCTAAGTCTACCTGACGGCGTCGGCAGGACACCGTTGTGGGCGCCCAGAGGCGCGGTCGATCCGAGTCCCGATCTTAGGCAGGCGATGGAGGGGCACCGCCAGCCGCCGGGACCAACTTTTAGGCCTAATGTTCCGTGCGCGCTGATTTTCGAGGCAAGTGCGCCCCGACGCCCTCGAGGGTTTAGGCGACCTCTACAGCAGCTGCGCGCCGGTCCTTGAACTGCCCTCAGGCGCCGCCGCCATCTTGCCGGCCCTGACGGCCCGCCCCGGGTTGATCAGCTGATCGGACTGTGAGGCGGTCGCTATCCACGAAAACGTTCCGTGTACCAGGTGCCCTGCCGCCGATTTTCATCGGCTTGTGGATCATCAGCTTCTTGGGAAGGTGCTCGGGATGCACCTCGAGCAGCGTGATCTTGATATCGGGCTTGCAGCGGTTGCAGTAGAACTTCAGCTTCAGAGGATCGACGCCCCCGCCACAGACCATCATCAGATCGGCCGAACGGCAGTAGCGGACGTTGCCACACTGCATTCCACTTTCACAAAGCTCACAACTACCGCGTAATGGACAACCGGCGCGGCCCGGCTAGTCATCCTGTGTCAACCTGAAGGCTGGCCGGGCCAATCCTAGCGACGGAGCGGCCATCGCGAAAGCGAGACGAGTTCAGCCTCGTCTTTGATGCCGGCCATATAATTTGCGATAATTCGCGATGCGATCGTATCGAGGGTGTCCGGTGACCCTTGCTCAAGTTTCAGCTTATCGAAAACCCTGCCGAGGAGCGCCACTTCGGTTGCGTCGAATATACCGGCATCAGTCGCCTTTCGCCGGATTGGCATGATTTTCCTCCCGAAAGTCCTGGAGGGAAGCATGCCGCAAATTCTCCTCGCCGCGCAAGTGTTTCACGCGGCAGATGATGCCAGGCTTACCCATTGCGTAGCTGGCCGCTTTTGGGGCAGGCCACGGCATTGGTGGGTATTAGCGTCCAGCCTGCCGCCCAATTGGCTTAACCGCTGTGGTTCGTGCTAAGGGTGCCAGATGGGCAAAAAACCGGCATTCATCGTGTATCCCCCGCCTGCGAAGGGTTTCCCGTTCCTAGCCGTCATGCTCAAGCCAGACGGTGCAGCTACTGCCTACCCTTTCAATACCGAAGAAGAGGCCTCACTCTTTAACAAAGAAGCGGCTACGTCGCTCGGGTACGGCATCAAACATTAGGCGGGACACAGTCTGGAGCTTGATGCGGCTCTAGGTCCCTAGGAATGGTTAGGCAGTTCGTCGACTGTTGCTCGTCCCTAGCGAACCGTTCTAAGATCGGCATGGGGTGGACCGGATTGGCGCCAACGTTCATAGCTAAGCAGCTCTCTTGGCCGTCGGGGATCGGCGGCTGGCTAGTTCGGGCAGGAATGAATCGCGGCAACGCCCGGCTGAACAGCTACGCTCTCGATCAACTCCAGTTGGTGCCGGAAGATCGAGTCCTGGAAGTCGGATTCGGGGGCGGCGCAGCACTGCCTCGACGTCTCCGTGGCACATCATTGGTCTGCGGTGTTGATCGCTCTCAGGACGTCGTAAAAACCCCCTGTCGTCAGTTTGCCGAGGCTGTGAGCGCCGGACGAGCCGAGTTCCACTTCGGGACAGTAGAAGACCTGCCCTTGCGGGACTCGACATTTGAGGCCCTAAGCGTCCACACGGTATACTTCTGGCAAAGCCTTGAAGCTGGATCAGCGGAGCTTGCGCGCGTTTTGGTACAGGCGGGCGCATCGTGTTGGGCTTCCTCCCGAAGGTGCATATGGACCGGATGAACATGCCGGCGGATATCTTCACTCCGCGCGCCCCAAATGACGTGATCGCTGCTCTGCGAGATGCAGGGTTCAAGGAGACCGAGATTCGAATACCGAACTCGGAAACGGCAAGGGTCGTTGCGACAGCCATGCGAAGTTGCTTGAGCGGCGGTTCGCTGGCAGCCGCCGGAGTATCGCGCGCGTCCTGGCGATCGGCTGTGGCCAGCGCCATGCACTGCAGAGCCGCCGGTCGGCCGCCCGCCTTGCCTCCCGCATAGAGGTTCCGTCGACATCTAGTTTTGGGTCTGGCGCGTAGATTAGCCCGACCTTTTCCGAGCCGCATCGCTCGCAGTGTAATTTCGGGCTCAAGTCATCCGCCATAGCGGGAGCGTCCGTACCAAGCCTTGTCTTGAGCAGTTGCAGGTCCAGCATTTTGCTATGGTTGCAACTGGAGACGTGGCAGAACATTGTCAGCTTCATCTTTCCGTCGATGAGAGTTAGAACCGTCCAGCCTTTTCCCATTTTATCGGCATAGAGCAAGGCCAGTCAGTTCGCCACGCCGGCATCGTGGTGCACTACGGCATCAAGGATCGCCTCGTACACGCTACCTGTGTCTTCCTCGATCTCGGTACTGCTGAGTCCGACTGCCTTGGCGTCGGCGAACAGCTGCTGGGTAAGCTCAGCCACCGAGATGATATCGGCACCAATCGTTTCGGGCACGTTCGCCGAAATCCATTTGTACAAAAAATCTACACCGCGCTGGCTCATCCGCACCCTCCGTACGTTCACATATTGGCCCGCGCCCATTTGCAGCGGACGCGGGCCGACCAACTAAGGTCATGCCAACGTTGGCCAGCGGCACGCACCGGGCCGCCGCGACTTCAATTAGCAAACGATGAAAGGGTTCCAGAAAAAGGAGACCCGCCACCCGGATAAAATGACCGGTGGCAGCAAACTGAGCGCAGTCATTCATTTGCACGGCGGAAGCTTCAGTGAGCGCTGATATAAAGCGCGATCCGGTGCCCTGTATCGAGTCCGTGCCCCCGCCGGTCAGGCCCGGCCGTGGGCGCCACACCTTCGCGCCGGGCCGCGCCGTATCAGGGGAGCCACATGTGTAGGTGACGCGCTGCTGATCCTTGTTGGCAACAGCCATCTACGTCGTTCTCGAGGCAGTACAGCAGCTTTGGCCTTAGTCGACTTCGATAATCTTCGGCGACGGCTTTTTGGCGGGCGGCCGGCGCCTTTTAACCGGAGCTGACTTCTCCGTAGGCTGTGCCGAAAGACGAAGCTCCCGCAACCGTGCCGTCTTTGCCTTTCGCGCCTTCGTCTCTGCTTCGACTAATGGCTTAGCCTCACGATCAGCGCGCTCAAAGCGCTCTTCGTCCATCAGTCGTCGGGTCAAGATAGCCTCCCTCGGCTAACTGACCTATGAAATAATCGCTCGCTAAAATTGTTCCTTCGTCGGTCACCTAGAACAGAACGTCGCGGCTATTCCGTAAGCGATGGGCTTCTGCGATTGGAGCCGCTACACCCACGAGGGATGGACCACTTAGTTGTATATCCCCAAACGAAAATCGTTCTACAACTGCACACGAATTCTCTTAGAATCAAAACCGGTTGTGTGAGATAATAGGTGGCCATCCGGCCAAGGCGGCCCGGATTGGCTCTCCGGTCTAGCAAGCCATACGGCAAGTCGATTATGCTGGTTAACAAGGCAACTGCCGCCATAATCGGAGACTGCCCTGATGCATGACCGGAACGAAACTGCGAAGCGCGCTCGCGAAATCCTGAAGGCGTGCGGGATCGATATATGCACAGCCTTCGAGGCGCTGGCCGAGCGGCAGATCGATGCGCTGCTCGCACATCTGGATCAGCATCGGTTCAACAAGTACGGCCCTATGAGCAAACTTCGCCAACCGCCGGGCGGCGTCAATTCGCGAGTGCGATCGTTTCACGGCCTGCTTCAGCACCGCGCTGCACTCCGGCAGCCTCAGGCCTCTGCATCGCGGCAGAGTTGAAGGCCGCGGCATAGGGCTCACCATAGCCATCATAGGCGTCGGCCTGCAGGTGCCTGGTCAGGAAGGTCACGGTCGCGCTGGGCACAATGGTTACTGTTGATCTGGACAAGGTGCGTCTGGTTCAGAGCCACGTCTCGCCTAGGGGGAAAAAGGCGCTTGTCGATGAACCGGGTCGGCGCTTTATGACCAAGCGTTCAGACTTGGGGCCGCCTATACTCGGCAAGCGTGCTTCCCAGACAACAGCAGCGGTGCCGGCGACGATAGCGGCAAGCCCCATACCGGATCCCGATCCTGCAAGGCCAGACGAGACGAGAACAGGTCCACGAGGCTGATGCAGCCCCAGCCCAAGCACAAGGCCATGACGCCAAGTTTGCCGTTCCTCGCCCACGAGGACGGATAACGCGAAAAGCAGAACCGGGATCAGCGAGAGGTCGCAAGCCCGACGGGCCGGAAGGCACGGTCCTGCATTCCCAAGAAACAGGAGGCCCTAGGTGCCGGCATTCGTCGATGCGCCGAAACGATGTGCGGCCGGATCGGCTTCGGCCAAGGCAGATCGCAGGTCCCGGAGGACGACGACAAGGATCGAATCGGGTTAGGACATAGCACAGCCCAG
Organism: Mesorhizobium sp. WSM4312; assembly: GCF_002294875.1. Taxonomy (NCBI): domain Bacteria; kingdom Pseudomonadati; phylum Pseudomonadota; class Alphaproteobacteria; order Hyphomicrobiales; family Phyllobacteriaceae; genus Mesorhizobium; species Mesorhizobium sp. WSM4312. The sequence continues at coordinate 63,846 of NZ_NSFU01000015.1, read as the reverse complement.
CCAGCATGATCGGCGGCATATCCGCATCTAGCCCGAACTTGATCGCTGCCTAAGTGAGGCTCCAGATCAACGACATGATGCTGAACAGACGAGATTGCGCATGCCGCTGCTGATCAGCGTAAGTTCTGCTCATCGATCAGGATGTGGTGGACTTCGATGCGCTCGGGCAATTCGATCAGCAGTTCGGCATCACGATCAAGATGATGTACTTTGTCCGGCTTACCTTTAGTGAAAGCGGCCATCGCCTCCATGTTCGGCCAATAGGAGATGGTAGTGAACCAAGTCTCGTCGTCCTGATCCTCGCGGAAAAGTTGCACGCCGAGCGCCACTTTTTGAAGTGGCGGAATGCCTTCTGTCCGTATGTAGGGTTCGTAGATGCCTGCGACGTCACGACGGGTGCGGCCGCGCCAGATGCGCGCAATGGTCGGCTTCGTGGCCATGAAGGTCTCCCTATATCGAAGTGTTGTTCATGTCCGCAATCGGTTCAGCGTGCGCGAAAGGAAATCGCGAACGAGCGGCAGGGCTTCGTCGAAATGCGTTTCGAGCCTCAGTCGAAGGCGATAGTGTGCCAGCGATCTGCCAGCGCCGGCATTAGCCGCCGAAACTGGAAGGACGAGCAACAATATCCGTCCACAGGAGCATCCTCTGGGCCCGCCTCGCAGATGAAGAGATTTCGATCGCCCACCCGGGCATGGCGATGTCGCGTCACGTCATTCTGCAGCTACCTAAACACGCTTGGGCAGTTCGGGTTCCGAAGATACTTATCGATCAGGCCACATCAGCATCAAATGAGCGACGGTCGTGTGGACCCCGCTCGCTTCAACGCGTTGCGCCAGGACCACGAGCATGCCCAACCGGCCGCCATTTTCGCATCCAGAGGAAGCCCACGAAGATTAGAAAAACGCCGGCTGAGATGACGCCTTGGTCGTCTCACGGAAGCTGTTGGCCAGCCTTGAGTCAGCGCTTATGAAGCTTTAGCTCGATCGTGGGTTTAGGTTCGGCATCTGTTTTGCCCGCCAGTTCCTCATCGATTCGGAGTTCATATCGGAGTTCACCGGCGTAGCCTGACGTCAGCGCGCGCTTGACGTCAAACGTCCAGCCACGTGTCCCGCCAGAAATCCGGCTCGGGACGTTCCCTGCTGTCCTTTGTGTGGCGTAGGTGTCCTTGGTCGTTCTTGGAACTGCCTTATTAGCCCCAGCGGCGGCTGTAGAACCGCCCTCCGGATCGGTTTTGCATCGCTTCGAGAATGACCTTGGAAGAGGCTGCCTACCTCTTCGAAGATATCCCGTCGAGATAACCCCCTGTTTTTCCGCCGCGAGCAACAACTGATCAGCAAGATCCATGATGGCTGCCGGGTCTTCGATGAAGGTCTCCGGGAGGTGTTCCGCGATCCAGTCGTTGAGAAAATCGATCCCACGTCTGCTATCTTGCGGCAAGTTCGGTTGTAGCAAAGGTTCCGGTCGCGGCTCCCTGCCTGCCCAACGGCCCAACAAAACCAGATCAGCGCACGCGCTATTGAACTGGCCTGCGTCAGGCTTGGCGCTAGGTCCAAACTAAGCGAAGACAAGATCCCCTTACTCGCATCCGACAGGCGCCGGAAGCTGCCGGTGTTGTGGTGATCTTTCCGCGCAACCAATGGGTGGTGGTTCGACCGATTCGTCGCCGGAACAATCAGGCGCTAGCGCACGGCTTGATCTTCGACGCGGCCGTGCGTCGCTCATTTGAGGTATTGATTAAAATTCCGTAATTTAGGCGTAGATGCTGTGTGGATATCCCCGCCGAACCCATTGCCAATCGAACTGGTGCGGGCACCTTGGCCGGCATGGTCGCGGAACATGTTGAAATGGTGCTATTCGAGCAGTCGCTCGGCGACGGCGACGGCATGCATCGGCCATTCGGCGATCGCGTCGCTGATGCCGCGGCGAAAACATCGGGAACTGTCTTGTTCGACGTTCGTATCTATGGTGACAATCACGTCCAACGGATGGCCGCTATCGGGTATGACGACGCTGGCACCGCAATAGTTTTGATGGAGAAGACCGGAGATCTGAGGTGCGCGTCGGTAAACGGCGAGACCGCTGTGTTGGTAGCGGAGCTGGCTGCCTGGGAATCATCTCCTCTCAGCGAGCATGCGCGTGTTGATTTCCGAGGGGCGGCAGCGATGCTATTGGCAAAGCTTCGCAGTTCCGGTCACTTCGGCCGATCCAGTTGATCATCTACACAGCGCTGCGTTCGTGGGGGGACGTTTGGTGTGGGCCCCCGTCTAGACGGACCAAGTGAGGGATGCTTTGGGCGTCGTGCAGCAGACGTTCGAGCCTGACAGTCGCAATCCTCCAGTGATTGGCAGCGATAATCGCCTTCGCAATGCGCAAAATATCGTCCCAGCAATCGTATCGCTTGTGAGCAGACCTGCGGCCGGCGCCAATGGGAAGAACCGCCCTGATCGTCGCGTGCGTGAGATAGAACTGCCCTGACGCGGAAGGCGAGGTCCGTGCGGCGTCCCGAAGCGCGACCAGAAGAAAAGCCGTTTTCAACGTGTCTGTGTTCGAATGGCCCGTCGGGCTCGTCCCGCCTCCGCTCGCACCGAAATCCGCATGCCCCGAACAAGGCCTATGCGGGATGAGCGGGTGGCATCCGCTTCACCTTCATCGCCGCGCGGTCTTCTTGGCGAGATCGGCATAAACTGCGGCACGTTGTCCGTCATGCTTTTCGATCAGAGCCAACATTTCCGCTCGCGTCATTTGCCCAAGCTTCATCAGAAATTCGAACTCGTGCTTTGGTACCGACGCCGCCAGGCGTTCGAGCTTCATCTTTCTGCTTTCACTTCTGCCAATCATTGTCGCCGACCATCTGGTCGCGGCTGGACAACCCCTACATTAAAACTGGATGGCAAATTTAAGTGCGTGTTCTTGAACGCAGCTGTCTTTATCGCATCCACGGGCAAGACGATCACCATTCGCGCCGTCCGTTCGGGTAAGAGTTGTTTTCCGGAGACGAAGAACATGATTGCCAGAAGACCTAGCAGCAAAACGGTGGCGAACACATTAGCGATAATCTCTCCAATTTGCACAGTGCTCTCCGGTACGGGTGGTGGTGCCACCTCATTGTCATGGCGGACATATTACCGGGGCGGGTGTCGCAGTCCGCTAGCTTGTCCGCTCAAGTTGTTGCACGGCAGCGATGAAGGGCGAAGATTCCTAGTGGATCCGGCCGGTGGGTTCCTCCATGGCGGAAGTCCCCTGTTATCCGAGCTTCGCGTACTCTTGCTTGAAGTTAAGCCTACAACGCTCCACCGCCATCGATGGCGGTGGAGCGAGGGCAATCCAGGTTAGTCATAGACCCTCACAATTTTTCGGGTGCTCGGATCCACAAGAACCGTCCGGTTGTCGATCACGACGTAGCGGTATTTGACTTTCGGAACCTCGTGGAGCTCGACCGTATCCGGCACAGGCGTGCCGACGTTGAGTTCCACGCCCGGAAGCTTGACGGAAGCCAGCGGCTGCTTCTTCACGTATTCGCGCACTACGGTATCCTGCTCAGGTGTGATGACAACATCTTCGGCGGCCACTGCGCCAACGCCAGCAAACAGGACGAGCGCCGCCGCGGCGCTGGTGAGGTGCATTCTCATCATTTTCTCCTCTTGTAATCTGACGACAGCGGGACCTTCCGCCCGCCGCTGTTCCGAACTTACCGCTAGCGGCATGGTTCCCGTGCTCAGACTTCAGTCGCATAATGAATCGGACTAAAGACCCACAGCAAAAGCATCTGTCTTGGCCCTTCCAGCTGCGCGGAACTGGAAAGGGGCGGTCAGTGTTGCCCGGAACATCAGGTTTATAGAACTGTTAGCCAAGCGCGATGGTTGCTGCGCCAAACTTTGCGGTGGCGCTCACTTTGCTAATGCCGGACTGGTTCTTGGCTGACATAGTGGATCGGCACAGCTACGTCCCTTCCTGTGCTGATAGGACCCGCGTTGCCCCCTCGCGGGCTAGCGGGTCCTCAACTTGTTACTCACCACGCATTCCTCTTATGCGGCCCACTTTAGCCACCGAGGGCCACGAAAACTGGGAAGCCTCGCGGGGCAAGTATTTCGCGCTTTGGCTGTCAAGGCGGTATCCACAAATCCATCCCAGAAGAAGAACAGAGCCGCACCGAACGCAACCATATAGGTCGTGAGGGGTAAAAAGGCGGGAAAAAGTCGCTGTGGTAGGCTGGCTGCGAATTAGAGTGTTGGCAATTTCATTGTGCAATAGGTCATCTTTGGCTCTTACTCCCCCGATGACTGGAGTTTTGTTCGCTTCAGTCGCCTCCGCTCGCTCTAAATAGCTGGCCGCCATTGGCAGCCGCTGCCGGGATCAGCCGCGGCTGGAGCCGTCGGCCCTGATGTTCCCCTCCAATTTCGATTAATAACGGTCGCGCAAACGGTCCACGCATTTGCGTGCCCCTGCAGGGCTAAGGTCCGGGGGCTACCCGACTGAAGTCCCTGCCCCGCAACCGAGGCCTATCAAGCACGTTACGACCGCACCCTTTGGCGCCGCCCGTGGGCGGACCGCTTTGTTGTCCATGCGACTTGGAGGTGACGTTGTGAGATACCTAGAAGCGAGGCAGGCCGTGACCTTTGTCGAACGGCCAACAGTCCATGACGGTGCAAATCAAGCCGCCGCAAATGACAACAATACCCCTGCTCCTGATACCTCGTCAGCGCTTGACCTCCTCCTTTCTGCGGAGGACGACAATATTGAGGACCTCGTCAGACGAACGGAGAGACTGGGCCTTTTCGCTGTCGTAGTGATGGCAATTGGACTCTTCTTCGTGCCGGCACTGTTGGTTGCGTTGAGCATGGGGAAATAGCGCGGACAAGAACCGGAAGAATTACTTCCTTCATTCGCCTCAATAGGCGGTCACGAGCGAGCCAAGGCGGCAGGGACCATGCGGGTGGCGCCGAGGCCCAGGCCTTACCTCGGCACTCGCTTCTTGCCGGTCATTGAGCAGCTTGCTGACCGCACTTCGGTGGGCTCACGTAGCCGATGGCTGCGTAAAGACATCATCGACATTCTGGACCACATTAGAAGGCCCGCCACTGAGGAAGCAGTGACGGGCTCTTTTTGATGGCAGCTCGGTTGACGGGACATTACCGAGCGACACCCGACCGAACTGCACGTTAACGTCGCGCGATCAGCGGGCAGAGCTGGTGCAGGTCCCGGTCATAAGCGCCCGCGTTGCTCAGAACGTCGACGCAACGCTTCTTCATTCGCGCCACCTGAGTGTCGGACATCCGGGCCACCTTGCCGGTCAGACTTGGTCCGCTCAGACTCGGATAGCTGGGGTTCGGCGCGTTGACGAGGTTCGAAGGACTGGGATGAATGCGCTGCTAGCCAGAACCCTGGCGAAAGTTGTCACGAATGACTTCATGATACTCTCCTGTTTGCGTTGCCTCACCCCCAATATTGCTGTGCCATTTCGTTGGCGAACTGGCTTCCGATTTGCCAAAACCAGCCAGAAGATTTTCCACAAATAAGGGTGCATGCTCGCCGCAGCGGCCGCCTTTGGGCTTCAACCCAAGCGAAGGATCTTATGCGTCTCGGACTTGCCGATTTCGATCGGCTGTAGACAACGCCTCGCCCCGAGGGAAGCCGATCTGCGACTATCGCTTTCTGGCGACCACCAAGAAATTCTGAGCAAAGCGTGCTGGCACACCGGCTCTCCTGCATATCGCCTCAACAGGCCCGACCAACATTTCGCAAAGCCTTGGTAGCAGCCACCCCGGCCGCGGCAAAAACCCATAGCCGATGACCCGTTCGACAACAAACCCGTTGGCAACGAGCATCTGGCGAAATGCGTGGATGCTCAACGTACTGCGCACGACGCGCCCCCGAATTCGGTTCAGAAAGCGGCAGACCAGCCCCATTGGCGAGGCTGCGTTCATGTGGATGTTCGACACCAGCAACCCGCCGTCGTTCAAATGCTCATGAATGGCCGACAGTGCATCCCGCTTAAGAGTGTCTTCGGCGTTCAGGAAGAATCGAAAAGCCGTAACCACGTCGAATCTTCTGGAAAGGGGGGCCACCGTCAGATCGGCTTTCACCAGCTTGACGTTGCCCGGAACCCGCGCGCAAGCAAGCATGGATTGAGAGACGTCGACGCCAACGACCTCACCAAACAACGGTCCTGCAACAGTTGTAACGCGGCCCGTGCCGCACGCGAAGTCGAGGCAGCTGCGGCCCGGCCCGCCAAGAGGCCTGAGAATGCTTTCGACCAGCGGGCGTTCGATCCGCGACCACAAGGCAGCATAGTAGCCCGAACGGAAGGTTTTGGCGTAATCGGCGCCGTAGCCTGGGGTCTTATGGCTCGATCGGTAATTGCTATAAGCGCTCCCCTCGAATGACCGCTCGGTCATTACATCACCATCAGAATCGCCCATCACAGCAACCTCCATTCTGGGCTTGCCAATAGATTTCACTCGTCCTGATCGATCCTCATGCGTTCACACGACGCAAGCCTTACAAATAGTTATAGAAGGGGCCAGAATTCCGATTATGCCGAGAGGCGGGGGTCAATTCAGGCCGCCCGCATCTCGCCTCCGCTAATCCTGTTTTTCTGTCTTTGCTGGGCCGGCGTCACAAGTGCGCATAGGAGCTGGCCGCTGTACCACGCCGACCACTTTTATGCCTTTGCGACTTGCGGGCAGAAAGTCGAAAGGTGCGATTTCCGCCGGGTGATGCATGAAGCCTTCCCCTGAGGGGCCGTGAGCCCCCGCTAAGGCAAAAATGCTCGACCCCCGATGGAGCTCGCATCATTGGAACGGCGAGGCGGAAGTAGGCAGCGAGCATCCCGACGCATAGTCGCGTCAAGATGCCAGGCCCCCGACTTAGGATCGAACTAGATATAGCTACCTTGCCGCCGCAATTTCCCGCTCTTGAATCAGGGCATTGTACGGGGCAGCATCAAGGTGGCGACGAGGTGGCAATCATGGCCACCATCATCAAGCGCGTCACCGACGGCATTTGGTCAGCGGCAGCTGCTGAAGAGCCGGCGGCCTTTAGTCATACAAGTGGTAGAGACCGAAGCCCGCCACCTTTCGATAGCCGGCAATTCACACGGAGTAGTCCGAAGTGGGCCCGCCTCAATGGCGGGAGAAGCGGGCTCGGCCAAGGATGCGGGTTCTTGGCCAGCAGCGGAATGCTGCCGTCACAGGAACAAGCCGTTGAATATCGGGTTCCGCTTATACGCGAAAAAGGGCCCGCTGTCCGTTTGTATGCCGCCTCAACCTGCCGTGGATGACGCTGCGCGCGCTTAAGGAAGCCGCCGAGGTTGTTGACATCTGCTCGATGAAAGGCGTAGGTGCGCAGCTCGCCCCCCGCGTCCAGGGTGCAGTTTTTTGCCGATAGAGGTACCAAATGGACGACAAATATACTAATGCTCGTGAACACTTCTTCGCCGCGATCCGCGCGCTAGCAGCCTCCTCGGAAAGCATTCAAACGAGAGTGATCGAAGCGAACGTAAACGTTCTGAATGTCACGATCGACGAATTCGACGGCGACCCCGAACTCAAAATCAAATTTGCAAAATTGCTTGACCTTCTGGCTATCGATCAAGACGATTTGGAGACGGTCGCTGTTGAGAACGCGGCGCACATGTCGGACTTCGAGGCCGTGAAAGTCGCTGATCTGATCTGCGATTTCTACTACGAGATCACCTGACCGAGGTGGCTGGTGGCCGCGCAGCACGCGGCCAAATCGCCGACTTCCCCATAGTTGCCAGTAATCGTTCTGCGAAGCCGCTGATCCAGAACGTACTGTGTGGCGGAACCCCGGCTGCGGGCCAGTTTGGGCAGCGCTGCCGGAGCGGGAAAGTACGCGGTAAGAAATCTGAACAGTGTTCCATTCCACGTGGCTTAGCGGGACGTTGAAACTCGACTAAAAAAGCCCGCTGTTCCGTGGAGAGCAGCGGGCAGTTTCAGGAAGCGTGCTGGGATCAACCAGCAAAGGTCAACGAGCGACGCAAGGGTTGGTTGCTGTGCCCGCGACACAGTTAACCAAGCTCATGCTTCACAGCTTGGATGACATAGATCGTGCGGCAAGACATCGCCGGGGGCTGACAAATGGTGTTCGGGATTGTCGCTGTCATTGTCGTTGTACTGGTACCGGCGCTCTCGCCGCAGCTCTAAACTAGGTCAGCGCCAAAATGGGTATCGGGGGAAAGGTCGTTGTATTGTGGATCCCGACAAGCCCCCCGGTCAGCGCGAACGTTCCAATCCGTCGGCCGAACATATGACATCGCGACCAGCGGAGCGACGGCCAGGATAACCAAGCCAAGATCTACGCCACCCCAGAACCCATGCGGTTGCCATACGATCGCCACGCAAGAACCGCCGCATCTGTGTCGCGTGCCACGTCCCTTTTACTGGCGATACGGGTTTTGTTGACCATTGGTCGCCCAGCCGGCCCGACTATTCCGAGCCTTTGACAATACCCGGCTCTACAGTCGGCCCAGAACGCGGGGTCCGGGTTTCTTCGGCGATAACCAGAAGCGCCTCCAATGTGACGGCGATACCGGACATCAGCGCGGAAATGTCAGTGTTTCCACCGGGCAACGCAAGTTCTTCCGCCCTGGTCTGCATGCTGGCGCTCAGTTCCTGGAGTTTCAGGCGCAGGTCGTCGTCCATGGTCACTCTCCGGTTTCAGGCCCGCAGAGGAACGCGCCCATAGACAACCAGTTCCGCGTTTTCAGCTATTCGAACCCGGGTATCTCCAACGCTGACGCTTGAGCCTGAAAAAGGTCCAACCGGTGAGCAGAAGATGCCCAGAGGCATGCTCCGTAGGCCATCGCGAAGGAGATCAGAAGAGCGGTCGCGATAGGTAGACGGTGCATGGCCGGGCTTGTCCTCTTTGTTGCTGACCCGCCCACAACCTTCTGCAACCTGATCGGTTCGCCATAAAGTGTTTACCGCAATGAGATGGTTAAAGAACTGTTTCGAACGCGGTCGCCCGAGTGCTAGCTCGCCCACTCCGTACGCCCGTTCCGTGGCTATCTGCAGGGTTACCTTCGTAGCCATGTGACGCGACTCCTCTTCGCAGCCTCAGAGCCCTATGGTATCGGGGCGATGACATCATCTCGACAGCGCCTGGCCCCAGACTGTGGCCTCAGCGTTTGACTGAAGCGCTGGATTGAATCGCTGCGAGCTCCTGCTGTGAGCAGCAAACGGTCGGCCGTGTCGGGTCGGAAATGTCGAGTTTGTCCCAAGGAATTCGATAAATGCCCTTGCGGTGCCGCATCCGAACGAGGTCGAGGATGGCCGTGCCGATTGACGAGGCTGACAGGCGCTCGAACGCCGCGAAAATACCGACATGGTATTCGGTGACGATCAATTCGTCGCCATGTTCCTCGGCGACGATCTCTTCCAGATGACCGATACAATGACCCTCCCTTGAAAGTACGCGCCGGCCAGCCAGTTGGTCGAGATTTACGGTATGCATCGTCAAGCTCCCGGAATCTTGCCGATGATGTGGTCGCGAAGCCAGACCTGCCAGTCAAAGATGGCAGTCTTGCGCACATCAATATCGAACTCGATATGGAGGCCGATGTCGCGAGCCTTGCTCCATGCTACCCGATGAGGCTTGGCGTGCCGTTTGCCGCCCAGCTTGGCGGCCAGAATGGCCATCCAGCGTCCGGGAAGCAGTCCCAAGCGGCGCGCCAGCGCAATCGAGCCGATTTCGACGGCAATGACCCTTGGGGGCTTGCCTTGTCTCAGCTGGGCTACCATCCCGTCCACCTTGCCGATCTTGACCTGATTTCCATCGACAATCTGCTTGTCCAAAACATCTCGTATAAGATGCATCAACTGCCTCCCAATATCTGAAGCGGGATGGTGACAACCGCGAGGATGAAGCCAAGCGCAACAACAAACAGCACTGCCGCGTTGGAGATAACGCCGTTGCGATGCTGGCCCATGTAAGACTTGTCATTGAGCAAGAAGAGAAATGGCACGACCGTCAGCGGCAAACTGGCGGCCGTCAGGGCCATTGAAAAGATGGTGAGCTTGAGCGGATCAAGGCCGAGTGCGATCGGAATAGCGGCCGCTAAGATCGTCACGCTATAGACCATGGTGAAGCCTGGATCCTCACGAGGCTTCCGGTCCTCACCCCAATTCCACCCAAACCCCTGCGCGACGAGGTATGCCTGCTGAAGGGCGATTTCGGCGGTGGCGCCGAAGCAGGCGATGCCGAGCGAGGCCACGAACAGCACAAAGCCCCAGAAACCGAACACCGGAGTCAGCATCAACGGCAATTGATGGTAATCGTCCACCTGGGTGATGCCGTTCGCTCCAAGCACCAACGCAGCGACGATAAGCACGCCCACGGAAATGGTCCCGCCGAAACTCATGCCGAGCCCGGCTATGGCGCGATTGGTGCCGAGATAGGTCTTGTCCCACTTATCCTCGATCGCTCCGGCGGAATAAAACATAAAGAGATATGGTGAGATCGAAGCACCAAGAATGCTTACCGCCATGAACCAGTAAGTGGCCGTGTCGTGATGCGGCAAGGAGGGCACCGAACTGACGGCGACCCGCGTCCAGTCAGGCTTGAGGATAACCGCCGCTGCCACGAAGCAGAGCGTCACAAGGCCCAAAAGCGAAACGCCTTTCTCAATCAGGCCGAAAGTGCCTTTCCACAGCAAGAGCCACGCAACGAAGGCTACCGGCAGGGCCCACAATTGGAATCCTATCCCGGTGGCGAGTTCGGCAGCAATGCAGACCCCGCCGATCTCAGCAGACAGCACCAGGAAATTGACCAGAAACGTGCTGACCAAAGGCCAAAGGAACGCATTGAAGCCGAAGCGCTCGCGAATGCCGTCCGCTATCGTGTGCTTGCTGACGGCTGCGAAACGGCCGGCCATCTCCACAAGGAAAATAATGCAGATAGTGCCGAGGAGAATGGCCCAGATCAGCTGAAATTGGAACAATGCACCGGCCTGGGCTGCTGTTGCCAACGATCCGACCTCAAGGAAGCCGCCAACGCTGGTGACGACGCCGAGTGAGATTTCCAGCATTTTTTTCATGGATTTGTCGCTTGATCTGCCGGATTTGCCACCACCAACTTAGCAACGGCATTCCGAAAATCCTGACGGGCTTGCTCCACTTGCCCTTGGTTGCCGCTCTTGATGGCGTCTTCGGCCCGCCCGGCAGCGGCCGTAAGCTGCCGGGCCAATTGCTTGGAGGAGTCCGAAACGTCCGTCCTTTGCAGTTGGCGATCGAGATCAGCTAGCGTCTGCGCCAAAGACCGCAACGTGGCTTCCGCATAGTGGGAAGGCACGGCGCCGGCGATCCAATTGTCGATCACCATGATTGCTGAATTCGCGGCGGACTTCGAGGTCTGCGCCTGCTGTCCTGCAGCGTTGGATGAAGAGCAGGCAGCCAGACAGGCGAGCATCACTGCGCCCGGCAGAAGGCACAGTGTGATGTTGACGAACGATGCTGCGATGCGTGCCATTGGACGCGTAAAGCATTGCGCTTGAAAAGGTTCCGCAAAGCGATTTGGCTCTTACTCGCGTGACGGCTACGAGGGTTGCCAGCAAATGCTGCTGCTTAAATTTGCTGTTCTACCGTGATACGTTTGACCTTAGATGCCGTGCGGATCGTATTCCTTAGTCACGCAATGGGATCGTTCCTCCTCGAGATTTCCGGCTTCGTTGACCCATAGGTTTGAAAAGGTCCGACCCAAAACTCTGCACATACCCGATTGGCTTTTCCACCGCTACCACTGGAAAGGTTATCTATCCACGCGCCCGCGCGCAGCTTCGTCACCGATGAAAGAGCAGCACCATTTAGCCGAGTGGATCTGGATCCCTGGCGTTTTGACCTTTTCGGCGTTAGGGATTTTTCAGCAGCGACGTCTAAGCCTGAAACTGCTAACTCGCCCACTCCGTCCGCCATTTCAGGTCGATGCCCTGGGTCAGGACCTCGGCTTCGTAACCGTGTGAGGCGGCGGCTTTCGCAGCCTTGATGGCGGCCAACACGGCATCGCCGTTGGAATGGTATGGGTATTCCTTCCCGTCGTAACGGATCTTCCAGCGGTCCCCTTCTTTGAAAACATAATACTTCGCAGCCGCCATAGGTACTCCCAGCGAAGAAGCTTGAAACCTTGCTCATGCAGCAAAGCATGACGGTAACCTCTCTACAAGCCGGCAGCCGCCCTGACCGGAGGAGAGCGTCGATGCCCGCGCCAAAAGAAATCAATTCTGGAAAGCGCGCAGCTGTCATGGACGCGGCCGAATATTCATCAATGAGGAAAGGCTCTGGGCTGCTTGCTGCGCATATCTCGAAAAAGTCGACGCCAAACGAAGTTGCACGCCCCGACCATTTCGGACTTTGCATCGTCCTCGACATTGAACGAATAATCTGGGCCGAGTACATCAAGCGCGAACATCATCGCGCGAAACACTCATACTCGCGGACCCGTGCTTGCCCGTTGCGGTCGTTCACAGCCATTCAAGACATGTTTTCCCTGGTCCGAGACCTTAGCGCTTCCAACTCGTCATCAGGGAACCCTTGCTTCCGTATAGGGGGTCTTTACGAGGACGGCCAACGGTTGGGATGGTCGCGACCGCATCATCGTGCTGATCCTTGGTGGTACATTCGTCGTAAGCGCCGAACCGGGGATATGCGCCTACCACCAAAAAATCATCGGATGAAGCGAGACATTGGTGCCCGGTCCCTGCCGGGAGAATCGCCACGTCGCCGGCCGTCACCGTCAGCGTCCGCCCCTTCTTACCGCCAAACCGGACCTTGGCCGTCCCGCGCGCAACCCCTAGGACCTCGTGTATTTGCGAATGGTAGTGGACGTAGTCATAGATGCCATTTCGCCAGCTATGGTCCCAACCGTTTGTTTTGAAAATCACCTCCATGACGGCGGCCGGATCAAGCCTCTCCGGCAGCTTCACCGCACCGCGATAAATAACAAGCGGCCAGGACGGATGATTGGGCACCAGCCCGTCGTCAACAAACCGGAACTCGTTCGATTTTCGCTGCCTCACGAAGGCGGCGACTTCGTCTTTGCTCGGTGTCGCGAAACCGGTGATGGACTCGATCGCCTTTTTGGTGGTTTGCAGGATGCTCATCAATGCGGTCTCCACCGGATAGATGCAAAAGCCTTTCAGTTTAACATGCTTCAAGGTCCACCGGTTCCGCCTGCTTGGCAGGCCTGGCTCCAGTTGCCATGCAGGATAAGTGCGAAATCTGGTGGATTTCCCGACAAAAACTTTTTGCGGTCGGCATGTTCAGCCCAGACGTCGCGTGCCGCTTAACGTCCGATGACCTGGCGAATAATCTGGTCGTCGGGATCGAAGTCCCCCAAATCCTCGAACGTGACTTCGGAGCGCTGCCCAATGCACTTCAGGCAGGTTTAGAGCTCGAACCGATGTCCGATGGGTCCGGTAGGGTTCCATTGTACGTTTTTTACCAACGAGTTGCCTGCCATTCGGGGTGTTGTAGATTTCGAGGGCGGCAACCCCTCAAGAAGCCGCGGTGGCCGACGTGGACTGAGGCAAGCTTCACCGGCATTCCTCTCCCGCGTCGGTCATTCGGGCTCGATTGCGAAGGCAACCTGCGCGGTGGTCTTGCGGTCCTGCCCGTCGTCAGGCGCGCAGGACCGCTTTTTTTTCGACAACGGGTGCGCCATTGCCTCGCCCGATCAATGCGTTAAGCCGCCTCTGAGGACACCGCTGAGTTGCCGTCATAATGCCGGCATGGTTACGGACGTTCATGCCGCCCGCCGGTGAATTTCAACCCATGCCTTCCAGCTGCTTCCTCGATCGAAAGCGCGCGCATCTGCGACAAAAGATCGAAGTTTAACCTAAACGGCGACCGTCATTGCTGGTTCCTTGAAGCTGGAAATCGAGCATCCAATATCTTGCGGATGGCGCCGCGAGCGAACCCGACCCATTCTGGGTGTTGGCTTTCTCGCCGCTGCCGCGATGGCAAAATTAAGTGGAGGAACGTATGGCAGACATTTTTGAACCGCCGCTGCTGGTCGACGACACATCTTTCGGCAAGAGGTCGATCCGTGATGCGATGGACGCGATCGAGTTCCTCGAAGAGTGGCCTTTTGAAAAGCGGAGCAAGTTGCATGCATGCGCTTGCGAGGCCTGCTGCGCCGCATATGATGGCCGCTGTGAGGCCAAAGCGGCTCGGGAAGCCTTCATTGCGTGGGCACGCTGGGCGGGCATAATCGCCAGTGGAGCGGCGATGTTCGAAGGTAAGGAACGGGCAGGCGTCGTCGAATTGCTCTGAGGAAGCCTTCGCCGTCGAAAAGCAATTCCTATTTTGGCGTCGGCTGGGTATCCGGCTGCTGCACATGGCCTTTAGCGGTGATCTCTTTCGATGCCGATAGGTGAGGCTCTGCTTCAAACATGGCGCCGCGGTCTCAAGCCTGTGGACGGATCTAGCACCGTCGATGCAACGCGCTAGTGCCGGCCCAGAATTTGCAACTCAATCTTCACGGCCTGAAGGGGGGAGTTGTTCAGCGGCGTCTACATATCTCGCGATCGACTAGCCGCGTTGCGTGCGGGCACGCCTGATCCCATCCGGTGGATCGTCATAGACAATCATGGAATTCCGGACTGGGCGCGCGAGGGAGAAGTTCACACCACCGGAGCTCCGTTCAGGACTCGCCTGCCCCAAGAAGCCAGCGTGTACCGGCGATCCACGCAGGGTTGGCCGTTCAAGTCGCAAACGAGAGTCGCTACGAAGAAGGCTATCGGAAATGAAATCAGCATTGGGTGGATCGGATGGCTGCAATGCTTACCGTGCTACGCGGATTGCTGGTCATGCGACGTCTCCACAGCATGGCACACGCCATGCAAACCGGTTGCATGATCCAAAGTGCGTGCAGCCTAAACCGAACCTGGCGGCGGTGGTGCCCACTGGACTGCTGCTGTCGTTGATCGTGGTGCTCATCCTTCTGTTCACCGGTTGGATGGCTTGGGAAATGGTTACCCGAGCGTCGCGTAGGTGTCGCTGACGACGGCTCAGGTGAGGTGCACTGATCGGCCAGCGCCACCGCGATCTCGAGACACTCAATCGTGGCGGCGCAGAGTAGCGCCGAAGAGCCTTCGCCTTGGCGAAATACCAAGTTCTTCAAAGCCGGGTATCTGTTGCGATGACATGTTGTCGATCTGAATCAGTTCCACTTGATTCGGTGTGACGGATGAACTCGCAAGCATTTGCGCCGTCGATACCAATACGTGCCAAGCAGCAAATGGCACTGGAACGAGAATGGGTGTAAGGCCGGCTGGGTGTGCAACGGTTCTGAGAAGTTCCTTATAGAAGTAGACGCCAGGACCGCCGCATTGATCGCACGCGTTTCCGACTCTGCAACGCTCCTACGGTCGCCTCTGCCACATCGTCCACATAAGCCGGTCGCAATCTTGGGCCGTGACCGAACATCGGATAGCAGTGTGCGCGAAGGCAAGCAGCTTGTTTTCGAGAAGCTTCAGAAGAATGCTGCCGACGACCGCAGCTTTTCTGAACCTGCTCAAAGCTCCAGAAAATCGTGGGCAATTGTGTTCCGCTCCTCGTCACGGAAGCCGGCCCTGAGATGCTGCAGGTTGAATGGGCTCGCGCGCAGCAGGCTCTCGAGGCCGCCAACGTGCTGGAAGATGTCAACGAGAAGCGACGGCGCTTGGCGGCGCGACAGAACCTTCCGTAGGCCACTTGGGGGTCCGCTGCTTTGAGCTTGCGCAAATATCGGCTATTCATTGGACCTTGAAGGTAAATCCGTGTTCCGCCACCAGACAGATCATGGATGTGTTGGGTCACGATGAAATCGATCACGCGGGCGGAAAGCAGTCGACGCGCACATGCCTGATTGGCCTGCCACCGGAGATCGCCTCTGCCGCGCGCGCTATTCCCTGAGCATCGATGCCATAGTGCCGATAAAGATGGGCGATAGTGCCGGTCTGCCCGAAATGCTCAACGCCAAGCGGTCGAACGCGGTGACCCGCGACAGATCCCATCCAAGCAAGTGTCACCGGATGACCGTCAACGACTGTGATCAGCGTGCAGTTCGTAGGCACCTGGTCCAAGAGTCTCTCGACATGGCTTCTTGCGTGAATAACGCCACGTTCTCGCGCAAGTAGGGCCGCGGTCCAGCCGGCGTTGAGCCGGTCGGCCGAGGTGACAGCAAGCAGCCCGACATCTCGCCTGTCCTCGCCCATCAAGCCAACTGCCTCAATGGCTTCGGGAGCAACGGCCCCGGTGTAAATCACCACGACTTCCGAGTTCGGACCAGGCTCGCGCATCCAGTAGCCGCCGTTGACGATATGCCGGGAAAGCTCCGGCCCGATCTCGCGGCTCGGCTGTTCGATCGAGCGCGTAGACAGCCTGCAATAGACAGAGCCGCCAACGGCGTCCCGTAGCCAGGTGGTTTCATCGGGCTCGGCATCTCCCGAGCGCTGAACATAGTCAAACGAGAACCGCATGATCGTCGCCAGCTCGTCGACGAAGGCGGGCTCGAAAGTGGCCAGACCATCCTGCGCCATACCGATGAGCGGCGTTGCTATCGACTGGTGGGCGCCGCCTTCCGGCGCCAGCGTCACGCCTGAGGGTGTCGCGGCCACGATGAAGCGAGCGTCCTGGTAGCAGGCGTAGTTCAACGCATCGAGCCCGCGCTCGATGAATGGGTCATAGAGCGTTCCAACCGGCAACAGACGTTCGCCGAAGACCGAGTGTGAAAGGCCGAGCGCCGAAAGCAGGATGAAGAGATTCATTTCGGCAATGCCGAGTTCGATGTGTTGTCCCTTGGGTGAGAAATCCCAGTTGAAAGTCGATGGAATTCGTTCCTTGCGAAAGAGATCGGCCATCTCGTTGCGCGCAAACAGCCCACGGCGGTTTACCCAGGCGCCAAGATTGGTCGAGACGGTGACGTCCGGCGACGTCGTAACGATGCGCCTCGCGAATTCGTCCTCCCGCTTGCTGATCTCATGCATCAGCAAGCCGAAACCCTGCTGGGTCGACATTTGCGGTTGCAGAGGCACATTTAGGACGGCAGGCACATCGATATGGACCGATGTGTAGCGTCTTCTGCCTTTGGCATTGAAGGGGGCGTTGCGGACAAAATCAGAGATATCCGACACTTGCGAAAGACCTTCGTAAGGTTCCCACTCCCTGCCCGCCCTGACGCCGTGTGCAGCGCGCAACTCGTCAATCTGGGCCTTGGTCATCAGCCCGGCATGATTGTCCTTGTGGCCGGCCAGCGGCAAACCAAAGCCCTTGACGGTGTAGGCGATGAAGCAAACCGGTCGATCATGCGTGCGCGCGTTGGCGAAGGCCTCGACCAGTGTCGGCAAGTCGTGACCACCTAGATTGGTCATCAGCCGAGCCAACTCTTCGTCGCTGCGGCTCTCTATGAGCTTGGATACCGCACCCTGGTCGCCGATATCGTCAAGCAGGCGTTTTCGCCACGCCGCGCCGCCTTGATACGTCAGCGCGGAATAGAGCTGGTTAGGACAATGATCCAGCCATTGTTTGAGCGTCGCGCCGCCCGCCTCTGAGAAAGCCGCTTCCAGCAAGTGGCCGTATTTGACCAGGACCACGTCCCAGCCGAAGTTCCTGAACAGCGACTCGAACCGTTCCCACAGGCCTTCGCGCACGACCGCGTCGAGGCTTTGCCGGTTGTAGTCCACGATCCACCATGTGTTGCGAAGGCCATGCTTCCACCCCTCCAGAAGCGCCTCGAAGATATTGCCCTCGTCCATCTCGGCGTCGCCGATCAGGGCGACCATCTTTCCAACCGGCAGTTGCGCGCCCAATCCCTTGGCGTGAAGATAATCCTGCACAATCGACGCAAACAGCGTCTGGGCAACGCCCAGGCCAACGGAACCGGTCGAGAAGTCGACGTCGTCGGCATCCTTTGTCCGCGAGGGATAGGATTGGGCCCCTTTGTAGCCGCGAAAATTCTCCAGCTTTTCGCGGCTCTGATTGCCGAAAAGATACTGGATGGCGTGAAACACCGGACTGGCGTGCGGCTTGACCGCAACCCTGTCCTGCGGCCGAAGAACCGCGAAGTAGAGAACCGTCATAATCGTCGCCAGCGAAGCGGACGATGACTGGTGGCCGCCGACCTTCAGCCCGTCTTCGTTGGGCCGGATGTGATTGGCGTTGTGGATCATCCAGGTGGAGAGCCACAGCACCTTTTTCTCCAGCGCCGCCAGCAATTTGAGCTGTTGTGTGTCCATCTTCGCCGCCCTCATTTGACGGACCCGACCATAGACCACCACCAAAAGCGATTTTGGCCAATTTGCGCTGTAAAATGCCACACAATTGGCTATACAGCGAACCTTGCCGGCTCTGGAGACCAAAAATGTCAAGCATGGCTCTCGATGATATTGACCGCAAGATCCTGACAGTCTTGCAATCCAACGCGCATGCGACAAGCGAGCAACTGAGCGAGGCGGTGGGATTGTCACCGTCCCCCTGTGCCCGCAGGGTCCGCAATCTGGAAGCGGCCGGTGTCATTACAAGCTATGTCGCGATCGTCGATCAGTTGAAAGTCGGATTGCCCATCAGCGTATTCGCCTCGATCAAGCTCGAGCGGCAGCGCGAAGAGGAACTCGACCGTTTCGCGAAGGCCGTCCAACGCTGGCCGGAAATCGTCGAGTGCTACCTGATGACAGGACAGCGTGACTATCTGTTGCGCATTGTCGTAAAGGACCTGCAGGCCTATGAGGCCTTTCTGAAGCGCACCCTCACCCGGCTCGAAGGGGTCGCTTCGATAGAATCGAGCTTTGCCTTGGGGCAAGTGAAGCACGCGCAACCGCTGCCTATCGAGTAGACCCTTGACGTGCGCTTTGGCGGCGTCCCTGGATCAGGGCTTCTCTTTCTTGGCTTTCGCAAAGCCGCGATCGGTCGCGATGAACCGCTCAAGCATCGGCGCGATCAGACGCAAAGGATCAGCAGAGGGTTGCCCCACCTCGCGCCCGAGAATCTCTGCATATCTCACCAGGTCGCGATGCAGCGGAGCCGGCAACTCCACCGTGATCTTGACCGGCCTGTCGTCGGTGATCGCAGCCAGTTTCAACTTGGCCATTCTTCAGCCTCCGTAAGGTTCAAGCACAAGGTCGCGGGTGACGAGGACGCGAACCGGGAATCCCGGTCTGATCGCAAGCGTTGGCGCGATGTCGAGCTGGCGCTGGACGATCTGCTGGCCGACCCGACTGACGCTGTCGGAGGCGCCGTCTCGCAGCGCGCGCGCAATTTCGCTTTCCTGGCCGGACGAGCCCGCCTGCGCGCCGACGCTCAGGAGCGTCGACAGCGTCGCTGCCTTGAACAGCTCTCCCCAATGGTAGTCGACACCATCCTCTAGACCGGCATAGCCCTGCGGATCCGTGCCGGGCTGCCGTTCCAGAACGATGGAGTGTCCATCGGGAAAAATCAGCCGGTTCCAGACAAGCAGCACGCGGCGTTGCCCGAACCCAACCCCGTTGTCGTACTGGCCTACAATGCGTGTTCCCTGTGGAATGAGCAGCGCCCGGCCGGTCGGGCTGTCATAGACATTCTCCGTTACCTGGGCGCTGATTTGGCCGGGCAGATCCGAGCGGATGCCTGTGACGAGCGCAGCCGGGATTACAGCGCCGGCCTGGAGCACATAAGGTGACGCCGGGGGCATGACGCGATCGGGAGCCACGGTCTGGCGATCCGCCGCGGTGTTGAGGAAAGCGGATTGGCGGTCCTGCGCATTCGGCTGGCCGGCCTGCCCGGCGAGCTCGCCGAGGTTTGGCATGGCAAGCGATCCAGATGTATCGGCGATCGTTGCGCTTCCTTGTCCTTCCTGAAAGAAGACATGCGACGTTCTGGCCGCCTCCTCTTCTGCCACCCGGCGCTGCTCTGCCTCGTCCACCGCGGGGGTCGCGATCATCGGTGACTGTCCCTTGTTTTGCGCATCGAGGATCGGCCTGCCGAGATCGCCAGGCAGCGGCGGCCCGAGGATCGGGCCGGAATAGTCGCGCGGCAAGCTTGCCAACCCATCGGCGGGCTGACGATTTGACGTCGAAATCAGCTCGTCGCCTTGTTTGCTCGTGTCGCCGTCCCGCAGAGCGTACACCAGCGCAACGCCAATGCTGAGCGAGGTGGCCAAGCCTATACTGGCGAGCACCTTGCGCGACAGGCGGGTCACGCGCGGCGGGTCGGCGCGAAGCCGCATCGGTTCGGCGGCAACATCGCTATCGGTCATGGCTGCTCCCCTCCGCCTGTTTTTGCGCCGGCCGTTCCAACGCGGCCGACGCTCGGCATTTGCCGCAGCCGGCCCTGTGCTCGTCCGTCGAGTCGGACAATCCTTACCGTCTGCTGCCGCTTGCCGCTGCCAAGACGCAGTTCGGCCGCGCCGAAGAGGCGGTCGACGATCAGGATGTTCTGGTAGACGCGGCTGTTGGCGATCTCGGCTTCGCCGTCCGGGCCGATGACGAAGATCGGCGGCATCTCGCCTTGCACGATTCCACGCGGAAACGCGACATAAACCTTGCGGCCATCGTCAAAGACGCTGACGGGCTTCCAGGGTGGCGCATCGCCTGTCAGGCCGTAGCGGTAATTGCGCGCGGCCATGTCGGGTATCACCGGCGTCGTCGGGATGGCTTGTCGCGAACCGGCCCGCGGCGCCGGGTAGGACCATGCGACGGCGGGCATGTAGGTCTTGGCCCCCGCGCGCAGTTCGAGCATATAGCTGCGCCGATCCGTGGCGATGACGAGATTGGTCTTGATGTCGGCCCGCGAGGGTTTCACCAGGACATGCACGCGCCGGGTAATGCCCGATCCGCTTTCGGTGTCACCGATGATCCAGCGCGCCGTATCCCCTGCCGCGATCGGACCCTCGCCTGCAAGGCTCTCGCCGGGCTCGAGAGCTATGTCGGTTATCTGACCGGGTGAGGCATAGACCTGATAGAGCGCGCCCTCGCTCCAGGGATAGATCTGGATGGCGTTGTAGTAGCCCTTCCGGCGCGGCTCTACACGCGCTACGGCATTGGCGTTCTCCACCCGCGCGGTCGGTGTGTTGCCGGCGCCACCGCCACGCGCGGGAGCCCAGGCCGGGGGCATGAGCAGCGGCCTTGGTCGTTCTTCGCGTGCGATCTTCGGCAGAGCGGCCAAGGGCGGCACATAGGGATCGTAGCGGATGTTCGGCGGCTTTGTTGGCGTCGCGGCGCACCCTGCGAGGAATGCTGCTGCCGACACCAGCGCGGTCGACAGCAGGTATCCTCTGAGTGAAGGGACAGCGACAACACGCAATCTGAGGCTCATTGGCTCATCTCCCGCGACCAGTTGATGGCGTTGACGTAGATTCCGAGCGGATTGGCGCGAAGCCGTTCCGCGTCGCTCGGCGGCTGCATGACGATTGTCAGGATTCCGGTCCAGCGCTCCGTTCCCGAGAGCTGCCCATGGTCGTAGTGCCGCTCGATCCAGGCGACACGAAACGAATCCGGCGAGGCGCGGATGACCGACGACACCTCTACCGAAACCTGCTGCTTGCCGACCTTGGAGAACGGATCGTTGGCGCGAGCGTAGTCGTTGAGCGCGGCGGCACCCTGGTCGGTGGTCCATTCGTAGGCACGCAGCCAGTCCTGGCGCACGATGATCGCATCAGAAGGGATGGAGCGCACCTGTTCGACGAAACGGGCGAGATGCCACGCAATCTGAGGATCGGTCGGCTTGTAGCCGGCGATCGCGGGCGCGGTCGCCTGCGCCTGTCCCAGCGCATCGACCTGCACCACCCAGGGCACGACAGTGCCACGCGCCGACAGCCAGACAAGGGCGGCGGCGAGGCCGGTCGACAGGATCAGCGACCCGAAAGCCATGGCACGCCAGTTCCTTGCCTGAACGCGCGCGGAACCGATGCGCTCATCCCAGATTTGCGCTGCCTTCTGATAAGGCGTTTCCGGTCGAGGGATCTTGCCGTAGTGAACGGCTGGGCGCCGAAAGACATTCATTGGTTATTCGCCTTCAGAAAGAGAAATCGAAGCGCCGCCGCCGTGGCTGTCGCCGCCCCGCACGGCATGGGCGGCAGTCTGGGCGCCGTGTGACAGACGCTGGGATCGCTGCAGGCGTTTGGCCCATTCGGGCTGGGTGCCGGATGGATTGCCGACCCAGGAAGAAGGAACCGTAGGCGGCGAAGCGGCATTGCCAACCGTACCCATGGTTGAAGATCCACCAGTGATCCCGGCCGCCGAACTGGCGCCGGCGGTGAAGCTCGCCTTGAATGACTGGCCGGCGCGTGCCGCGGCGCGCTTGAGTGGTGAAACGGCAGCGGAGGCGCCGGCGCTTGCGATGCCGCCCGCGCCGGAGGCGAGGCCGGCGGCGCCGGCCTGTCCGGCCGCCGCGAGCATGAAAGCCGCCGAGCCGCCACCGGCGAGCGCGGTCGCGCCGCGCGCTGCCGACGCCGCTCCCGACAACGCTGACGCCCCGCCCCGCGCCGCCAGACCGGCTGCGCCGAACCCGGCAAGCGTCATGCCACCCGCTGCAAGACCGGTGGCGACGGCCGCGCCGGCGCCGAGCTGCGGTCCGCCTGAGACAATGCCGTTCGCGATCCCGGGGCCGAATATGCCGAGGCCAAGCAACGACAGCGCCGCCAGAACAATCGCCATGGCTTGATCGATGGTCGGGCTCTCGCCGCCAAAGCCTTGGGTAAATTCCCCAAACAGCGTCGAGCCGATACCGATGACGACGGCCAGCACCAGCACCTTGATACCGGACGAGATGACGTTGCCAAGCACCCGCTCGGCCATGAAGGCCGTCTTGCCGAAGAGACCAAACGGGATGAGGACGAAGCCAGCCAGCGTCGACAGCTTGAATTCGATCAGCGTGACGAAAAGCTGCACGGACAGGATGAAGAAGGCGAGCAGCACCAGCGCCCAGGCGAAGAGCAGGCAGGCGATCTGGATGAAATTCTCGAAGAAGGAGACATAGCCCATCAGGCCCGAGATGGCTTCGAGCAACGGCCGCCCGGCATCGAGGCCGGTTTGCGCCACCTTGCCGGGCCGCAGCAGGTCCTCGACCGTGAAGGAGGTGCCGCTGGCTTTCAGGCCAAGACCTGAGAAACTTTCAAAAACGACGCGCGCCAGGCTGTTCCAGTTGGAAATCAGATAGGCGAAGACACCGACGAAAAGCGTCTTCTTGATGAGCCGGGCCAGAATGTCGTCATCGGCGCCCCAGCTCCAGAAAAGCGCGGCAAGCGTCACGTCGATGACGATGAGCGTGGTAGCGACGAAGGCGACTTCGCCGCCGAGCAGGCCGAAGCCGCTGTCGATATAGCGCGTGAACGTAGCGAGGAACTGGTCAATGACGCCGGTGTTGCCCATGTCTATCGTTTCCCTTGGCCACTCGAACCTGGGGCGCCCAATGCCTGGCCCGCCGACGGTGATCTGAAGCCGAGGAAGCGATCACGTTGCGCGGCCCACAGGCGCGAACAATCCTTGTCAAGGAGCGCGGCCTCGCCAAGGCTCTGGCAGTGGCGAAGGCCTTCACGCAGCGCACTTGGCGCCAGCGTGACCGGGGCCGGCGAACCAGAACCGTCCGGCGTTTGCCTGTCGCGGGTCATTTCGAGCGGGGCAGCCGCGATCGCCGCCGCGACGAAGACGACGGCGCCCAGGCGAAGGAGTATCTTGCCATCCACGTCGCGCAACCTCAGCGGTTGAACATCGCGCCATTGCCGGCCTGGTAGCCGGATCCGGCGCGCAAAAAGCGACGACGCTGCTCGCGTCCCTGTTCGGCGGCCGCGGAGCGTTCCGCTTCGCTCAACGCCGCGGCGCGGCCGTTGGCGGCGACAACAGCCGTCAGGTCAGCGAGCTGCTGGGCCTGCAGCGCCAGAAGCTGATTGCCGGCTTGCGTCGCCTGCAGCGCGCCCGTCGCCGATTGGCTGGCTCCGACCAGCGACGACATCTGCACGCGGTTGGTGTCGATGTTTGCGACGGCTCCCGCCTGCACACGCATGGCGTCCTGAAGACCACCGACTGTATTTTGCCATCGCGAGCGCGCGTCCGCGACAAGCTGCTGCTCCGGCGCGGACAGGGAAACCTTCCCGTATTTCTCCTGGAACATCCTGTCGACCTGCTCGACATTGAAGGCGATGTTCTGCGCCTGGTTGAGCAGCTGTTGCGTGCGTTGTACCGATTGCTGCAGCGCCTGCAGTGAAGAGAAGGGCAAGCTCGCGAGATTGCGGCCCTGGTTGATCAGCATCTGCGCCTGGTTCTGCAGCGAGGTGATCTGGTTCGTCACCTGCTGAAGCGACCGCGCGGCCGTCAGAACGTTCTGGGCGTAGTTGGAAGGATCGAAAACGATGAACGCCTGGGCTGGCGTTGTCAGCAGCACCGGTGCGATCGCGAGCGGCGCGCAGAGCATGGCGCCAAGGGCAAGAGAGCGCGCGCGCAAACGATAAGTATTCATGACTGAGACTCCTTTTGCGTTTGTAGGTTCAGGTTAGAAAGCCCGGCAATGAGGTCAGCGGCCCAGCCAACGTCTCGGGCGCGCAGCCAGGCCGGCAGGAAGTCGTCGCGACCATGTTCGGCCACGATGCTGGCGATCAGGGCCTGATCCGCCTTGGAGGATGCAGCGCAAAGCGCGAGGCCGATTTCGGAGAGGCCCAGTTCGAACAGCCGATTGCCGCGCCGCGACTGGCAGTAATAGTCGCGCTTGGGCGTCGCGCGCGCCAGGATTTCTATCTGGCGATCGTTGAGACCGAAGCGGCGATAGATATCCGTGATCTGCGGCTCGATCGCGCGCTCGTTCGGCAGCAACAGCCTGGTCGGACAACTTTCGATGATCGTCGGCGCGATGTTCGAACTGTCGATGTCGGACAGCGACTGGGTGGCGAAGACGACGCTGGCGTTCTTCTTGCGCAACGTCTTCAGCCATTCGCGCAATTGACCGGCGAACCCCGCATCGTCGAGGGCAAGCCAGCCTTCGTCGATGATGAGCAGCGTCGGACGGCCGTCGAGCCGGTCGCCTATGCGATGGAACAGGTAGGAGAGCACGGCTGGTGCGGCTTGCGTGCCGATGAGGCCCTCGATTTCGAACGCCTGCACGGATGCGTGTCCGAGATGTTCGGTCTCGGCGTCAAGCAGCCGGCCGTAAGGGCCGCCAACACAATAGGGGCGCAGCGCCTGCTTCAGCTCATTGGCCTGCAACAGCACGCTAACGCCAGTGAGGGTGCGTTCCTCGACCGGCGCCGACGCAAGCGATGTCAGCGCGGCCCAGATATGCTCCTTGGCATCTGGATTAATCTGGAGGCCCTGGCGTGTGAGCATCGCGACGATCCAGTCGGCGGCCCAGGCGCGCTCATATGTGTCGTGAATGCGGGCCAGCGGCTGCAGCGAAACGGATGCCTCCACGCTCTCGGCAAGCCCGCCACCCAGATCGTGCCAGTCACCGCGCATAGCGAGCGCGGCGGCGCGGATCGAACCCCCGAAGTCGAAGGCGAAAACCTGGGCCTTGTCGTAGCGGCGGAACTGCAGGGCCATCAGCGCGAGCAGCACCGACTTGCCGGCGCCTGTAGGGCCAACGACCAGGGTATGGCCGACATCGCCGACATGCAGGACCAACCGGAATGGGGTCGAGCCTTCTGTCTTGCCGTAAAGCAAGGGAGGACTGACCAGATGCTCGTCCCGTTCCGGCCCCGCCCACACGGCAGAGAGTGGGACCATGTGAGCAAGATTGAGCGTTGAGACGGGAGGCTGGCGGACGTTGGCATAGGCGTGCCCGGGCAAGGAGCCGAGCCAGGCCTCGACGGCGTTGACAGTCTCGATGATTGTCGTGAAGTCGCGACCCTGGATGACTTTCTCGACAAGCCGCAATTTCTCGTCAGCCACGCGCGGGTCGGCATCCCATACAGCGACGGTCGCGGTGACATAGGCCATGCCCGACATGTCGGCGCCGAGTTCCTGCAGCGCCTCGTCGGCGTCCGCCGCCTTGTTGGCGGCGTCGGTGTCGACGAGCACGGACGTCTCGTTGGTCATCACCTCCTTGAGGATCGAGGCAATGCTCTTGCGCTTGGCAAACCACTGGCGCCGGATCCTGGTCAGGAGCCTGGCGGCATCGGTCTTGTCGAGCAGGATCGCCCGCGTCGCCCAGCGGTACGGGAAGGCGAGCCGATTGAGATCGTCAAGCAGGCCGGGCGTTGTCGCGGTCGGGAAGCCGACGATGGTCAGCACGCGAAGATGCTGGTGGCCAAGGCGTGGCTCGAGACCGCCCGTCAGCACCTCATCGGCCACGAGCGCATCGAGGTAGATCGGCGTCTCGGGAACCCGCAACCGGTGGCGTTTGGTCGAGACCGTCGAATGCAGATAGGTCAGCGTTTGTCCGTCATCGAGCCACTGGCATTCAGGCATGAATCCGTCGAGCAGGGACACCACGCGCTCTGTCCGGTCGACAAAGGCGCGCAGGATCGCGCGAGGATCCACGCTTGATTGCTCGCGACCTTCGTAAAGCCATCCTTCGGCACGCGCCGCGTCTTCAGGCGGCGGCAGGAAAAGCAAGGTTAGAAAGTAGCTCGAGACGAAATGAACCCCCGCTTCTTCGAAATCGGCTTTGCGCTCGGCGTCGAGCAGGCCGGAGGCGGCGTCGGGAAACTGGGTCTCGGGATACGTCGCGGCTTCATGGCGCTGCGCCTCGACGAAGATGCTCCAGCCCGAGCCGAGGCGACGAAAGGCATTGTTGATGCGCGAGGCCACCGCAACCAGTTCGGCTGCAACGGCGGAATCGAGATCGGGGCCACGAAACGTCGCGGTGCGCTGGAAGCTGCCGTCCTTGTTGAGCACGACACCGGGCGCGACAAGGGCGACCCAAGGCAGATAATCGGCCAGGCCGCTGGCGGTCCGACGATATTCGGCAAGGTTCATCATGCCGAGACCCTCAAACCGAAAGATGTGCGGGCAGCCGCAGGTGCCGGCGCCCGACTTCGAAAAACAGCGGATCGCGCCTGGCGGCCCAGACCGCCGTGAAATGGCCGAGCGCCCAGATGATGAGACCGACCAGCCAGAGCCTCAGCCCAAGGCCGACCGCACCGGCAAGCGTGCCGTTCAGGATCGCGATGGCGCGTGGCGCGCCGCCAAGCAGGATGTGCTCGGTCAGCGCCCGGTGAACGGGGACCGTCCAGCCCGGCACGGCATCGAGTCGTTCGAAAGCCGTTGCCATCAGATCAACGCCCCGCCACCGAAAGAAAAGAACGACAGAAAGAAGCTCGATGCGGCAAAGGCGATCGAGAGGCCAAAGACGATCTGGATCAGCCGCCTAAAGCCGCCAGAGGAGTCGCCAAACGCCAGCGTCAGGCCCGTGACGATGATGATGATGACGGCGATGATCTTGGAGACCGGCCCTTCGATCGATTGCAGGATCTTCTCGAGCGGCTGTTCCCACGGCATCGACGAGCCTGACGCATGGGCTACCGGCGCGATCATGAAGCTGACGGCAAGGGTGATCCCGGCCGTGGTCGCGAGGTTGCGAGATGCGCGCGCAAGTGTGCGGATCATGAGTTCTCTCCTGTGTTGTTCAAGGTGGCTTCAACGGTGCAGTAGTCGCCATCAGGACCGAGCCCCTCGACGCGCGTGAGTTCGGCCAGCCGCCGTGCGGAACCCCGTCCGGCAAGGACCGCGACAAGGTCGATCGTGTCGGCAATCAGCGCGCGTGGGACGGTGACGACGGCTTCCTGGATAAGCTGTTCCAGCCGGCGGAGCGCGCCGATCCCGGAACCGGCATGCAAGGTGCCGATACCGCCGGGGTGCCCGGTGCCCCAGGCCTTGAGCAGGTCGAGCGCCTCGGCGCCGCGCACCTCGCCGATGGGGATGCGGTCGGGCCGCAGGCGCAACGAGGAGCGAACCAGATCGGAGAGCGTGGCGACGCCATCCTTGGTGCGCATTGCGACAAGGTTGGGAGCGGCGCATTGCAGTTCGCGGGTGTCCTCGATGATGACGACCCGGTCCGTTCCCTTCGCCACCTCGGCGAGCAGCGCGTTGGTCAGCGTCGTCTTGCCGGTCGAGGTGCCGCCTGCAACGAGGATGTTTGCGCGGCCAGCAACGGCGGCGCGCAGGATTGCGGCCTGGCTGCGGGTCATGACGCATGTCGCGACATAGTCATCGAGCGTGAACACGGCGACCGCGGGTTTGCGGATCGCGAAGGCAGGTGCTGCGACGACCGGCGGCAACAAGCCTTCGAAACGCTCGCCGGTTTCCGGCAACTCCGCCGAGACCCGGGGGGAACGGGGATGCACTTCGGCGCCGACATGATGCGCGACGAGCCGCACGATCCGCTCACCATCGGCAGGCGTCAGCGTTTCCCCCGTATCGGCGAGGCCTTGGGAAAGCCTGTCCACCCAGATGCGGCCATCTGGGTTCAGCATCACTTCCACGATAGCGGCGTCGTCAAGGAACCGGGCGATGGCCGGCCCGAGCGCGGTGCGCAGCATGCGCGAACTGCGTGTGTGTCCTTCGGTGTTGTTGTACGAGATGACCATCTTGTTCCCGTCCGAGCCGGGAACACGTCAAAAAGCCCCGGTCGCGGGATGATCAAAAGAGCTGTGGATCAGTCCGATTCAACAGGTTTCGGCAGGCGTCGAGGCGCAGCGTGCAAAGAGAGGCGAACGGCGGCCCCATCGATCCAAGGCCACCAGGCCGGTTCGGGCGTCGGAAAAGGTTCCGTCTAATGTGAACATATGCAATAATAAGTTCATATTTATTGACAGATGACAGTTTCCGCGCCTATGAGAGGCTGGCGATGGCCCTGGTCATACAGGATCGTCCCCATCACCAGACGGAGGATTGCCATGTGGCCAGGTTCGGGAGCGTCAGCCTCTGCGCGTGCAGCCATCCTCGTCAGGTGCACCCGAAGAAAGCCGGCATCGCCGGCGCTACCATCACCATATGCCGTGGAGGGTTGAGACGCCTAGTGAGCACGTTCGAGATCTGGTTGGGCATTTTGCAAGGCGTTCGCACCACGGCGACGGTTACGGCCTATGGCCTGGTCTTTGCGGTTCCGTTCGCGCTGGTCTTCGGCATCGCGCAGTTTCTAACCACCGGTTTAACGCGCTTTCTGGTGACCGCGGTGATCGAGTTCTGGCGCAGTTCCGCCGTCGTCGTCCTGCTCTTTGTCTTTTACTATGTGCTGCCAGTGGTCGGGGTCACTTTATCAGCGCTGACCGTCAGTGCGCTGGTGCTCGGTCTCAACGCCGGCGGCTATGCCAGCCAGGCTGTGCGCGCTGGCCTTCAGTCCCTGCCTGCCGGCCAGCGAGAAGCTGGCATGGCGCTCGGCCTCTCGCGCGCGCAGATCCTGCTCCTGGTCGAACTGCCGCAGGCGCTGGTTGCCATGAGCCCGACCTTCGTCAACACCCTCATACAGCTCGTCAAGGCGACGGCGCTGGTGTCGCTGGTAACGCTGACGGACATGACGTTCCGCGCCAAGGAGATCGCGCAGACCCAGAACAATCCGGTCGCGATCTATTCGGCGCTGCTGCTTGCGTTCTTTGTCGTCTGCTATCCGATCACGCTTGCCGGCCGCTGGCTCGAGGCTCGTGTCAACGTCGAAAAAGGACCGTCGCGTGGGATTTGACGTGGGCTTTGCGTTGTCGACGATCCCGATCATTGTCGGCGCGATTGGTGCCACCCTGTTTGCCACCGTTTTGAGTTGTGTTGGCGCTTCGGCTGTCGGCTTCACCTTCGAAATAATCCGTCGCAGCGGTGGCGCGCCCGGCTTTGCGGTGCGCTTCCTGATCGACTTCATCCGCTCCACGCCGGTTCTGGCCTGGCTCTATTTCATATACTTCGTCCTGCCTTTCTATGGGATCCGTCTTGGTGCCATGACAGTCGGCGTCCTGGCCCTCAGCCTCTACTACAGCGGGTACCTGGCCGAGGTCTTCAAGGCTGGCATTGATGCTATCCCCAAGGGCCAGCAGGAAGCAGCGCGAGCATTATCGCTCAGCCGGCGCGATACGGTGGTTTTCGTCATCGCGCCGCAGATGCTGCGCAACATCGCCGCGCCGCTCGGCAACTACCTGGTATCGATTCTCAAGGCGACGCCTTATCTGGCGGTCCTGGCCGTGCCGGAAATGCTGGGCCGTGCCTTTGATATCGCTTCTGAAACCTATCGATACGCCGAGCCACTGACCGTCGCCGGTTTGCTGTTCCTGGCGCTGGCGCTTGTCGTCTCTTATGGGGTCAAGCGCGTCGAGCAGCGCCTGCTTGCAACTGGACGCCGCTAATGCTCTCTCCCGTTGCGGCCGTTCAGGCAGAACCCCTGGTCCAGATCGAAGGACTGAACAAGTGGTTCGGCGCATTGCATGTCTTGAACGATATCGATCTGACCATCCGCACGGGCGCGCGCATTGTCGTTTGCGGTCCCTCCGGCTCGGGCAAGTCGACCCTGATCCGGTGCATCAACGGTCTTGAGCGCTTTCAGAAAGGAACCATTCAGCTGGAAGGGGTGACGCTCGGACAAAGCGCTCGCAACACCGCCGTTGCGCGGCGGCAAACAGGCATGGTGTTCCAGAGCTTCAACCTCTTTCCCCACCTGAGCGTACTCGCCAACTGCACTCTGGCTTTGCGGCGAGTCCTTGGCAAATCGATGCGCGAGGCGGAGGAGATCGCTATGCATCAGCTGAAAGCGGTGCGCATCCCTGAAAAGGCGAACGCCTATCCCGGCCAGCTGTCTGGCGGTCAGCAACAGCGGGTGGCGATCGCGCGCGCTCTTTGCCTTAATCCCAGCATCATACTTTTCGATGAACCCACCTCGGCTCTCGACCCCGAAATGATCAAGGAGGTGCTCGACGTCATGACCGCTCTGGCGCGAGATGGTATGACCATGGTCTGCGTCACCCACGAGATGGCCTTCGCGCGTGAAGTCGCCGACGAGGTTGTTTTCATGGACGCAGGCCGCCTTGTCGAGCACGCTTCCTGCGAAGACTTTTTCTCAACAGCCGTTCATCCGCGCGCCCGGCTGTTCCTGGATACGATCCTGAGACATTGAGCAGGCCGTTTCGGACGGGCGGAGCGGCAACTGGTCGAGCAACGGCGATTGGTCGCTTGTCGCGGGCAATGCCGGGCGGGTTACCAGTCCGGCGCGAACGCGTAGCCCGCCGACCGGACGGTTCTGATCACATCGCTTCCGACGGCCGCGCGAAGCCTTTTGCGCAACCGTGCGATATGCACGTCGACGCCCCGCACGTCGGTTGCGGCAGCATGTTCCGGCCACGCCGTCGCCACGAGTTCTTCCCGGCCGATAACCTTGCCGGGGTTCGCCAAAAGGCTGCGCAACAGCTTGAACTCGATCGGCGGCATCGTGATTTCCTTCTGCTTGAAGAAGGTTCGGTGGGTCGCTCGTTCCAGACGAAAATCACCCTGCACCAGATCTCCGGTCCCTGTCTCACGCGATAACCGTGCAAGGCCGGCCTTGCCATGCAGCCAGGTCAGAAGTTGCTCGGGCGCGAACGGCCGTGAAAATATCTCGTCGACGCCAGCCTTGATCAGGTCCAGATGCAACTTGCCGGAACGTGGCGCGACCAAGCCCGCGACCGGGATGGCGTTTGTTGCTGGGGTCGACTTCAACCTGATGCACTGTTTTGCGATGGCACGCTCCCCTGGATGGCAGTCCAGGATCACCGCGAGCGGCTTTGCCACCTCGATGAGGCGGGTGACTTCCTTGTCCTCGGTCATTAGCTGGGTGTCGAAGCCCGCGACCGAGAGTATGTGTCCGAAGACCAGAAAGAAATCCGGATCCTGTGAGGAAATCAGGACAAGGGGCCTCATAAGGGGAAAAACCGGGTTCGCCGCGCCATAGGGCTGACTACCGCGCTCGTGGGCCCGACACAATACGCCACACTATCGGCGGTCCGCGAACTCCTTCGCTAACAATCGCGTATCGGCCTGGTCAAGCCTCATCCGCGAGTATGGCGCCGCTGATAGAATAGGCACGGCGCGTCGCTTGGATGGCCTGAAGCGTGACATCGATCAGAAGTGCGACAATGTCACCGTCGGGATGTTCAAGAACCTGGCCCAGCTCTGTCAGGGTCCAGCCAAGGGCGCGCAGACGTTTCGGCCAGAACGCTTCGCAGACAACGCTAATCTGTCGGATTCCAAGTCTTAGAGCCGCTTCGAGAAGACCGCACAGGACCACGCCCGCGACAGGGGAGGAGGCACCTTGGGTACGAAGCGAAGGAATCACGAAGAAACGCGTCCATTCGAATATTTCCGCGGCTCGCGGAGGCGTTCCCCCGGCGAGACCTGGAAATACCTCGCTCATCAAATGCGGCTCCAGCGTTGGGACCAGGCGCGAACCACCGACGATCTTGCCGTTGGTATCAAGCGCGAGAAGATAGAGCGCATGCTCGTTATCGAAGGCGTCGATCTCGATGTTGATGGGGCGCGCGACGGCGCGCCACCGCCTCTGCCTGACGTAGATGTCGTACCTTATGCGAAAATAGCGCTCCAGAAGTTTCCTGTAGTGCTTCCTGTTTGACCAGGTAACCAGATGAATACGGACCATGACGCCTCCAGGCGGAGGTCGTAGGAAACCGCGCTTGGCGCACGTATGACGGTATTCAGGTATTGCTAAATCTGGATTTCCTGCCGTCGCAGAGCTTTGACGATGGCATGCGAGACATTGATCGCATCGAGCTTGCCGCGAATGTTTCGTTGGTGACTCTCGACCGTGTTCCTGGTTACCCCGAGGATGCAGGCAATGTCTTCGTTCGATTTGCCTTGTGCGCTCCACTGCAGGAGTTCGCGCTCGCGCCCTGTCAAAGGCCTGGCATCACTGCCTTGGCCGCTCGCCTCCAGCCCCGAGAGACGTCGGAATGTGTGGACGCAGAGCGTTTCGATAAGAGGCATTGCGCTCAGTGGCACGTCGATCCGGTCGCTCGCCGCCGTGACGACGCCTGGACCCGCCAGCGGTACGTGGATGGGGACACAGATGCCATCTCGCATGCCAAACTCCGCCGCCTCGTCCATCACCAGTTTCGCGCGCGCAATCATCCTTCCTGCCGGAAGGTCGCTCCACAGGAACGGTTGCGGCGAATGCCGGCACTGAGCTACGCAGGGATCATGCAGAAAATGATCTTCCTCAAGGTAGCGGAAAAACCATTCGGGCGGCCAGCCATCGCCCAAAATCTCGCGCTGCCAGGCCGTATCATGCGGCACGGGCAAACCGGTAATGAGGAAATGACGCAATCCGTAGCGCGCCATTGCGGAGCGAAACTCTTGCAGGATTGCAACCGCCGACCGCCCCGTGTCGATCCTTGAGATCGCCGCAAAGAGCTGAGCAATACTATCGTTTTCCATTGGCAGACCTCGACGAAAGTCAGGCCCAACCCCGGCAACAACTTAAGCGAGTAGAGACACGATCTTCAATGGGACTTGCTGCGAATGTATACTGAAGGAGTCAATTAGCCGGCGCAAATACAAAGAAATCTTAGTCGGTTCAATAACCTATCGAATCCGATCGCGTCACTCGGCTGACTTTGAAGCAACCTGCTTCATCACGCGAGCGGGTCGCCGATGTCCTGGGCCTGCCGAGATCAGCGCCGCCGGTTCGACGCCCAAGGCCTTTGCCAGGATTTCGACCGTATCCAGAGTGGCGTTGCGGCGTCCAGCCTCGACGCTGCTGATATAAGCCCGCGTGCGCCCCGAAATGAAAGACAACTGCTCCTGCGAGAGTTTTCTTTCCCTGCGCAGCCGCTGCACGTTCAGACCAAAAACGCCGCGAAGATTCATCAAGCAACGGATGCTACGGCGCACACTCTGGTGCGACACACTATAGTGCACATTCTGCATTGACAGCCGTGCTGCTGGCTGTTTGAAACGACAGGCGAATTCATCGTTCCCTGAAAAAGGAATTGCCATGGCGAGCCTGCCGTTTCGCGAGCTCTTGGGCGACGTGTCGGAGCATTCCCCGGACGACGGGAGCGGACCCGAAGTGGACAAAAGCCGAGTCCAGAAATTCGTCTGCATCCGATGTGGCGTTTCCTACCCCGGCGATCTCGCCATAGACTCCCGGGGGTGCGAAAAGTGTCGTGAGACCGCGCCGGCAAATCTTCGGCCGGTCTATCCGGCCCACCAGCCACATCCCTTCGATGGAGCTACCGCCCAAGGCTCGCTATGGCGTTTCGCGCATATGCTGCCTTGCGCGGCCGAGGAGGCGGTGACGCTTGGCGAAGGTCAAACACCGTTGCTGGCGGCGCCGCGCATCGGCGCCTTTGTCGGCGTGCCAAACCTTGTGATCAAGGACGAAGGACGAAACCCGACCTGGTCGCACAAGGACCGCTTCTCAACAGTGGCCGTCAGCATTGCGCGTGCGCGGGGCGCAAAAATTGTCGCAACCGCCTCTTCGGGAAACGCCGGCGCTTCGCTGGCGGCTTACGCTGCCCGAGCTGGACTGAAATGCATCGTCACCACGTTCGCGGGATCAGCCGGCGCGATGCTCTCGCAAATCCGCAAATACGGCGCGACGGTTGTGCCGCTGGTCAGCAAAATGGACCGATGGTCGCTGCTTGCGCAGGCGGCTGACCGCTATGACTGGTTCATAGCCTCGCCCTATCACGGACCGGTCGTTGGAAGCCATCCACTCGGCATAGAGGGCTATAAAACGATTGCCTACGAGATCGTCGAGCAATCGGGAGGCACCGCGCCGGACTGGTGCGTGCTGCCGGTCTGCTATGGCGATGCCTTGTCCGGCGTCTGGGCAGGATTTTGCGAGCTGTTCGCGCAAGGCGCGATCGCCCGTCTGCCGCGACTCGTTGCGGCGGAAGTGCACGGGTCACTGGCGGCGGCGCTTGCCAGCGGCGCCGATGCACTGCCGGAGCGCCCGATGGCCTTCGAGAGCCTTGCCGTTTCGATCGGCACGCCGCGCAGCACCTTCCAGGCACTGAAGGCACTTCGGGACTCGTGCGGCCATGCCGTACCCGTTGGCAACCAGGGGCTTGTCGCAATGCAGGAGCAGCTTGCCCGCGACGAAGGCATCTTTGCCGAGCTCGCATCGGTCACGCCGCTTATTGCGATCTCTACATTGAGGCGCCAACGCATCATCGCGCCGACAGACCGCGTGGTTGCGGTTGTGACTGCCAGCGGACTGAAGGATCTCGACCGGTCCGTCACGCCGGACAGGAATGATCGGATTTTCCAGACAACCCAGGATGCCTGGCGCTGGCTGGATGCCAATGAGCCCCGGCTCGCCTCCTAGAACGCCGGGCAAGTTAGTCGCTCGTCTGGGCCTTCACGGCTGCCTGTGTTTCCAGCACCTCGGCCAGGCTGCGGCGGTTCCAGACAAAGCGCGTCCATTGTGTTTCTGCCCTTGGCGCGATGATTGAAAGTGTGTTCGGTTCGCTGACTTGCGCGCATGGCCAGCCAGGCAAGCTCGAGAGCCAGTCGTCATTGTAGACAGTCTCGATATGTCGGTGACCTTCGTCCGGCATGATGGCGGCGACCTGGGCATCCGGGTGTTTGGTTGCAACCCATTGTGCCACCAGCGCGGCGGCGCCACTGGTCGGCCCCATGAAGATGCCGTGATCGCGCAGCAAACGATGAGCCGCCATATAGGCTGGGTAGGCACCGACCCAATGGATCTCGTCGACCAGTTCGTGGCGAACATTCTTCGGCAACACGCTGTTGCCCAGCCCGCGCAGCATGCGTTTGCCAACGGGTTGACCAAACAGGATG
The DNA here is from genome assembly GCF_002294875.1 of Mesorhizobium sp. WSM4312. Classification (NCBI taxonomy): domain Bacteria; kingdom Pseudomonadati; phylum Pseudomonadota; class Alphaproteobacteria; order Hyphomicrobiales; family Phyllobacteriaceae; genus Mesorhizobium; species Mesorhizobium sp. WSM4312. Next base: position 28,181 of record NZ_NSFU01000015.1, on the reverse strand, counting down.
CTGTGGTGGGTATCGACGGCGAAAACAGTGAGATGGGGAAAGATGGTTCGCAAAAACCAGGCAGTGCCACAAAGCGAGCCGCCTGTGCCGATACAACCGACAAGGCAGTCAATCCGACCCATCGCGCGGATCAGAAGCTCGGCCAGCCGCGCATAGGCGAGCCAATTTCCCGGACTATCGTATTGACGCGTCCAGAAGCCGTCCGGCTCCCTGGCCAGGATGTCATGAAGACACTCAAGCCTGCCGGGCTGGTTGCCATCACCACGGGGATCGTCCAACGCGATGACCGAGGCGCCGATGCGCTCGAGGCGCGCCTTGTATCTGGCGTCAATCAGCGTCGAGGCGGTGACGAGCGTAAGCCGATAGCCGCGCGCCGCGGCGAGCAGCGCCACCGCCATTCCGAACGTGCCCGACGTCGTCTCGACAATATGCGCGCCTGCCTTCAACTCGCCGTCCGCAGCGGCGCGATCCAGAATGTAACGGGCCGGCATCAGTTTCATCAGCGGAAAGGCGGCAGCGACAAGATTTCGCGACAGGTGAGCCAGACGGGGCGTCTCCAGGTCCCTGAAATAGTCGGCATCGACGGCTACCATTGCCACCCCTCCCCATTGACCAGATGAAACTCGACATCCGTGAAACCAGCCGACTCCGCCCTCTGCGCAACCAAGCCTGCCTTTCGTCTCAGGTCGGTTTCGGAGAGGTCAAAAATGACACCGAACAGAGAGCCGCTATGGGCGACCTGCACACCGCACGCTCCGGCTTCCTCGGCGATCTGGACGACCTCGTTGAAACCCTGTTTCGGCAGATGCCGTTGACTGATCAGGGCACTGGCCGAGGCGGCACGTCCCAGGAGATAGGGGTCCTGGAAACGAACGGCCCTTGCCACCAGTGCCCGAAGCACGCCGAATTGCTGAATTTCGAAACTGTCATAGCGCGCGGGCGACAGCTGCAACGTGTCGACCGGGGCGCCGCCGTTGGCCTTGAACCCCACCAGCAGCAACGGCGGCAAGGAGCCGCCGAAGTTCTCGATCACGGCGCCTTCACGCTGCGCAAACAGGACAGCGTGATCATCATAGGCGATAGCATCGCTTGCACGCTCGGCTGCCACGGCGAGACGGCCGACGCTCGATGGCCGCAGCAGAGCCTTGAGAGCAGCAGCCACAGCGCGGATCGAGGCGACAACGTCGGCTGTCGATGAGCCATAGCCGTGCCCGACCGGGATCGAGCTGTGAAGTGTCAGCTCGCCGCCGCTGCTGACACTCAAAAGATCAAGCGTCAGCCGCGCGGCCGCCGCCGCTTTGACCTTGTGATCGGGATGGACAATGATCCCCTTGCCAACGCCCAAGACAAAGGTCGCCTCCGATTTCAACCCGGCAATCGGCAGTGTCACCAGGCCGCGTTGAAGATGCCCGTCGTCCCCTTGGAAGACGCCCTGGACAAGTTCTCCGTGATGCGCGATTGCGGTTGCCGTTCCGACCAAGGGCTGCGATGCGTCACGGATCGCCAAATCGCCATCGATTGCCATAGCCATCTCCACCGCATTCACGGGCCATGGAGAGAAATGGCGGAAGTGAATGACAGCCGCCCTCAATGGATTCCGGTATTGACTGCGCTTAAATCGCGCATGCGCCTAGCGGATGGAGGCCTGTCAGCACTGTCGTCGCGCAAGTCTGCGCAACAGGCTCAGTTGCATCCATGGACATCAAAGCCGGAGCCCGCAGCCTGGCTATGATCTGCCCTCTCCCAAGATCGACTTCCGCCAGGTCGCTCATCCTCATCGACAACAAGCGAGAGCCTTGTTCCTGGCCTCTCCGAGGCTGGCTGAGCCGGCTCGATCCGGCTGTTTCGCAAACATCGGCCAACAGACCGGCCAATAATCTCGGCGACACGGGTTTTATTCATGGATTTCAGGGCATTGAGGTGCTCTAGCATCGGCCAGTACGACGATCATAATCATCGTGGCGCCGTGGTCAGGCCTCCAATCGGCCAATGCCTATGCCGAGCCTATGATCGGCCACCAGATCGGCCAATTACGCTGGAAAAACAAAAATAAATCTTTATAATTACATATTTAACTGAAACCAAGATCGGCCAGCCATGGAAGAAACCGTCCAGCGTATCGAACCAACACGACTGGAAGACATATCCGAGCCGATATCGGATGCGCTGGCGGAGCTGGCGGCGGCATCGGCCGTTCTGGGCAAAAGCCTGCATCCGCGCACCGCAGCCAATCTCGCCGATCTCGTGCGCATCATGAACACCTACTACAGCAACCTCATCGAGGGCCACAACACACGCCCCCGCGACATCGAACGCGCCCTAGCCGGTGAGTTCGACAAGGACAAGGAGCGGCGCAATCTGCAGATCGAAGCCGCGGCCCATGTGCGGCTGCAGGTCGAGATTGACCAGATGGCGGCGCAGGAACGTGTACCCGAGCCGGCCTCGCCCGAATTCTTGCGCTGGCTGCATGCCGAATTTTACCGCGATGCCGATGAAGCGATGTTGCGCATCCGGGATGCAGGCCGCGAATTCGTCATGACCCCCGGCAAGTGGAGATCGGCGTCGGAGCATGATGTCGCGGTCGGACGACACCAGCCGCCATCGAGTGACCGCGTCGAGGCGTTCATGGAGTATTTCGCGACGCGCTACCGTTTCGCCCGCATGGGCAAAGCCGCGCGCATCCTGGCCATCCCGGCAGCCCACCACCGGTTCAACTACATCCATCCCTTTCCCGATGGCAACGGCCGCGTCAGCCGCTTGATGAGCCATGCCATGGCCCATGAGGCCGGTGTCGCTGCGCATGGGCTGTGGTCGATTTCGCGTGGCTTGGCCCGGGGCTTGAACAGCCGGGGCGACTACAAGCGCATGATGGATCACGCCGACATGCCGCGCCAGGGCGATCGCGACGGCCGCGGCAATCTCTCGGAACGCGCGCTTGGCGATTTCATCTTGTGGTTCTTGCGCGTGTGCGTCGACCAGGTCGGCTTCATGTCCAGCCTGTTCGATCTCAATCAGCTCGCACGGCGGCTGCAGCGCTTTGTGCAGCGCCACGACGTCAAGCCGGAGGCGTTCCGGCTGCTCGAGGAGGCGCTGTTGCGTGGCGAGTTCGATCGCGGCGAAGCCTCGCGCATCACCGGCCTGCCGGAACGTACCGCGCGGCGCGTGTTTGCCGATATACTGGGCCTTGGCCTGCTTGCATCGGACACGCCGAAAGGCCCGGTGTCGCTGCGCTTCCCGGCCGATACGCTGGATGAGCTGTTCCCCAAGCTGTTTCCCGAAACCTAGAACGACAGGGCGCGCCCTGGCCAGAGAGCGCCTGGCGCTGGGGCTCGCATGCAGGCGCATTGCAATAATTTGTACATACTTTGTCAATCTATATTGACGAAATAGTGGCCTCGACCATACTTTGAGTGGCTGCGGCTGAACCGGATCGGGGAGGCGCACGCAATCAATCTCATGGGAGGACTGCACGATGAATTTCCGAGCCCGATCGGCCGCCCTTGGCCTGGCCTGCATAGCCTACGCCGCGATCATTGGAAGCCTGCTGCCAGCCGCGGCAGAAACCACGAAAGAGCGCGTCCTGAAGGACGGGCGCATCGTCATCGGCATTCATAACCGCGCGCCATGGGGCTACAAGAAGGAGGGAACAGGCGAACTGGTCGGATGGCATCCAGACCTGCTGAGAGCCGCATTCGCCGATCTCGGCGTCAAGCAAATCGATTTCGAGGTAACCGAGTTCGGAGCCTTGATTCCAGGCCTCATGGCCGGGCGTTTCGACGCCGTGGCGTCGGGCCTGTCGATAACGCCGGAGCGATGCAAGCAGGTCGCCTTCGGCGGTCCCGACCTGAAGTCGGACGACGCGGCGGTCGTGCTAGCCGGCAACCCCAAAGCGATCCACAGTTATGCGGACCTGGCGGCCAAATCCGACCTTATCATGGGGGGCGGCCGGGGCAGCAATGTCATCAAGAATGCAATCACGCAAGGCGTCCCGGACGATCGGATCCTGCAGTTTCCCGACATTGAAACCAACATCGCCGCATTGCGCGCCGGGCGCATCGATGCGGCGGTGTTCTCGTCGCCGACCGTCATCGGGCTGCTTGCCGGGAGCAAAAGCCCCGACCTCGAGCGCGCCAATCCATTCACCACAGGCGACAGTTCAATCAGTTACATCGCCATCGCGTTCAGGAAGGACGATGGCGATCTGCGCGACCTCTATGACAAGGGCTTGGCCAAAGTCATGTCCAGCGGCGCGATCGCCACCATCATGGCGAAATACGGGTTTGGCCCGGCCGAAGCCGTGCCGACAGGACTGACAACGGCGCAGCTGTGCGGTTCAGCCAACTGATCTGCATTGCGGATCGTACCCGGGCAGCATCGCTGCCAGCCATCGGATCGCGTGGCGCCGCACGAACAGGCGGCGCCGCTGTCCATCGGCTGCCTTGGCTGACTGTCAGTCCGGATCACCGGATGAAGCGACGTCTTCAGGGATTTCCTGGCGCAAGTTCGGCCCCTTGGCCAAGCGCCTGCCAAGCGCGGACACGAAGGCGTTGTAGCGCTCGCTCGCCCTGGCGCGTGCCGCCTGCGCCATCGGTTCAGGCAAGGCAGGTGTCGTCGCCAACCAGAAGCGGATGAACACCGCCAGGGTTTCAATTGAGATCCCGACATCACGCTCCAGCCGCATGATCCGGCGGTCGATCTGATCGAGACGCTTGGCCATCGCCGCCTCGCGCTGTGCGTCGGCATCGGGGGAGAGGAAGGAAGCGATCGCCGCTTCGGCGATCAGCGACTGCGACCGGTCGCGCCTGACGGCATAGTCGACAAGCAACGCCATCACCGCAGGGTCGAGATAGACGGAGATCTGCACCTTCTTCTTCATCGCCTTCATGGCCGTCATAGCTCCATGCCATCGTCCGGATCGAGCGCGATTTGCCGCGCGACAGTCCGCGCGACGCGGGCCATCCGGCTGCTGCTTGCGGCGAGATCATCGGCCTCGTCAGCCGTATCGATCTCGAATTCGTTGGCGGGCGCCGCAGGCGCTGAAGTCGCGACAACGTTGTCGAGCTCGGGCTGACGCCGCCAGCCGGAGTCGGTCGCATCGTCCTGGCCTTTCACGCCAGCGGCCTGGGCTGCTGGACTCTGCGACGGCAGCGGCGACGGAAGGCTTGTCCAGTCGTCAGGCGTGACCTCGCTTCGCACCGTGAGCGCCGGCGGTGGCAGGACGCGGTCCTTCAACCGCGGGTCTTCGAAGTAGCGCGCCTTCTTCGCCCGGATCGGCGGCGTACCGGCCAGCATGACGATTTCGTCGCCAGCCGGCAGTTGCATGATCTCGCCGGGTGTCAGCAACGGCCGCGCCGTCTCGGAGCGCGAAACCATGAGATGACCGAGCCATGGCGAAAGCCGGTGACCGGCATAGTTCTTCATCGCCTTCATTTCGGTTGCCGTGCCCAGCGCATCCGACACGCGCTTGGCGGTGCGCTCGTCATTCGTCGCGAAGCTGACGCGCACGTGGCAGTTGTCGAGGATCGAGTTGTTCGGTCCGTAGGCCTTCTCGATCTGATTGAGAGACTGCGCGATCAGAAAGCTTTTCAGGCCATAGCCGGCCATGAAAGCAAGCGCTGACTCGAAGAAGTCGAGCCGTCCGAGCGCCGGGAACTCGTCCAGCATGAGCAGCAACCGATGACGATCCATTCTCTCGTGCAAGTCCTCGGTCAGACGCCGGCCGATCTGGTTGAGAATGAGACGGATCAGCGGTTTGGTGCGACTGATGTCGGAGGGCGGAACGACGAGGTAGAGCGTCGCCGGAGCGGCATCCGCGACGATGTCGGCGATGCGCCAGTCACAGGCGCGGGTGACCGCGGCGACGACCGGATCGCGGTAGAGGCCGAGGAAGGACATCGAGGTCGAAAGCACGCCTGAACGTTCGTTGTCGGACTTGTTCAGCAACTCTCGTGCAGCACTTGCAATGACCGGGTGCGGACCGCCCTCCCCCAGATGCGCCGTCGTCATCATGGCGGCCAGTGTCGCCTCGATCGGTCGCTTGGGATCGGACAGAAATGCCGCAACGCCGGCCAGTGTCTTGTCGGGTCCGGCGTAGAGCACATGCAGGATCGCGCCGACCAGAAGCGCGTGACTGGTCTTTTCCCAGTGGTTGCGTCGTTCAAGCGAGCCTTCGGGATCGACCAGAATATCGGCGATGTTTTGAACGTCGCGCACCTCCCATTCACCCCGCCGGACCTCCAGCAAGGGGTTGTAGGCGTTCGACCTGGCATTGGTCGGATCAAACAGCAGTACCCGGCCGTGCCGAGCGCGGAAACCGGCGGTAAGGCGCCAGTTCTCGCCCTTGATGTCATGGACGATCGCCGAGCCGGGCCAGGTCAGCAGCGACGGCACGACCAGGCCAACACCCTTGCCCGAACGCGTCGGCGCAAAGCAGAGCACATGCTCTGGCCCGTCATGGCGCAGATAATTCGGCCCATATCGCCCGAGCACCACACCGTCCGGAACAAGCAGGCCGGCGGCCTTGACCTCGCTCCTTTCGGCCCAGCGGGCGGAGCCGTAGGTCTCGACCTTCGTCGCTTCGCGGGCACGCCACAGGGACATGCCGATCGCCACGGCGATTGCGATGAAGCCGCCCGAGGCAGCGATGAGGCCGCCGCGCATGAAGATGCCGGGCGCATAGGCGTCGTAGAAATACCACCACCAGAAGATGGCTGGCGGATAGTAGATGGGCATGCCGGCGATGACGACCCAAGGCGGGCCCAGCTGTGTCTGGTACCCCAACTGCCACGCCGACCACTGCGTCGCCCCCCAGGTGGTGAGCAGCACGATCAGGAAGACAACGACAATCTGGCCCCAGAGGACTTTTGTTCCCGACATGCGTTTCTCCTCGCTGCGAAGAGGTCCGGCAAAGTGCATTTGAATTCAACGGCCCATCCGACCCGATCGCGCGGTGTCGAGCTGTCGGCAAGGAAGACAGGCGATCGGCAGCCATGGACCCGCGCTCGAGCAGCCCGCAAAAGACGGGATCCGGCGTAGGTCATGCGATTGCAGGCGTTGGCAATCTCACGTTCCCTACGAAACTCTGGATGCGTGCCGATCGCCACCGGCCGAAGCTTTGCCGATGAGATCACAACCCCAGTCCTTGCTTGCGCCCGAAACTCCAGTCAATGCCGCCGTCGCCGCGGGCGATGCCGGCGATATGGTTGCCGAGATGCCGCTCCAACGACGGCGTCCACGGCACCAGTTGAAAGCCGAGCCCGTCATCGATCATCGCAAAACGGCCGGAGGCAAGCGCAAAGCGCTGGCGGTAAATACCGGACACGAATTCGCCACTGCCGGCACGGTTGAAGGGCTGGCCGGACGTCGCCGCGAGCTTGCTGCCCAGTGCGTCGATCTCCCTTCGGCGCAAAGTGTCGATCAAGCCGTTGGCAAAGACGATGCCGCGTGCCTGCCGCTCAGCCAGATCCAGGCCGACCAGATGTTTGGCACGCCGATTCATCGCATGCCGCACCTCAGCACCGAATCCGCCATCGGACAGCGGTGCCGGCTTGCGCGCGAGCGCCTGCCTGTCGAGCCAGGTCGCGCCATCGGCGACGACCTGGCGTTCGATGTCGAGGTCGCTGCGAACGGCGAGCGCGAGGCGCCGGCGTCCTTGGGCGTCGTCGAACTTGCGCAGCTCGACGATCGAGCCCGGTGCGCCATCACCCGCTGCGTCGAGATCGGGAAGTCGGACATGATGGCAACGGCCGTCGACGCCGTCGATGACCGCATAGGCCGTGCCCTTGAGCTCGTCATCCAGCCCGCGCTCGACCAGGCGGCCCAGGATGGTTTCGTCAAGCGTCTCCGCCGCCAGCACATAGCTGGCACTGGCGCGCTCGATGTCGCGCCCGCAAAGCGCCCGATGCAGGCGTTTGATGATATCGCCGCGTTCGCCGAGCTCACGCAGCGTCGCCTCGGCTTTGTCGCTGACGACCCATTGGCCAGGACCGATCTCATCGGCAAGGCCGAGCCCCTCGAGTCTGCGCAGGCGCCCGACCTTGAAGGTGCTGAATTCGTCAGGCCGGCGATCGGCGTGAGGCGCAAGGTCGATGATGCCGTCTGGACCAGCATCGCGCATCAGCTGGCGGTCGAGTCCAGTCCAGCCATCCGCATCGACCTGCCGCTCGACGTCCCGGCGGACTTCGAGATCGGAGCGGAGGCCGAGCTCCCGCGTGATGAGGGCGCTGGCGCGATCGCGCATGCCGCGGCTGATGTAATCGCGAGAGATCACGAGGTCCCGGCCATCATCGCCCCGGCCGCGCAAGATGACGTGGAGATGCGGGTTGTCGGTGTTCCAGTGATCGACCGCAACCCAATCGAGCGACGTGCCGAGATCCTTTTCCATCCGGCCCATCAAGTCGCGCGTAAAGGATTTCAGATCCGCCATTTCGGCGGCGTCCTGCGGCGAGACGATGAAGCGGAAATGATGCCGGTCATCCCTGCAGCGCTCGACGAAATCCGTGACCGAAGCATCCTCGACCTCGGGGCCAAACATGCGGGCTTTGGCGCCGTCGAGCGTCACACCTGCGCGCTGCAGATAGGTGAGGTGGGTCGCCAGCGGCGCGGCGCGTTTCGAATGGCGAACCACGCGGGTCTTGATGACGGCGACGCGGGAACGGCTGGTCAGGAAGCGATTGGCCTGAATGCTGGCCACCCTGCCCCGGCCAAACTGCGAATGACTGGAGAGCCAGATCCGGCCGGAGCGCGACACGCTGCCGCCGGCCTTTTGCGTTGCGGCAAGCGCCTGGGCGATGAAGGGCCGGGAGGACTGGGAACGCGTCGAGCGAACGCGGCCCGGACGGATGAGGAATTCGCGCTCATCGGCCATGACGCCGGCCCGCAACGTGCGATGAACGCAGCAGATACGACATGTTGTCTGCCTCCGGCACATTGCGCCGAAGCGCGGCAATGTGCCGGAGGCGGCGAAAAACCCAACAAAGACAGCCGACCGGCCGGCGCACAATGTGCGCCCTTTTATCTCGCCATCCCTCGGTCGTTGCCTCGCGACCTATCCATCGCGCACGCCATAACGCCCAACAAGGCGCCAGGGCGCGAATTGAGAACAAATCCTTCATGGCTCCGACGTCCAGACATCGGGGCTGCTGAACAGCTCGCGCGACCGCGGACCGGCTGAAAAAAGATCGCCCGCCCGAGACGATGCTTGCATGTCGGCCGATGCGCCCTCGCCCAACGAGCGATCGGCGGTGGCGGTCGAGCCGGATCGGTTTGTGAACAGCGGCGCGACGGTCCATGCAACGGCGTTGCGCTGAGCGGCGGTCAGCGCGCCGGGACCATCACCGCCGTCCCAGAAAGGGCGCAGTCTTGCAACGTAGGACCGGGTCTCGGCCGGTAGGAGACGGCCCTTCAAAGAGGCTTCGTAACGGGCCGGCCCCGCATTGTAGGCCGCCAGGAAACCAGGCGAGCCGTATCGATCATACAGCTCGCGCAGATAGGCCGTTCCGGCGAGAATGTTGTCGCGCGGATCAAAAGGATTGTGGCCCAAATGATGGCGAAGGCGCAGCTCAGCCCAGGTCGCGGGCATGACCTGCATCAACCCTACCGCGCCTTTGCGCGAGACGGCGACCGGGTCGCGAGCGCTTTCCAGGCGCATGATCGCCCGTATCCAGCGTTCCGGGATGCGGAAGCGATGTGACGCCTCGGCAATGTGCGCTGCATAGGGATCGTCCGTGGACTGGCGTGAGACCGGTGCTGGTTGTGCGTCGGCGCCCGTCAATCCGTGACAGAAGATCGCCATGCCGGCAGCAAACAAAAGAGTTCCAGGCCTCACCCGCATGCGACCAAGGAAACGCCGTCCGGCGGCACGCATCTTTGCCGCTCGCAAGGTCATCGTGAGCGATCGTGACGCGATTTCGGCCGGCTCCAGCGCAGCGACCAGGAGCTCCCATCCGCGCTGGGACGGAAAAGGTTGGCGCGGAAACGCCGGCCAAACATCGGATCCTCCAACCGGCAGGACAAATAGTCGCCCGCGGCCGGCCCGGTCTCCCTCCAGGCCGCGCCGATTTCCGGGCCGCTGTCGTCGCCGATATGGATGCGAAAATCCGGTGCATTGCCCTCGGATGTCCTTGTCGGGACGAGCACCAATTCGGCATCCAGAAGCAGCGTTCGAATGCGACCGCTGAAACCAGATTGGGTTTGCTCGAAAACACCGATCTCGGGCATGGAAATGTCTCCTTCCTGTTTTGGTTTGGCTGGGTTTCAGTTCTCCGGAGCGAGCCAGACGTAGCGTCCGTCGCCCCTCTCGTCGGTCCAGAGCGGCAGCGCGCGTCCGAAGATCGAGGTCGCCGGGAAAGGCCCGAAATAACGGCCGTCGAGGCTTTCCCCGACCTTCCGGTTCATGACGAAGATTTCGTCGGCGGCGATGATGCGGCAGCCCTGCCAGTCAGGCAGAGAACGCCCCTTGTGGTCGCGCGCAAGTGCTGCGCCCAACGCGACGCCGTCGGCAGTGACAATGCGCCCGATACGGCAGACCTTTTGCCCGGGGAGTGCCACGATGGTCTTCAACATCGGTACGCCAATCGGAAGATAGCCGCGCTGCGCTGCGAACCGGGCGATCGGTTCGGGCGGTTCAACGACTGCGAGCTCGCCGGCCGCAGCGTGCGTGCCTCGGCTCACCGCGTAGAGGCCGATGGGCGCGCTGGCCGATGCGTTCCACATCAACAGCGGCGGCATCTTCACGACAGCCGGCGTAACGATCGCGGCGACCGCGGCAAGCGCCGTGATTGAGCAGGCAAGGCGGCTCATGATGTGGCTCGCTTGCGCAACAGGAAGCCCTGGTGCTGTTCGAGCGAATAGGCGCGCGGGGTTCCGCCGGCGACCAGGCGGTTGTGGGTTTGGCGCCAATAGTCGGGCGCGGCATCGGCGGGATGAATGCCGATCGCCTCAATCGCGTCGATCAGCTGGAGGACGCGCTCGACCTTGTTCCAGCCCGTGATCGTGAGCAGGATCTCACCGCCAGGCCGGATGTGAGGCAGCGTCTGATAAGCTTGCGAGGGTCGGACGGCACGCACGATATCGATGCGCGACATGACGGTGCCGAAGTCGTTGGCCGCCCAGCGCACAAAGGCAAAAACAACGTCCGGCGCAAATGCGAGAACGCGGCGGCGCCTGTCGATGATTGTCTCATGGACGGTTCGCCCGAAGCGGATCCGATGTTCAATCCGCTTCTCGACCCAGATCAACTCGACGGTCGTGAGCGCGCTACGCGGCATGGCTTGTGGAAACGACGTCATGTGTCATCGCCCGTGCGGCGACCGGCGCGTTGGCCATCGCGTGTCGGTCGGCCAGCAGCCAGCCGCGACTGTTCCTCGCGCTGGTTCGCCGGGTGCCGCGCAAGACTGTTAGATTGACTGTTAGACTCCAAGTTAGGAGCGCGATTTTCCTCGCCGGTGCCACGGCTTAGGGCCGCTGGCGGTTCCCGATAGCCCGATAGTGCGGTTCCCGATGGCACGACGGTTCGGGTTCCCGATAGCACGAGCCTGTCAACAAGGGCTGGCGCCGGTTCGAACGCCAAAAGAACGCGGCCGCTGGCTTCGACTTCCGTGAACAGAAGGTACCCGGGCAGCGGTTGGCGGCGCACGATGTCGCGCAGCTCGAAGGCAAAGCGCTTGAGCGGGGAGAGGCTGCCGGACTTCTGATGCAAATGCCGGATGTCGAAACGCCAGCCGGCACGCTGGCGCCCGCCATGCTTGCGCACCAGCCGGTAGAGCCAGCGATCGAGGCCACCCGTCAGCCCGAAATAGGCACGATCAATCGTCAGAATAAGCGCTGAGTCCACAACCGCGCGGTAGAACCAGTCCGGCAAAATTAACTCGAGGCCGAGCGGGCGGCCGTTTCGGCCGGTGCATTCCTGCCACTCATTGATCCACGAGAAGCGATGGCGCCTGCCTTCGGCGGGTTGGCGGATCGAGGTGACGACGCTCGTCGATTGCAGGCGATCGAGCGCTGCCTTGAGGCGCTGGTAGTCTCGCTTCGAGACGCCGCGGCCGATGAAGGTCAGCATTTCGTATGGCGTCGCAGCCATCAGGCGCGACGTGCGCAGCCCGGCGTCGCGTGCGTTGACGATCTGGCTTGCGGCCCAGATCAGGATATCGGCATCCCAGATTGTCGCCATCCCGTGGTCAGGCACGGCCTCCACCCTGATGGTCACATCGCCAGCGCGAAAGTCGATCGGCGCGATGCGTCTGGATTTGGCGAGGGAAAAGAAAGGATAGGCCATGAGGTCCTGCGCATCGCGTGGTGCGAAATCACCGGGCAGCGCGTGGAACAGGTCGAGCTGTCCGCGCTCGGAGGGTTGGCGTGTTCGTCCCGACATCGGGTTGGCGGCGGCTTAGCGGGTTTCGCGCCCGGCATAGGGGATCAACCGGGCTGCATGAGGCTTGGCGGGCAGCACCGAGCCATGCGGATCGGACGTCGAGGTCATTGCCCCGCGCTGCACCCAGGCTTGAAGATCGTCGACGGCGTAGACGACGCGGCCGCCAAGCTTGCGATAGGCAGGCCCGGTCCCGTAGGTGCGGTGCTTCTCCAGGGTGCGCGCAGAGAGGCTGAGGAAATGCGCGGCCTCCGCGGTGCGCAGGTAGCGCGGCGGCATTGCCGCGGTGTTGGCGTTCATGGGGCGTCTCCTTCCGGCCGTCGCGGTTGAACGGCGATCCATGGCCAGGATGGAGGAGCAAGGGGCCGGTGATCAGGTGCGCAATTGACAGGCGCTTTTTTGCACCGTGAGCCACCAGGTTTCAGGAGAGCCGCCGCCGCGCGCGCAGCAGTTGCCGATAGCCGTGCTCGACCATCTTCAGACCGTCGCGCATCAGGCGGTGCGTCTGGTAGCGGAAGGCGGAGTCGTGCCAATCAGCCGCGCTGACCAGCCGCCTACCGAACAAGGCGGCCGCGACTTCAAAATGGGATGCGTGCTCCTCCCGGCCGTCCAGGCATCGCAGCATATGACCAAGGCGGCGGCGCTGCGCCGTGGTCAATCGGGCGTCGGGAAAATGGCGATTGGCGATCGAGCGAATGAAGCGCTCGATCGCCAGGAGCCGGTCGGGTGCCATATCGTCGAGCGGGATGATGGCCGCCAAAGGCTTGCCTGGCCGCGGGTCACTGAGAAGCACCACATGCGTGCCGCTGTGCTCAGCACGCATGTGAAGGCCGATCTCGTCGCGCTGGCCCTCGGCAAGCGCAACGACGGAAGGGATGTTCTGCGCGGCGTGCAGGCTCGGCGGAACCTCGATCAGATTGATGACGCCAGGGTCAATTTGAGGCGCCCAGTAGACGGATTGTTCGACGGCGGACTGGTCAGGCCTGGCGGCGAAACTGCAAACCCCAGCGCTTGCGCAATGCGCGCAGAGCCTTGGCTGACCGGGAGGCTGCGAAGTCTTGCTGATACTGCGGATTGCGCCGCAGGAACTCCCAGGCGATCACATCGGCGGCAGCGCCTTTGACGAATGCGTATGCCTGTGGATCACGCCACTGCGATGTATCCGGTTTCATCCGCGTCTTTCCCTAGTCAAAGATTTGATAGGGTGTCGCGGAGTTAAGCGAAATCCTTGGATTCCGTCATTGACGAAGCCGACGGGGGAGCGCGGCGAGGCTGCGTGATCAGGCGATGATTGTCGAGAGGCCTATTGGTTTGCGCCGTGCAGTGTCTTGAATGTCTGAGTCCAGCCCCGGTAGGTTTCGTCATCGCCCTGGCACCACGCACCGAAAGCGCGCCAGGCGGCAAAAGATGATGCGGACTGCTCGAACAGCGAGCCGATCGGCTCACCACCGGGCCAGCCGGCCGGCGGGTCGCCCGCCGCATCATTCGTAAGCCGTCGCAGGTCGGCCAATGCCGAGCGGATGTGCGGAAGCGGAAATTCGCAAAGGTCGCTGTTGTCGTTTGCTTCACGAACGACGACCGCAAGCTTGGCGATCACACCCGCCAATGATTGGGCAGCCGTCGCCGCAATCTCAGCCAGCAAGGCGTCCGCCTTTTCAGCATCGTCCTGCTCCACCTGCCGGGTGTCGAGATAGACGCGTTCGGCGTCGGTCCTCTCCGCGCACTCGACGACTTCGCCTGCGGTCGAAAACACCCCTCTTTCCCAGAGCCCGCCCTCTGCACGCTGCTGGCGGACGCAGGACGCCAGCGTCGCAGTGTGCGCATCCAACCAAGCAAGGGACAGGGTGAGCGCAGGATCGGCTAGAGGCTGACCAACGACCAGGCAGTCCGCCAAACCTTGTGTGTCGACGGCGGTCAACGAACTGACTAACTCCCGTCCCTGCATGACGGAAGACAAAGTCGTGGTATTGTCGGAATCAGCCATGATCCGAGCTCCACACAGCTTGGCGCTGGTCAGGTCGGGCAAGGGTGTTCCACCACCCTGCTCGACCGTTAGCCCCTGCGTCGTGTGCTTTAGAGGTATCCCTCCTCGGGCGCACGCAGCGGTAGCAGTGACGATTTAGATGAACTCGAGCGAAAAATCAAGCCCCATGGCATCAAATGATACTTTTGGTATAGAGGCAATTACAAGTGGCCAAGTGCGAGCTGCGCGTGCTTTGCTTCAATGGGATCAGAAAACGCTTGCAGAACGGTCGAAGGTTTCACTCGCTACAATTAAACGATTAGAGCCGTTGACCGGACCGATAAGGGCAAACAAAGTTACTGTTGAGGCATTGCGCCGCGCATTCGAATTGGCGGGTATCCAGTTTATCCCAGAGAACGGCGGGGGTGCCGGCGTTCGCCTGACCAACCGGTCCGATTAGCTTTGGAGGAAACGTTTCAGTTTGCGGGATCTGAAGACGCCCCGCCCGCAAGCGAGCGAGGCGTCTACCAATTTACTCGCCGATGCGGCGGTTAGGGCGGGACCAGATGAGGCTGTGATCGTCGCCTTCCTCGTCGGCGAAGATCGGAGCGGTGAAGCTCGGATCGTCAAGCTTGAGGCCGAGATAGTCGCGACCTTCGTTGGAGCGCAAGCCGCCGCCAATCATGGCGGCCGCCCTCACGAGACCCATCACGGCTTCGCGCAGTGACGAGGTTTTCCATGGATTGGAGGCGACACGCTCTTTGCCATAAAAGGCGGTGGCGATTTCACGGTAGCTGGCGCCGTTCGTGTCGCTGCGGGATTGTCATTCGCGTATCCGGCGGCACCGGCCTCTTGTCATAGCCACGCCAGAAACAGACGAGCGCTTCGACGCGCCCGAGCGTTTGCGAATCCAGCGGGATCAGGGCTGCAAGCGACCGGTTTGCCTCGCTGCCAGGAAGGAGGAGAAGCTGTGTGGCGATCCGATTGTCATGGACGGCATGGGATCCTTGCGGGCTAGGACGATGCGTGCCGAGTTCGACGAGCACCGCAGAAGGTTCGACTGGCAGGAAATCTGGCGAAGGCGTGAGGGTCAGCACGGCTGGATCCACCAGGGGGGACCCCGCGAAGGAGGGTCAGCAAGCATCACGCGATGCTGTGTCGGCATCGCCAACAGAACAGGTTGGGCGCTGCCTTTTCCGTCACAACGCAGCCGTGACGGGCGGGCAGACGCCGTGATCACAAAGTTGCCCAGGAAGACTGGAAAGCTGCTCTTACCGGGGTATTGGACTTTGGCGTTGTTGACGATCGAGTGGATTGCACGTTTTCTCTGAGGTTGATGTGACCGCAGTCGCGTCGCGAGCCGGGCGGAGCCCGGCGAGCGGCGGCCGCCAACCACGTGCGGCCGCCGCCGTCGAACAAGACGGCGGATGGGCTGAAAATTCCGGCATGAAGCCTGCGCGGCCGAATTTCGGCCGCGCAATGTCGGACGGTCAGATCGCCTTTTCCAGCAACGCCTTCGCCTTTCCTTCAAGCTCGAGCCGGCTGTCCTGATGGGATTTGGTGCGAGCGTGCGCGGTCATCCCTTGCACGAAATCAAAGATGCTTTCCGGTGGCCTGCCTTCCTCCTGCAAAACTGCTTCGATGATCTTGCCCGTTTCCACCTTGGAGAAACCACGCTTGCGCAGAAACGTTTCGCGGTCGTCATCGCTACGGGCGACGATCTTCTCGCGTGCGGCCTTGATGCCGGCGATGAACGGCTTGGGCGAAGAGTTCGCGAAACTGGTCAAGGCCGGCGCCGCCTCGTGGGCAAAACGCTGCGCAGCAAATTTCGAATGCCGGATGCTGATTTCTTCGAAACCTTCGACACCCCAAAGGTTGCGGTTCATGCAGACCGCGCGGAGATAGAATGACGCTATGCCGAGCGTCTTTGATCCCACTTCGCTATTCCAGCAATAGAAGCCACGGAAATATAAATCTGGTTCTCCGTTCGGCAGGCGTCCCGCCTCGATGGGATGGGTGTCATCCACCAGAAACAGGAACACGTCGCGGTCGCTGGCGTAAAGCGTGGTGTTGTCCTTGGTGATGTCGACCAAGGGGTTATGCGTCATGGTCGCCCAGTCCAGCACGCCCGGCACCTTCCAC
The DNA here is from genome assembly GCF_002294875.1 of Mesorhizobium sp. WSM4312. NCBI lineage: Bacteria > Pseudomonadati > Pseudomonadota > Alphaproteobacteria > Hyphomicrobiales > Phyllobacteriaceae > Mesorhizobium > Mesorhizobium sp. WSM4312. The sequence goes on along the minus strand of NZ_NSFU01000015.1, from coordinate 11,709 downwards.
ATGGTGTCGCCTGTGCCGTTTCCCGCGATCTTCATGACCGCTGCGACAAGTTCATGGTCCCAGATGCGGCCATAGTCCGGGCCGGTGACGGCGCGAAGCTCGATACGTCCGTCTTCCGCCTCCAAGGTTTTCACAAGCTCGGCTCGATGGGAAAGCAGGCCGTGCTGCAGGTTGATGCCAGCGAGCGGCGCCGGTAGCCGGCGCATGTAGGTCGCGGGTGCACCGATAAGGCTGCACAACTGGCCGAAGCTCCAATGCGTGGGTGCGATCGGCTGGTCCTGTCCGGGAACAATCAGCGAAAGTCTTTCCGCATTTTCGCGGCTTGCCTCAACCCTTACTGCCCGGCTCTCGACGGTCCGGGCGGTGGCGCGGTCCGCACGGGCGCGCACGGCGTCGTAAAGCTCGGTCAGCGACAGATACCGCTCATCGTCGGGGCGCGAAAACCATTCCGACGAAACGCGTCCAACGCGCTCGCCGCGCGAGATGTCCACGCGAAAGCCGCTGGTAACAGACTGCTGCTGGCCGTTGTTGGTGCCGCTGGTGTTCGTGATGATGTTCATTTTGCTCGCTCCTTTTTCGTCAAAGCCTAAGGCATGTCCCCGGCATGCCTTCCGGGGGCGCGTGAGCGCGCGGGAGTGATGGGGGCCAATGCGGTCGCGCGGAGCCGGGCTGCGCGGTCGAGCGAGGCGGATGCAACTCATTTGGATGGTTGGATCGGTTTGATCAGTCAGCCGCTTTGCGAGCCGGCGGCCCTGCTCTGCAACAGACGGCAATGGCGGGGAAGCGAGGGAAAGTCCCCTCGCTTCCCTGAAGGCTATGGGCAAGATTTCTCCACTGCCGATCAGCACGAAGGAAGCTAAGCTTGGTGTCTTGAAATTTCACAATGCGGCGAGCAGTGTTGGGAGACTAACGATTTGTTTTCTTGTTTGCTGAAAAAGACTTTTCGCCAACACGTTTGCCGATCCGATGACCAGAGGAAAAATATCCATGACCATTTCAAACGAGCAGCAGGACAAAGCTGATTTCGTAGCGATCGCTGCTGATATCGTCGCCGCGTACGTGGCGAACAACCCGCTGCCGGTTGCTGAACTGCCAAAGCTGATCGGCGACATTCATGCTGCATTGCAGGGGATCGGTGCGCCTGCGGCCGAGCCCGTGGTGAAACTGGAGCCTGCCGTATCGATCAGGAAGTCGGTGACGCCGGACTACATCATCTGCCTGGAGGACGGGAAAAAATTCAAATCCCTCAAGCGACACATCAGCACGCACTACAATCTCAGCCCTGACGAATACCGGGCGAAGTGGAGCCTGCCCGTCGATTATCCGATGGTGGCGCCGAACTACGCTGCCGCCCGCTCGGCGCTGGCAAAGGCTGCCGGGCTCGGGCGCAAGCCGGCGGAGCCCACACCGGCCGGGACCCCCAAGCTGAAACGGGCTGCGCGCGCGGTGACTGCGGCGACCAAGCCGGCGATCGCGAAGTCGCCCGTCAAGAAACCGCGCAAACGTCCTGCCAAGACCTAGTCGGCCCCGTTGCACCGCCTTGCCTTGTCCTCGATGTTGTGCGCTCGAGGTCCCCGGCCACGCTGAACAGCGTGGCCGGAGAATTCTAACGGGTGACCAGAGCCGCTTTTGCGGCTCCGGATTCTGTCATTCATTCGGCAGCGACGTCGAAGCCCTCACCTGCCTCGCTCGCGTCGTCGCGCTCGGAATAAGCCGCATGTGCATCGTCCAAGGATACTTGGTCGGCTGCGGAAGCCTCGCCCGCGATAGTGTCCCCTGCTTCGATATCTAGCGGGTCAGCAACCGTCGCGGGCTCCACGGTCCGCAGCAGCACGGGCAGCCAGCCGGTCCCGGCCAGCAACTGCTCGCCAGCTTCGGCCATCGGCTGCTTCTTCAACGCCGCAAGCCTTTCCGCCGCTTCACTGCCCGCACCCTCCTCGACTGCCGTGAGGATGTTCGCCTTGGTGATCCGCCCGAGATAGGTGCGCACCGTCGGCGTCCAATGTGCCGTCATGTCGAGCCCAAGCGCTGCCGCCAGCCTATCCGCTGTCTCGTGGGCGCGCGGCCGGCGATCCCAGGGCTGCTTGACGGCATTGACGGTGAGCGAGGCGCAGTACGCAAACAGGGCCATGACGCTGGCAGGATCAAGCGCGCCGATGAAGCCCCACAGGTCTGCCACATTGGCCGGGATGTCCGCTGCCCAGCCGGCATGACGATCCGCCAGCGCCTTGGCCGCTGCGGTGTCTTCGATGCCATCGGCATGGCCGCCGAGATACGTGCTCGTCGGCCGGATTTCCAGGCAATGGGCTTCCATGCCCTGATAGAAGGCCTGCGCGGCAAGCGTATGCGTTACAGCGATGAGGGCAATGTCCGGCTGCTCGCCGAGCGCAAGGCGAAGGCCGAGCGTGCGGTGGGCAGTCAGGTCGCGGACGAGAAGATCGGAAAGCGGCTTGCCGTCCTCCTCCGCGTCTTCATCATTTCCATGATTGGGGTCCGAAGTGGCATCCGCCTCGATGATCTCGCCATCACCATTGATGGTGTAGCCTTCGCCGCCTGCTTCCGGTGCGGGCAATTCGTCTTCGGCACGAATGAAGCCGCGTTCGATGCGCGCCGTTCCGTCATGGGAGAGCACAACGAACACACCGCCGCGCTCGACGACCTCCGGGTCGTAGGCGTGGCGCAGTGCATCGACGCGCTCCATCTCGGTTTCAAGCTCGCCGAAACGCTGATCGACATCATCGGGAAGCTCATCGGCGCTCTTCCATTCTTCCGTCAGTTCGTTGAACGTGCCAAGTGCCGACTGATAGGCCGCTTCGTCTTCCTCCGACAAATCAACCGGCTGCGGGTAGGTACGGCGCAGGCCGTGCGCGTGCGGATAGTCGGTGTGGACATCGGCCCATTTCCAGCCCTCGGCGTCTCTGACAGTTTCGGCGATGCCTTGCAGCTTCTCGACGACCATTCTGTCGAGCAAAGCTGCATCATCGTAGAAGCCACCGCGATCATCGGTGAACAGATCGCGGACGATCATACCGCCCGCGTCGATATAGGCTTCCGCGCCGATGAAGGCGGCACGGCGATCGCCAGCCGCCACATGCGTCCGCGTCAGCTCGCGGCGGATGATGTAGGGCTCGCGGTTGTAGGTCAGGTTTTCGAACACCTGCTCCTGCCGGGCGTGATCGTCGGTGATGGCGAACGCCATCAGTTGGTCGAGCGTCAGATCGCCATCTCGATAGACCTGCATCAGCCTGGGGCTGACGGCACCAAGCCGCAGACGCTGCCGCACGACATGAGCGGTGACGCCAAAGCGGGCGGCGATTTCCTCCGCACCCCATCCGCGTTCCTCGTTAAGACGCCGGAACGCCTCAAACTGGTCAGCGGGGTGCATGTCTTCACGCGTGATATTCTCGTCCAGGCTGATCTCATGCGGGTCGTTCTTGATATCGATGACGCAGCGGATCGGTTCGGTCTTCTTGATCTGCTTGCGCTTCACGCGCAAAAGCTGCGCCAGCCTGCGGCCCTCGCCGATGGTGACGAAATAGAAGCCGGTTTCCGTCCCCTCGCCGTCAAGTTCGGGCTCAATCACGAGGTTTTGTAGGATGCCTTTGGCGGCGATGCTTGCCGCATAGGCTTCGATGATCGCCTCGCTATGCGGGGTCTTGCGCGCATTGCGCGGGGACTTCTTCAACCTGTTCAGCGGAATGAAAACCTCCGAGCCGCTTACGCCGGCAATCGTGGTTTCCGCACTCCTTGCATGGATGGTCATGGTTCTGGTCCTTTCCCGTAAAATGCCGAAGGCATGCCCCTCGGCATGCCTTCCGGGGGCGCGTGAGCGCGCGGCAGAGAGGGGGGTTGAATGCCGGCGAGCGGAGCTGGGCTGCGCGTCGAGCGGGACGGATCGGGTCAATTCGGCGGATGACTGGTCAGCGCCGCCTTGCGAGCGGGCGGCCTCGCTCTGTCGCAGGCGCCAATCGCGGGGGAGAGATGGCCAAGACCATCTCTCCCTCCTTTGAGGTTGTCGCCCTCAGTTGCCAATGGCCCCTGCCATATGGAATTTCGATTGTGTAGAGACGGCGGAATGTCCGGCCAAGGCCAGGCAGAGCATCAAACTCACCAAGAAAACCGAGAAAGGTCCGCCATGCGTTTTCGCGCGTCATCGGTAGCTACCTTCGTCGGCGATCGCGCCCCACGCGGCCTTCGTAGGCGCGCCATGAAAGTATCCGAGCGGATGAATGACTTCGGGTGTGATAATCATCGGCCCGCTAGCCACACGGCTGGAACGCGATCGTAGCCAGATCGTTTTCGTGTCATGGCAAGGCCCGATACCCAGTCCGTAGCCCGTTTGCTCCGGGAGTATGCTCAGCGTTCCTCCCTGCGGGGTGGAAATCCTTACCGGGCGAAGGCGTATCTGCGTGCGGCCGACAGCCTCCGCGCGTTGTCGGAACCCCTGGAGCGAATCATCGCGGAGGGCGGGCTGACGGAGCTGCGAGGGATCGGCGATGCGATCGCCGATATTATTACGACGCTTCACCAGACCGGTTCGCATCCAAGCCTCGAAAAGCTCCGCAAGGATGTGCCTGAAGGTGTGCTCGAACTGTTCTCGATTCCAGGACTGCGTCCTGACAAGATCCTCAAGCTTCACCAGTCGCTCGGCGTTTCATCGCTTGAGGACTTGGAGGCCGCGGCCAAGGACGGCCTGATCGCCAAGACAAAGGGTCTCGGCGCCTCGCTGCAGACAAAGGTGCTGCAAAATCTTGCGATTGCACGATCCGCCGAAACGCAGCTGCATCTGCACAAGGCAGCTGCCCTGCTTGAGCATGCCGTGGAGATCCTCAGGCGGCGGCATCCTGAATTTGTAAAGCTTCAGGTCGCCGGCGATTTCCGCCGCGGCAGCGAACTTGTCTCCGATCTGGCGGTTGTCGCGGAAGCCAAGCAACCAGCCGAGAACAAGCCAAGCGGCGGCTTGAACCTCGTCATTACCGACAAAAGGCATTTTGGCGCACAGTTGCTCAATGCGACGGGCTCGGCTGAGCATGTCAGGTTGCTGCACGAACGCGCAAAAGAGCTGGGAATGGAGCTGCGGCCGGACGGTCTCTATCGTGGAAAGAAGCTGATCGCGTCGGCAACCGAAGCGGACATCTACGAGTCGCTGCGCCTGCAATTCATCGAGCCGGAACTGCGCGAGGGCCGCAATGAGATTGAGAAAGCAGAGAGGAACAAGCTTCCGAAGCTTGTCAGCGATGCTGATCTGCACGGAATCGTTCACTGCCACACGGATGCCTCGGATGGCACCGCGACTTTGGCGGCCATGGCGAACGCTACGCGGGAACGTGGCTTCGAGTATTTCGGGGTGGCCGACCACTCGCGGTCCGCGCACTACGCCGGCGGCCTGTCCATCGAGGAGATCGAAGAGCAGCACCGTGAGGCGGACCGGTTGAACAGGTCCTACGGGAAAGAATTTCGGATTCTCAAAGGCATTGAGGCCGATATCTTGGCGGACGGTTCTCTCGATTATCCCGATGAGATTCTTGCGACCTTTGATTTCGTTGTCGCCAGTGTCCACAGCCGCTTCAGGATGACGAAGAAGGACCAGACCGATCGTATCATACGGGCGGTTCAGAACCCTTACACGACCATTCTAGGCCACATGACGGGCCGGCAACTCACTCGTCGACCAGGTTACGAGATCGACATCGACAAATTACTGAGGGCTTGCGCAAAATTCGGCGTCGCTGTTGAAATCAACGCTCATCCCTGGCGGCTGGATCTCGATTGGCGCTGGCATGAGAAAGCCCTCGCCCATGGCTGCATCTTCAGCATCAATCCCGACGCCCATTCAATCGGCGAACTCGATCATATGCATTGGGGCGTGGAGACGGCCCGGAAGGGCGGCGTGCCGGCAAAGAGTGTTTTGAATGCCATGAAGCTGCCAGCACTGCTCCGCTATCTGTCGAGCAGGCGGCACCTCTCAAATCGCGCTGCATAGTCGGGAGAGACTTGGGCCGTTCTAGTTGTGTCTGGCACCGATCCTTTGTGCGATCGACTGGGGCTTTCGGGTCATCCTCCTGACAGATGCTCTCTGCAGCTCCGCCGAGGAAACTCATGATGCCATGATGGGCGCCTACCTCAACAGGTTCGGCGAGCAGGTGGAGTGGACGCCTTGCTGGAAGCATGGCCCGGCACAAAGCTGGAGCGCAGGGCGTCCTGAGCGTTCGCGGCGGCGGATTGCCAGATGGGTGGCCGGCTACATCGGGAAATTCCTCACGAAGGAACTCACCGCCTGCCTGCTAGTTTGGTGTCAAAGACACCTCGGAGGACATCTTGGGCTTTTTCACTAAAGACATCAAAACGCTGAACGACCTCTTCGTACACACCCTGCAGGATATCTGCTACGCAGAACGGCAGATCGCGAAGAAACTGCCGGACATGATCGAGAAGGCAACCGAGCCGTCCCTGAAAAACGGTTTCGAAACTCACCTTGCCGAGACAAAGAACCAGGTCGTGCGCCTGGAGAAGATCTTTAAGATGAATGGCGTCCAGGCCAAGGGCGTCGATTGTCCTGCGATCGACGGCATTCGCAAGGAAGCAAGCGAGGTCGCCGGCGACGTCGACGACAACCAGATCCTTGACGCAGCGCCCACCGCCGCCGCACAGGCCGTCGAGCACAATGAGGTCACACGTTACGGCACGCTGATTGCATGGGCGAAGAAGCTAGGCCGCAACGATTGCGCTTCCGTGCTCGAGCAGAACCTCGACGAGGAAAAGGCGACGGACCAGAAGCTGAACAAGATGGCGCTGGACAGCATGAACCAGAAGGCGGCCTGAGGCCGCGACGAAAGAATGGGCCGTCCGCTCTAGCGGGCGGTCTTTCGGCAGAAGGGATAGCGATGGACCCGATGATGGTGCTGAGAGCATTTGCAGCCGCGACGACGATCCTGGCTGCGGCGCTCGTCGCCGTGAATTGGAACGCGCGCATCACTTTCGCGGGGTTTGTGATATTCATCGTCGCTGCCATTGCCTGGTCAGCGGACGGATGGCTGGAAAGCAAGGCCTCGCTGATTGTCCAGAATGTTATCCTCCTGGTTGTCAACGTGCTTGGAGTCTGGCGCTGGCTGCCAAAGGCGGAAAAGGAAATGGACTAACCGGCGCTTCAGCTTGAACGAAAGAGGTACCGAAGCTGCATGCCGCGCAAGCTCAAAGTCTTTCAGACCTCTCAGGGCTTCTACGATCTCGCCATCGCGGCGCCCTCCATGAAGGCGGCGCTCGAAGCCTGGGGGTCTGGCATCAACCTATTCCACCTGGGATTCGCGACCGTGTCCGACGATCCCAAAGTCATCGCGGCGGCGATGAAGAAGCCGGGCGTCGTCTTGCGGCGGACGCTGGGGACGAACGGGCCGTTCAGTGAGCACGCTGACCTGCCAGCCACCCTCGACGATGCGCCGGAGCAAAGCAGAAAGCCACACGCGAAAAAACCCAGCACTGGCAAGACCAAGGCCGCGGACGAGAAGGCCGAGCGCCGTGCGGCAGCCGAATACGAAAAGGAGCGGCAGCGGCGTGACAGCGAGCGCCAAAAGGAGGAGGCGTCCGCGGCGAAGGCTAAGGAGCGGCGCAGGGCGGCAGTGGAAAAGGCGGAGCTAGCGCTGGCCGACGCGGAGCGCGAGCACGCGGAAATAATCACCGAAATCGACAACGATCAGGCGGCCGTCCAGCGCCGCGCGGACGACGAGGAGAAGCGCTGGAGCACGTTGAAAGCGCGTCTCGACGTCAATTTGCGAAAGGCACGTGGCCTGGGAGAACGGAAGCCATTTTCGTAACCCGGGCACAGGAACAATGTCCTCTTTTCGCGGATCATCGCAAACGAGGAAAAGAAAATGGCGAAAGCAGCATCGTTTCATGAACGGCGAAACGCTTTACCTTTTTGTTAGATTTTCCGGATGGAAAACAGCTAGCACTTGTCGTCAGATTGCTTTAGGCGGCAATCAGCTTCCCGAAGAATTTGCGGATATCGTCCACCAGCAGGTCAGGGGTCTCGGAGCTTTCGCCGACGCTCTTTCGCCCGCTCATGGAGGATGGACAACTTGTTGCGCCTCTACCCACTGTTTTGAAGGGGCCTGACTGGTACTTCGCCCTGATCCGCGAAGGCGACCAGCGACCAGCGCCCCGGAGCTTTAGCAATTGGCTACGCGCAAAGATCCAGCGGTCGCACTGGCAAGACCGAGTAGATCAATGCGGTAGTCGAGCGCATTGGCTCGGAGGCTTCCCGGCAGACACAGGTCGGCGCCGCCTTGCGAGCAAGCGGCCCCGCTCTGCGCAGACGGCATTCGCGTGGGGGGATGGCCAAGACCATTTCTTCCCTCGTGTGAGGCTGTCGCCCTTCTGTTGCCTGGCCTTTGCCGTATGCAATTGAGTTTGTGCGGAGATGGCGGAGTGCCGGGCTCCCTTTAGGAAAAAACGCAGCCGTAGGAGCGTCAGCATAGCGGCGCTGAAGGCGCGACGCGGGACCGACTGCAATGACGAGACCGCGTCAAGAGGGTAGCCGAAGGAGCGTCAGCATAGCGCCGCCGCAGGCGGGACGCGGGGCCGACGACCCCCGGCGAGGAGTTCCGTTTTGGCTCGATTATACTGACACCTGGCTGCAAGACTTCGACGGCGTGCCTCTCGGCGGCGCCAGTCAAATTAACCCGATCGGCGACGAGCTGGAGTCCGAGCTTCACGAGGACCGCAGTGCGCAATCCCAGCCCAGGAACCTAAGCCGGCGCTACCCATGCAGTTGACATTTTGCCTGGCGTCGGAACAAATATAGAACATGGAAATTCTCGAATCAACACGACTGTCTCCCGCGAGAGAGACCGCTCAGGCCTTTTGATGCCAACGGGGAACGACGTGGCGGAACGGCGCTTCACAGGGCCGCAGAGTGACCTGAACGAGTGGAGCAAATGAAGCTGCCTGTTCTCCCGGTTTATTATTATCACGACCATTTCACAGAAATGCTCGGCTTCGTCAGCGAGACCTATGGTGCTGTGTTGACGCATCGTCACCGGGCCTTCATCGAGACTTTTGCGACCATCTCGAAAGACGCCCAGTGCCTTTTGATCCGGATGATAAACCGGCGCGGTGTCATTTTTCGTCAGTCTGCTTTCCGCTATGCCGAGATTTCGAACGCGAAACGCGCTGTTGCGGAACTCCGCACTCTTGGATATGTGCGCTCGCTCGCAGAGAGCGACTACGCCCATTTCATCGTTTGCCATCCCAAAGATGCGCTCATCCAAGGCGCAAAGAATGCGGGCCTGGCCGAGCTGCGCACATCCTGGGCGAAGGGCAAGCTCGTTGACTACTATCTTGCGAACGTCACCTTCGAGACAGCCTATCAATATTGTGGTGGAGATGACTTTATCGCCCTTGGCGACACGGCACCGATTGAATTCCTGCTCTACCTTTATTTCGGCAAGACCGAGCAGGATCTGAAGAACTTTGCCTTGCGGGACCTCGGCATCCTGCGCACCAACAAGAATGCAAATCTGAGCGCTCGCTTCACGGACGCCGATGAGGCCCATGCGAGCTTCCATTTCAGCCGCCTTCTTGATGGCCTTGAGGTCAAATCCGAGCCCACCTACCGGGCCGCCATATCCGCAATCCTCGGCGGTCCTCAATGCACAACTGACTATGCCGCGGACCTGAAAAGCAAGGCAGCGCACAAAGCCGGCCAGTACTTCGAAAAGAGCGACGAGAAGGAGTTGGCGATACAGCTCTATCGCGCCGGTAGCTCCTTCGACTGCAATGAGCGCCTCGCGCGTCTGCTCTATTCGACCGGCGACAAGAAGGGGTCGGAAGAGCTCCTGCGGCGGATGATCGATGATCCCGCCAGTGACGACGAGTTCGTGTTTGCGAATGATTTCTATGCCCGCAAGTTCAACGGCCGAAGGACTGGGCTTTGCACCGAGCTGCTGCGGGCCGGCCGCACGATCACAGTCGACGATAGCTGGCGGGGCAACCCGGAGGCCGGCGTCGCCGGTGTGATGCGCCGGCAGGGCTGCAAGGTCTTCTACGCGGAGAATACCCTCTGGCACTGCCTTTTCGGTTTGCTGTTTTGGGATGAGCTCTTCGAGTCAGGCCAGCTGCACTCGAGCTTCGACTGGATGCCTCATTGTCTGAAGGACAAGACCTTCGCGCGCCTGTTCGCAAAAGAGATCGGCGAAAAACTGGCAGCAGTTGCATCACAATCCGCGCTCACACTTGTTCTGCGCACCATTGCCGGAAAGTGGGGGACGCCGAACGGGATCTTCGCTTGGGACTATGTCGACATGGACGCGATACGGCCGCTGCTCGCCGCCCATCCAGGCGGCGTAAGCACCATGTTGCGGCTCATGTGCGAAGATTTTCGCGCCATGCGCGACGGTTTTCCGGACCTCATGACCGAGCTTAATGGCGAAGTCGCGTTCCTTGAGGTGAAGGCAGAAGGGGATGCTGTCCGCCGCAGTCAGCTGACGCGGCTGCGACAGCTTGGCGGCGCAGGCATCAAGGCGGATATCGCGCGTGTCGATTTTCGGTTCGATCCCGAGCAGGAGTATGTCGTCGTCGACATCGAAACCACGGGAAGCTGGTCGAACGGCGACCGCGTCACGGAGATTGGCGCGGTAAAAATCCGCAATCATGAAATTGTCGACGAATGGAGTTCGCTGATCAATCCGCAGCGGTTGATCCCGGCTATGATCACTCGGCTCACGGGCATCACGAACGACATGGTAAGAAACGCGCCCCCGTTTGCGGAAGTCGCTGACGAGTTCATGCAGTTCATGGGTGAGGGAATTTTTGTCGCCCACAATGTGAATTTTGACTACGGCTTCCTCTCCAGCGAATACGAGCGGCTCGAACGTCGCTTCCGGTTCCCAAAACTCTGTACCTGCGCGACGATGCGAAGGCAGTTCCCGGGTCACAAGTCTTACGGCCTCGGCAGCCTCTGCGAGGCGTACGACATCAACCTCAAAGATCATCACCGGGCACTCTGCGACGCACGCGCCGCAGCTCACCTTCTCAACCTCATCAATGGAAAACGTGATATCGGCCCGTCGGTGCTTGCAGAGCAAGCGGCATAAGCCGCTCAGCGGGTCGATGATGTCGCATGGACGAGGCGCCTCGGCAAACCGCGTGGGTCGAGCGTTGGCGAGCTGTGGTGAAACTCGTCCCCTCCGCCGTGGTGGCTGCCGAGCTGCGAGGCGCGCGTGTTTGGCGTCCGATCGGCGATCCTCCGGTCACCGTAAAGCGGCAATGCCCGCAGCGGTCTCGGCTCAGATTCGGGGATTTTTCGCCGAGCATACCTATCGGATTAAGCCGCGCTCGCTCGATGAAGCCTATCTCGATGTGACTGAGAACCGGCACGGCATTGCCGGGCGACGACCGGCGCTGAAATAATCAGGGCGAAGATCCCTGTAGTGATCGGGCTGACCGCGTCCGCCGGTAACTCCTACAACAAATTCCATGCAAAATGGCATCGGATCACGCCTCGCCTGGGGCCCGCTTTCTCGAAGCCTTGCCGGTCAGGAAATTCCACGGTGTCGGACCGGCGATCGCGGCGAAGATGCAAGGTCTAGAGCGGGATGGGATTAGTGTCGGTCATATCCTGAGTTTTCGAAATAGTTTGAGCATTCTGTCGGTGTGACGCGATTGAGGGTCTGCCCGATTGCGTCGCAAACGGTTTCGACAGTGCGGCTTGCT